>CAYQFV010000165.1:0-9779 GCA_964416845.1 uncultured Phycisphaeraceae bacterium | reverse complement strand
AATGAGCTGGTATTCTTGCGACCCTCGGGCCGAACGACAGCCGCTGAATCGGGCAATCCGTGAACCGGAGGTGGATCGATGCGCACACGCGTTTTAGCAACAGGACCAATGGTCGCAGCAGTTCTCTGCACGCTCGTGTACTTTCGGGCTGGTGCTGTCGCAAGTGCACAAGACACGTCCCAGAACAACCCGTCGAGTCGTCTACACTTCCACAAACCCGCCAAGCCTCTTGCCCCAGGTGCGCACGTGACGGACTGGCCATGCTTCCTCGGCCCAAACCATGACGGCGGGGTCGATGAATCGCCACTGCTGCGGCGTTGGCCTGCGACAGGCCCGCCGCTCGTCTGGTCGCTGGATCGCGGAGCGAGTTTTTCGTCGCCGTCGATCGTGGGCGACCGCCTCGTCTACATGCACCGCATGGGAGAAGAGGAGATCGTCGAGTGTCTTCACCCACAGAAGGGCACGCGGTATTGGCAGTTTCGATACCCATCCGACTACGTCGATCGATACGGGTTCAGCAACGGGCCAAGGTCGTCACCGGCTATTGATGGCGACCGTGTCTACACACTTGGCGTGATCGGAATGCTCCACTGCCTCGATCTGCACAGTGGCAAAGTCGTCTGGAAGCGCAATCTCAACAAGGAGTACGGACTGGGACACAACTACTTCGGCACTGGGACGAGCCCGCTGGTCTACGGCAATCTTCTGATCGTCAACGTCGGCGCTCCCGGTCCCTGCGTCGTTGCGTTCGACAAGGCCACGGGAAAAGTTGTCTGGACCGCGGGCGACCAATGGGGGCAGAGTTATGCGACACCTGTGCCAGCCACCATTCATTCTCGCCCGCGCATTGTCGTCTTCGCCGGCGGAGATGTCCGACCGCCCACCGGCGGCCTACTGACGATCGACCCGGCGGACGGCAAGATCGACCTGCGTTTTCCCTTTCGGGGCAAGCGATACGAATCGGTCAACGCCTCAACCCCACTGGTCATCGGCAACGATATCTTCGTAACGAGTTCTTATCGTACTGGCAGTTCTCTTATTCGTGCGCTCGAGGGCGGCGGGTACAAGGAACTGTGGAACACTCGCGAATTCGAGAGCCACTGGGCCACGCCCATTGTCAAAGGCGACTATCTGTATGGATACAGCGGCACGAGTCAGGGCAATGCAGCCATCGTCTGTCTGAATCTGAAATCCGGAAAAGCCGTATGGCGAACCCAACCGGAATGGACCGAAACCATAAAACGCAACGGCAAGCCATCCAAAATGACCATCACTCCCATGCGAGGCTCACTGATTCGGGCAGGGAATAGATTCGTGTGCCTCGGCGAGAGAGGCCACCTGCTGCTGCTCGACCTTTCTCCCAAAGGTTGCACTGTGCTCGAACGCGCAAGACTGTTCGACGCAACCGAAACGTGGTCCGCCCCAGTGCTCAGCCGCGGACTACTGTACGTTGCGCAAAACAGACCCACCCTCGACAAAAAACATGCGCCAAGACTGCTCTGTCTAGACCTACGCGGCCAGCAATAGTAAGTACTGATGGGTGGCGGATCGCCCGCCCTTCGAATCCCGCCGAATACCACCGTCTCGACCCAAGGTCGATGGGTCGCCGGCACAGTTTTTGGAAAAGGTCCTACGACCACCACACGCCAAGTTCCATAATATTGCACGACCGGTCCGTCCGAAACGCCGTTGTGCGACCCTACGTCGTACAGCGATCCATGTTGCAATCTCGTCAATTCTGACCCACTCCAGAACGTGAATGTGCGTGATGCCGCCGCGGGTGAGTAGGCCGGGGTCCTGAACGACACGGACATTCAAATCACCCGCTCGGCGTGTTCGCCGAAGCGACCGAAGAATATCGCCGCGATCTCCCTTTTCTTAGCGTGAACGTCCTGATCCCGTGTGCACCGATTGACGAGGCTCATTCCCGTTCGCCGTTTTCACCGCTGACTACTCTTTTCGATTTCAGTTGTCTTCGACGACCTCGTTGCTCGGCAGCCGAGGTTTTCTGTTCGACATTGCTATCGGCGAAACCGAAGACTATATATGAAGGACAGGCAGCGCGCCGCAGATTGGTTCCGACGCCGCGATCGCTTCGATGGCTACCCAAGTCTTCCAACTTCGCGGGTGCCACACGATGCGAAGCGCAGCGACGCTGTTCGAAGTTCTGCACGCGTAACCAGATGAAGACGAACGGGCTACGAGGACAACCTTCGTTTGTGCTCTTGTATGCACGGTACGGGATTAGTCTTCCTGCTCCTCAGTTTTCTTTTGGTTTTATCGTGCATACGTCCGTCGCTACGCCCGCGACCTGTCGGTCGACAGTCCGTAGCCGTCGCGAGCAGTCAGCCCGGTCGTCGCCCTGCTCGACCGCCCGGCGACTCCGGACCTCAGTTCGAGTTCATCGCACGGTCTTGCTGCTGTCATGCTTTGGAGGTGGGCGACATCCAACGAACCAATGAACTGAATACGATCGGACAGACCGCTGCCGAGGTCGGCGTCGCAACGAGCACGCTGCGCTACTACGAGCGCCAAGGTTTGCTCTCGCCTGCCGGTCGAAGCCGGGCTGGATACCGGCTGTACAACGCCAACGCTGTCACGCAACTCCGGTTCATCCGCTCAGCGCAATCCGTGGGCTTCTCGCTGGAAAACATCAAGGCACTTCTTGCATTGGACGAGCGTACCTCGTGCAGACAGGTTCAAGTCATGATCGAAGAACGTCTCGCCGAAATTGCACGTCGAATCGCCGAGCTCAAGAGCGTCCAAGGAACACTACATTCCGCTCTGAATCGCTGCCACAAGTCGCGGAAGGGCTGTCCGATTCTGAGCGACTTGCGTCAGACCGATCGACGCAGCAAACGATGAATCGTCGGAACATGTCGTTTTAGCGCGCAAATGCCGTTCAGTCCTTGACCTTGTACCTGGGTTCAAGGTGTACACTTGAAGAAGTTCGGGAGAAGCCCTCGATGGACCGACGTCACCCAATGATTCTGTTCTTCGCTCTTGCCGGCAGTGCCGGATGTCAACAGATGCGACGCGACGAGATTCCCACGCACGACGACTTCGCCAAGATAGCCTTCCAAGTACACGGAATGCTGAAGGCCAAGTCCGGTGCCACGTGACTGGGGTGACCGGACGCGGTCACGGAATCCCTGGAAGGGATCAACGGTACGAAGCGGGTGACCTGGGACTACGCGAGAGATCTGGTCACGATCGTCTACGACTCGAAGGCGACAGGACCGAACGCGTTCACTGCCGCCATTGCAAAGCTCGGCTACGAGGCGAAGTCGCCGACCATGCCGCCGTCGACGGCGGCTAAGTTGGCGTTGCGGACTCAATTACCGGTTCCGCCGGATGCTCCAAAGTTCTTCGTCGAAGCGATCGATCGGGCGAAGGAGGCGAATAAGCCCCTCCTGATTGACTTTTGGGCAGAATGGTGCCTCGCCTGCCGTCAGTTGAAGCACGAGACGCTGGGACATCCTGATGTGGTAAAGGTTCTTCGCTTGGTTGAGCTGGTTTACGTGGACCTGGACAAGTATCCCGACCTGGGTGACGCCTACGGTGTGGATGCGATTCCCGATGTGTTCTTCGTTGACAGTTCAGGCCGCCTTGTCGATCGGTTGCAGAACTTCGAACCGCCGGACGCATTCATCGCCCGCGTTCGAAACGCCTTTGCCCTGCCGCCCTCGTAATCCCGGCGACAGATGAACCGCTGCACATCAGGAGATAGTGATGACCGTTCCAGAAGCCGCCATACTGCTTGCGGGGGTCGCGACCGTAGCCGGAACTTCAGCCGGGTCATCCCATCTGGTTTCCCTTGCCGACGGGATCGCGCCGTTGGCCGCTCGATTCAATCATCAACCGGGTCGGGCTCAGATTGTGGCTATTCTGTCGCCGACGTGAGGCGGCTGCGTCTACGGCGCCCGTGCGGTGCTCGAATCGGTGGTCACCGGATATCCCGATCTGAATCTGGGCATCCATGTCGTCTGGGTCCCGATGGTGAGCGGCGATACCGAAGGGTCTGCAATCGAGATGAGCAAGATGTTCGTCGATCCGCGGGTCCAACAGTATTGGGACCCCAAGCGGCTTGTGGGAACGAGCTACTCGGTGAATGTCTATCCGTCGTACTTGAGGGACATCGAAAAAGGCATGGATGCCGCGCTCCCGACCGATCATTGGTGGCGTGAGCAAGAGCGACGCGGGAAGAACGTCGGGCCGGAAAAGTCACCGCTTTGGGATGTTGTTTTTACCTACGACAACGGTGCCCGCTGGGACAAAACGCCCCCCGTGCCGCGCGAAATGGTCAAACAGATATTCTTCTACGGTGAACAAGAGGAAGGCCCGAGCGGCATGTTCTTCAACGACTTCAAGAAACCCCCGCGCGACGGAGATTGGATTGTCGACTTGGCGACGGCCATGACATCGCTCGTCGGCGAAGCACCCAAGACGCCGACCGCCCAGACGCTAGGTGAGAAGGGTGGGAAAAAGACCGGTCGCCACGCCCTCAGCACGCCGCCTCAACCACAGCCACCCCCTAGCCCTGGCGAGCATCCGTAACTCACCTCGGCTTCAGCGTTTACGTCATTAGCGGCGGACGGACTCGAACCGTCGACCTGCGGGCTATGAATCCGCCGCTCTAACCAGCTGAGCTACGCCGCTGTGCTCACCGGAATACCGATGACACCGCGGCATCCTGACGTGAACGTCGCCAAAAATCAACCCCGAACGGTCGGTTCTTCCGCATGTGCGTCCGGACGCGGGCAGGACGTCACCGCGGGTCCGAGAATTCGCGTCGCAGCAGGCTCCAATCGGCCACCATCATCGCATCAGCCCTGCCGAACGTTTCGCCTCGACGATCGCAGCAGAACCAGCGGAATTGGTCTCCGAGAATAACCCGAGTATCGCCCCGGACAGGTCGACATTGTTTGTGCGGCGCACTGGGCACCGCCGTCTATCGTACGTGTCGACAGCGCTGTGGAGTACCCGACCTTGGGCCCTGCTCACTCTCACTTGATAGTTGTGGTGGCATGATCGCCTGGCTGTCGCTAAGCTCCGCATCAAGAATCGAAGCCGATCGGATGCTCGTGAACGATGGGTGGCCGGCCGGGAATAATACTGGTTGTCGAACGCGCTCGCGCCACTCGTGTCGCACCTTGATCGCCTCCGGGCTGGCGAACTTCGTGTCGGTAGTGCAGAGGGCTTGGAGCTGCGCTGTGTCAAACGTCAATGCGCTCGTCCCGCGAGGGTCCCGCGGGCAGCGCGCAAAGCCCCCGGTAGACCAGATGCGCCAAGCCCAGGTTGAACTCAACTGGAAGTCCGACTCGACACTGCAGCCGGCCGCCCCAACGCCTGGGTTTTGGCTTTGCCTTGTGGTGGTCACCGCGCTCGCCGCCGGCTTGAGGATTCACAATCTGGATCGCGCGAGCTTCTGGGTGGACGAGCTCAACACGGTTCGTGACTGCGCCAACCTGTCCGAGATACACAAATCCAAGGTTCTCGGCTACGTGCCGACCGCTCTGGGGTTGTGGGCTTACGGCGTTAAACCGTCTGAGATTCCGATCGACGCGCCCGAGAAATGGCGAGCGATGGGGATCAACGAGTGGACGTGCCGACTGCCGTCCGCGCTCATCGGCATTGTGACGATACCGCTGCTGGGGTTGGCATGCTGCCGTCTGTTCGGCCCTCGGGTAGCGGGTATTCTGATGCTGCTCTTGGCTGTCGCGCCGTGGCACATCTTCTGGTCTCAAGCGTCGCGTTTCTACACCCAGCAATTCTTGTTCTACAACCTCTGCCTCATCTGGTATTTCGTCGCGACGCGCGACGCTTCGCGCGCGAGGATGGCGTGGTCGTTTGTGGTGCTACTGCTGGCCTTCTTGTCGCAGCCACCCGCGCTCGTTATCGCAGCCGTCTTTGGATTGGACTGGCTGTGGGGGCTTGCTCGTCGTCAACCCGTGCGATGGGGCGCTTTCGGTTGGGTTGGCGCAATCGCGACGTTGGCGATTTGTGCGGGCGTGCTCTCGCTTGACGTCTCGCGCAATCCGTCCCAATGGTCACAGTTTTCCGGTGACCATTACAACACCGTCAAGACGTTGATTCTTGGGACCGTGTTCATGGTCGGCCCGGCGGTCGTGATGTTCGGACTCCTGTCGGTGTGGGGGCGTTTGCGGCGCGGCGACCGGCTGGTCACCTTCCTGCTGCTCGCCGCTGTCATGCCGACCGTCGCCTACGCGATCATCTCGATGCGCAGTTACGTTGGGTTGCGATACGTCTTCGTATGCGTGTTCGGGTGGTTGGCGCTGGCAGCCATCGGAATCGACCACACCTACACGATCTTGCGCCAACGCGCGGGATGGGTCACCGCGGTGGTTCCTGCGGCGTTGCTGTTGGTTGCGATGGCGTGGACTAACTACGGATACTACACGAGCGGCGTTGGCTACCACACCCGCTGGCGTGACGCCTTCGCCTACGTCGCAGCCCATCGACAACCCGGCGACTTGGTCGTTTGCCCGAATCCGATGATCGGTCGATATTACTTGCAGGACGCGGCGGTGCAGACCATGCCACGCTCAAGCGATGGACTGGTCGCAGTGCAAAAGCCGATGTGGTTGGTCGACGAAACCGACGACGTTATTCACGGAAGTGTTCACTCGTGGATGTACGATGCCACCGACCTCAAAGCGTACTTCGACGTTCGCGTCGTTCAGCCTCACTCGTCCGTCAAGGTGTTCCGGTTCGACCCTGCCCGGCGAAAATCGTAACCCCGTTGGACGTCGAGCACCCAGCGCCGGGAACCACGAGAACGATTGCGCCGATCGGCGGCGGATGCGACTGCCGCGGATTCCGGCGTGCGGCCGTTCGTCGTCGTCGTCGCGACGAATCTCGAGTACACGCTGAATCATGCCATCACCCATCGCCCATTGCTCTTTGACGTTTGCCTTGTGGCCTGCAACGAAACGCTGCCTGCCATCCGGCCTATCGAGTCGACGTCGGTCGTTGATCGGCGTTGGCGTGCTCGCGTGTTTGATGGCGCCCGATGTGGACGTCGCGGTCGGCGTGCTATCCGGCAAGGGGATGGCCTACTACCACAATGGTGCGACGCACAGCATCGCCTTCAGTCTGTTGGTCGGTGTCGTGTTTGCAGGGGCTGGGCGATGGACCTGCGGTACGGCGTTCTCTCGAATGTTCTGGATCGGCAGCGTTGCGTGCCTCTCCCATGTCGCGCTCGACGCGATGACGTTCGGGCGGGGCGTGGAGTTGTTCTGGCCAATCACCGAAGCGCGCGTCCAGACGCCGATTCCCATGTTCCTCGGCGTTCGTCATTCGGTGGGCGCGCCGTGGACGACGCATCTCCTGACGGCCGCCAACGATTGCGCATTCGCCGCGCTCGTCTGGGGGGTCTGCCGATTTGCTCGGAGACAACGATTGAACGCCACAAGGGATCGAAGCTGACGCAGTAGCGCGCACGGCCCGCAGATGGATCTGTCCGCCCCGGTGTTCGGCGTTTAAGTCCGCGGCCTGCTCGGAGGCTTAGTTCATGCCCAGAAGCTGTTGCGTGAGCGCGTTGAAATCAAAATTGCCCGGGGCCAATAGCGATGCGAGCGTTGCTTTCGTCGCAGACACAAACGAGTCTTTGAAAAGCATATTGCAATCGTTGGCCACCGTGCCAGCGACCACAGTAGCAGCGGTGAACCACAGTCTCTTGATGGCGGGGCGACCGCCGCATCGTTGAATTAACCTCGAAAACATCTGGGATCCCCGTAGAAAAACCTCTGGTCCTAATTCTCCGTCGGCCGATCTCGCAGAAACTCTGCGGCGGCCGTGAACGTGTCGCGTGTGGTGTTGATCGGCTGGGTGTCAGCATCGAGCACGAACGCACGAACCTTGAATCCACCCGGTGCGTTGGCGCTGGTGAAGGCTTCGAAAACGACGGTGTCGCCGCATTTGAAGTCGCCCGCGTCTCGACTCAACGGATTGATGTTGGGAGGAACGCCAAACCCTTGTTCGATGTCGCCCACACCCCCGACGAATATCCCCGGCTCGGTATCAGGGCGATTGATGTTCTCACCAAGCCCGATTCTGGAGATCGGATTCTCAGCCGAACAATCGAACAGGGTTCCGGATTCGTTGGACTTTGACCCGGGAATGGTGAACAACTCGGTGGTTTCCGACTCGTTGATGGCCCCGCCGTCCGGTCCCGACGACAAGATGCGCGTACGCTCGATTGTGACCAGAAACCGCATTGTGACATTGGTTGTGTTCACCGTTCGGATGAGCAGCAAGTCGTTCTTGCGCCCTGGAACGAACGGAAAAAGTCCTCCCTCGAACTGGTTCACGAACGCGGGGTTGAAGATGAGCGGATCGAAACAGCCCCCCGCGCCTGCCACCAGACTGACCGCGCCGATCAGACACGTCGCCAACGCGACGCGGATTCGGCGAAGTTCGGTTCTGGAGTTTGAACGGCTTGGTGTAGTCAAGACAAGATTCTCCGTCCACGGCCGCTGACGGGCGGCGCCGATGGTCGTCAGCGATTAACGGATGCCGACGTTGATCCGAAACTGACCTGGGCTTGCGGCGATCCTTGCGGTGTCGGTGACCAACACTCCCACAGTATCCTCACCGAACGCGTTTCGCTCGGTCGGCAATGTCAAAGTGCCCGACATTGTGATGGTGACCACCGATCCGCAGTTCGGAGCGATGGCCGGGGCGGGCGCGTCTCGCACGCCGATGTTACGTACTTCCAAAGTGTTGCCGAACTGGTCAACGCTGTCTCGTTGCAGCACCTTGAATTGCGGCGGATCGATTCGCGTTCGAACGCGGAAAGGACGCGTGTTGGCATCTCCCGGGTCGATCCGAGTGAATTCAAAGAAATCCGGCACGAAGATCGACGGTAAGCTCAACAGCTCGACACGAACGACATCACACTGAACGACAAGATTGTTCTGCTGCGTTCGCGTCAGGTCTGGAAACTCGGCCGCGTTGATCGCCGGGTGAATGATCGTCGAAGAGCCGTCATTGAACTCGACCTGCAGCGATTCACCGTTGAGAAACGTGATCTGCAACAACATACGTACGCGTGGCCGCAGATCGGGCACATCGAGAAGCGCTCGGTCGAGTCCGGCGTCGACCAGCCCCTGCAGCACCCGCTCGTCGAAGATCGTGTCATTGCGAAACGCCACCACGACATGCCCCGACGAGTCCGGTCCGCGCGGCGATACCACCCCCGGGCCAAGGACGTCAACGAACGCGGGGTTGAACGCATCGCAACACGGCAACGCAAGTACCAGCCCGGTGAAAACGCCGAAAACCAACCACTGCCAACCGCCGAAACGGTGCGAGGAGCACGAATCACTGACATTCATGGGCACAACGGATCCTTCTGGTCATTATCGCAGGAGCGCTTCGTCTGCCGCCCGATAGCGGTGACTTACGATTCGGTCCGGGCGCACACCAGCCGTGACTATCATGGACGAATCAAGTGCCCGGTCAAGCCCCAAAAGTCGAGGCATGACGTCCCATTCCGCTGCGTCGCACATCTCCGCCAAGCGGTGGAACGGGCGTGAGATTCCGTTGGACGGGGAAACGTGTCGGGGCAGCATCAATCGATCACGGGCTGACGGTTGAAGAAAAGGGTCCGGCGACCGCTCACAAGCAGCCGCCGGACCCGAAGATCCACAATTGGCGTTGGAACGCTCCGCGACCGTCCTACGGTTGGGGCACGTTCATGACCGCACCGGTCCAGTTCTGCGTCGCCGGAGCAGAGCCCTGTCGAATCTGACGGA
>CAYQFV010000164.1:0-9955 GCA_964416845.1 uncultured Phycisphaeraceae bacterium | reverse complement strand
ACCTTGACGTCATGGACGGCCACTTCGTCCCCAACATCAGCTTCGGCCCATGCGTGATCGAGTCGCTCCGCCCCCATTCGAAACTGTTCTTCGACGCACACCTCATGATCGAGGAACCCCAGCGATACGCCGAAGCATTCGTCAAAGCGGGATGCGACCACATCACATTCCACATCGAGGCCACCGACAAGCCCCAAGACGTGATCCACGCCATCCGCACCCTGGGCGCATCGGCGGGCATCTGCATCAACCCCAAAACACCCGTGTCCGCCATCGAATCGGTGATCGCCGACGTGGACATGGTTCTGGTCATGAGCGTTTGGCCTGGTTTCGGCGGGCAAGCATTCATCCCCGATGTTCTCGACAGCGTGCGTCGAATCAGACCTTTGCTTCGGTCAAGCCAACGCCTCGAAATTGACGGGGGCATCGACGCGCGAACCATTGCAGCGGCTGCCGGCGCGGGCGTGGATACCTTCGTGGCAGGCTCAGCCATCTTCCGAACCCCCGACCCGGTCGCAGCCATGAACGACTTGCGCAGACTCGCCAGCCGATGCGCCGGCAACGACACACCCGACGCCGCTCCCGAGAGGAATTGATTCAATGGTGGAAAAAAGAGACATCCCGGCGGGCGTTTGGGACAACTGCCAGAACTGCGGCCACATGGTCTACCAGAAAGAGGTTCAAGAGAACCTCCACTGCTGCCCGGAGTGCGGCCACCACCGGCGCATCAACGCCCGCACACGCATCGAGCAACTCGTCGACCCCGGTTCGTTCGAGGAGCTCTACGCCGATCTGTCACCAACCGACCCGCTGAAGTTCAAAGACCGCGTGCCCTACAAGGACCGCCTCAAGGAGGTCCAACGCGCCACCGGCGAACGCGACGCCGTCGTCGTCGGACGTGCGTTCATCCGAGGTCGCGCCACCATCCTCGCCGTGATGAACCCCGACTTCATCATGGCTTCCATGGGCGCGGTCGTCGGGGAAAAAATCACGCGTTCCGTCGAGCGCGCGGTGGAAGAAGACCTACCCCTCGTCATCGTCACCGCGTCCGGAGGCGCCCGCATGCAGGAAGGAATGGTCTCGCTCATGCAGATGGCCAAGACCTCCGCGGCGCTCGGCAGATTCGACGACGCTCGCGGGCTTTACATCGTCGTCGCCACCGACCCGACCACTGCCGGGGTCGCAGCCAGCTTCGCAAGCCTCGGCGACGTCATCATCGCAGAACCCGGCGCGATGATCGGCTTCGCAGGCCCGCGCGTCATACGAAACACCATCAAGAAGGAGTTGCCCGACGAATTCCAAACCGCCGAGTTCATGCTCGAACACGGTTTCGTCGACCGCATCGTCCCCCGCGCAGACTTGCGTCGCGAAATCGCACGCTTCATCGACTATTGTGGCAAGTAGTGTCACTGCGGCTGCTAGCCCCGCCCCGCCCTCCATCGCGAAACCAACTCGACACCCGCGTCCCCACGTCGAGCTGAGAACCGGACATCGAAATCCCAAGCACCGCCACACACATGAAACGGTCGTGCGGACGGAACCTCCCGCCGATGATATCATCGTTCATCGCGCGACATGAACCGACGCTGGAATATCGCGTAGTAAAGGAAAGCACAGGAGCGCTCTCATGGCAGTCAAAAAGGTCGCCCTACTCGCCAGCGGCGGTCCAGCACCGGGCATCAACGCCGTCATCGGGGCAGCCACCATCGAAGCGATCAACCAGGGCTTCCAGGTGATCGGGTTCTACGACGGATTCAAATGGCTGTGCAGCGACGACTTTCACCCCGACGAGCACACCACCGATCTCGACATCTCCCGCGTCGCACGCATCCACTTCGACGGTGGATCCATCCTCCGCATCTCCCGAACTTCGCTCATCGACCCGTCCACCCTGAACCACGCCGCCACCGTCAAGCCCGACGACGCACTCGTCAGGCGCGTCCTGGACCGCCTGCGAGAGTTGGGCGTAACCGACCTGATCACCATCGGCGGCGACGACACGGCGCTGAGCAGCAGGTTTCTGTCAGCAGCATCACGCGGCGACCTGAGATGCGTCCACGTACCCAAGACCATCGACAACGACCTCCCACTGCCCCACGGCGTCGCGACGTTCGGCTTTTCCACCGCACGCTACGGCGGAACGCAAATCGTCAAGAACCTCATGCAAGATTCACTCACCACCGGACGCTGGTACATCGTGACCGTCATGGGGAGAACCACGGGCTGGCTGACGCTCGCCGTCGGACAAGCCGCCAGCGCGACCGTCACGCTCATCCCGGAAGAATTCGGTCCCGAGCTTTCACTCGGACAAATCGCGGACGTCATCGACGGCGCCATGCTCAAACGCCAGACCATGGGCAGACCCGACGGCGTCGCCGTGGTCTCCGAAGGACTTGCGTCACGACTCAGCAGGCAGGAGGACTTCGAACATCTCCTCGGGCACACCATACCCGTCGATTCAGCCGGACATCCCCGACTTTCCGAAATCCCACTCGCCTTCCTGTTACGCAAGGAACTCGAACAAAGATTCGCCGACCGCGGAGACAGCATGAACATCGTCAGCCACGTGCTCGGCTACGAGTTACGTTCCGCAAACCCCACCCCACGGGACATGGCCTACTGTCGCAGCCTCGGCTACGGAGCCGTCCGATTGCTGCTTTCGCCGGACGCCGCCTCGGCGAGAGGCATCATGGTCACGCTCGTAAGCGGCAACTTGGTCCCCATGGCCTTCGAAGACATGGTCGACCCCAAGACCAATCGTATCCGAGTCCGCCGCGTAGATGTCTGTTCCGACGAATACCGCATCGCCCGGGCCTACATGATCCGCCTGGAACAAGCGGACCTCGAAAACCCCGCGACACTCCAACAACTGGCCAAACACGCCAAGATGTCCCCCGCCGAATTCCGCAAACGCTTCCACAAAGCCGCCACGCGTATGGTCGACGGAGTGCCGGTGGAATGCGCCATTGACGGTGCGGACAACGTTTCAGGCTGATTCTTGACGGACACAGGAAGGGAAACCGGCGGCGTTGCCGGCCAGACAAAAAGATGGGGACAGGCTAACTGCTTGGCCCTGCCACACCAGCCGGCGACGATCCATCCATCATCGCCACGCTAGTTGGCAGAGTCCGCTCGTTGTGAGCGCCAAGGAGTAAGCCTGCCCCGGTTTCGTTACGACCACCCGGAGACCGTTAGCCTCCAAGCTCCTCGTCGATGATCTTCTTGAATGCGGTGAACGGCTGTGCACCCGACAGGAAGCGGCCGTTGATGAAGAACGCCGGCGTGCCGGTCACACCCAACGTCTTGCCGCTCGCCATTTCCTTTTGCACGTCGCCGCGATGCTTTCCGGACGAAAGGCAACTGTCAAACTCCGCAGCATCCAAGCCGAGATCGGCTGCATACTGCTTCAAATCGGCGTCACTCAGTTTGCGCTGGTTCGCAAAGAGCTTATCGTGATAGTCCCAAAAGGCGCCCTGATCGTGGGCACACGCCGATGCTTCAGCGGCAGGTTTCGCTCTTGCATGCATGGCCAGCGGAAAGTTGCGAAAGACGATCTTGACTTGGTCGCCGTAGGAATCCTGAATCTTCTTGAGGGTCGGACCGACCCGTGAGCAGTACGGTCACTGGAAGTCAGAGAATTCGACGATGGTCACTTTCGCATTGGCTGGCCCCTTGGTGGGTTCACTCGCTGCGACAACCACTTCGACTCGCGGAGCGCCCAATTTGATCTCGATCGCGGTGTTCTTCTTCACTTCGGCAAGAAGGCTTTTCTTCGCCGCGTTCTTTCGCTGGGACGCGAGCATCGTCCGGATCTGACCGGTCGACTGCGCCAGCGTTCGACCGCGCATTCTCGCCTTGTTCGCGTTGTAAAACGTCTCAATGTCCGAGGGCGTGACAGACGCGGTCTTCTCGGCGATCCGTTTGCGGACAAGTTGCGCGACCGTCATACCAGCCGCACTCGCCTCCGAAGCCAGCGAACGCTCCAGAATGATCTCATCCAGCGCAGCCCGCCGCGCATCGTACAAACTCTGCGCCAACTTCATGTTCGTCTTCAACGCCCGCTCATCCACGTCGTGGAGCGTGATCACCTCACCACCAATCGTGGCCGCCACGTCCGCCGTAACGGAACCTGACCCCGGTTTGGCAGGCGCGTCCGCACTGGCAACGACAGCCGCCAGCAAAACGACCGCACATCCTGACAAACACCCGTACTTCATTCTCGACATAGTCGCACTCCTTTCTATCGGAACCAACTCCGAGTGTAACACGAATCGCCTGACACCGGAAGAGCGCCCCAAACGACCAAACCCCGGCAACGGGCGAAGAAAGCGGCATGAACCGTCACATCGCGCGTACCATTCGCTCAACTCCCAACATCGGCCGATCGACCAGCGCTGACCACTCCATATCCGGGGATTCGCCGTCAACCAGCGAGGGAACGCCAAGTGGGCGAGGATCGAAACGACGAACACGCAGAGTAATCGAGCGGAAGTCGCGTACAGCACGTGGATAACTCACACGTTCAGACGTGGAAACGCGATATGTGCGTATGGGACATGTTGGCGCAAGACCAGTGTGCTTCCGATGGCTGAAAGCCGGTGGGGAACGCTCCGATCCATCAGATCACAGACACGAGCGTCTCAGTACTGCGACACTCGCAATGTCATGGGTTTGGATGAATCGAGCCGCGACCGCGAGAATGGAGAAACGAGGGTGCGCTTGATCTCCCTACCGACCGCCTCCTGATAAGCGCGGATGACCCATCGGTTCAGGTGCGTCGCAGCTTGATATGGCGACGGCCATCAGACGAAAGTGCGACGAACTACCGTACGGCGCTCGGGGTGCACTCCCGACTGCCGCACAGGGAAAGTCGTGAAATGACGCGCGACTACCGGTCGAAGTCGAACGGCCCGCCGAGAATCTCGTGTACCGTCAGCGTGGCGCGGACAGCCAACTGATCGTTGAACACCGCCATGGATCCCAGACCGCCGTTGTCGATCCAACTGTCCGGCTCGACGACCGCTTTGATCCAATCCATGATCTCGTCAAAACGCTCGTCGTCGTCGTCTTCTTCATCATCATCGTCGCCGCCGCCGCCGGAGTTGCTGAAGATCGATTGAACGTTCGCCCGGCCGCCCTGGCCGCCACCGCCACCGCCGCTGCTCTGCTGCTGCTGCTGCAAATCGATCTGGGGCGACCCGGTGTAGTCTTGAATCTCAAGGAGAATATCGGCAATGTCGTACAACCGGGTATACAGCTTCCGGTCGAAGTCGCTCTTGGTCGAAATCTTCAGGGTTTTCCCGGTCCCCATGTACGTCAACGGATCCAAGTCAGACAACTGGTCGAGAACCTCATCCAACACCGCTTTCACAGTGGTGTCTTCCATGGTCAGCGAAACAACGCTGTCTTCGTCGATGCTCTGGTTGGCAAGCAGCGCTCGCCATCTCGGAACAATGTTCACTTTGCCCTGCGGCGTTTTTTGAGAACGCAACCAGTCAATCACGTCGCTGAACGCAGTATCGTCAAACGTAACCTTGTCGACGCGCTTTTGAAGCAACGCCCGAATGGGAAGCACCCGATGCGCACGACGCACTCGAGTCGAACGATTCGAAATCGGAGCAAACTGGGCAAACGCAGGACAACCGATGGTTCCGACGATCAGCGTAATCAACAGGGGGCGGTTCATAGGCGGGGCCTCCTTCTACTCATGGGCTCGTTCGGTAGGATTCGATACCTTGACTCTCACGCGCGCCAGCGCGCGGTGAAGATCCGTTTTCACCTATACACAGTATACCACGCCCGCCCGCCCCCAACAACCAACGGCGAACAATTGATGACGCCAGGCCGAACGGCGCACGCGGACATCGTCAACCCGAACGAAACTATCACCCGGCCAAACGTCGCACCGATAGACGCGCCGACGCTGCAATTTCTCCCTAACTGCTTTATCGGTTTTTTCCGACCGTCGCTGACAGTTGCTCAAGACTGCTTATGCTCGTTTTTCCACAAAAAACGTACGTCACGCCGGATTCCTGCCAGGAAATGACCGTGAAGCCCGGGTCGGTGCTGACGAAGGCCGAATGACCGCCGACACTGAAACCCTCCGTCGGCTTGATCGGCGAAAGACCTGCGAGCGAAAAGACTGAGAGAAACCAGCCATCTTTCCCATGCCGATAGATTACATGGGCACCGGGAATGCCGTTCAAACCGCACGTGTCCGCACCGAGCAATACAAAGCCCGCAGACGACAAATCAGGGGCCAACACCGGAAACCCGAACTTCTCGCCCAACACGCGCTCGATGCCGGCTGAATCGATCGGCAAATCCCGATTGTGATGCTTCGGTCCCATCTTGGTGCAACCTTGATGCTGCATGCGTGCAGTGTTGACCCACTGTGCTTCAACCGTGCTCTTCGGACCCGAAACGTAGCCAGCCTTCCCGCCGGTAGTCAGCATCGACGCGAACCACACGACGGCCACCGCGGCGGCTATCCCAAACGGCACGACCCATCTTTGTAACAACCGGAACCGAACCACCGAACCGTCGGCGTGTTCCCTCAGTCTGCCCCTCACGCGATCAGCGAGCAAAGCAGGCGACCGCTCCTGTGCGAACATTCGGGCAAGCGTGGCCTTCATCTTCTGAATGTTGGCCACCTTGGTCGCACACGACTCGCAGAAGTTGAGATGCTCGAGGGCTTCGACGTTGATCGCGGTGTCCAACTCACCGTCCGCGAATGCGCCCACGTACTTGCGAAAACTTCGACAATTCATGATTCAAGCCTTTTTGGGTACGTTTTCTCGCTCTGCATAACCAGCAAGCGTTTCCCCGAGCAGTTGCCTGGCTCGGTACAGGCGGCTCATCACAGTGCCCACAGGACACCCACAAACTTCAGCAATTTCCTTGTAGCTGAGATCTTCGAAAGACCACAGCAACAACACCACGCGGTACTCCGGCTGCAAACCATCCACAGCGCGCTTAAGCTGCTCATCAATCGCATCCCATGCGATGTTGTCGATGCCCATTTCGTCGGGCAACGTCTCCAACTCCGCCGCAAACTGATCGAAGCTGACATCGTCGAGCAACGTCGGTCGACGACGCATCTTGCCCAGATGCGTGTAGAACGCGTTGTGCAGAATCTTCAGCAGCCACGGGCGAACACCGTGCTCACGAAACTCGAACCGATCGAACGCCTTGAACGCCCGAATGAACGTCTCCTGAACAAGATCGTCCGCTTCCGTCTCGTTGCCGGTCAGCCGACGCGCCGTCCGAAACACCGAATCCAGATGCGGCAGGCAATGGTGCTCGAATGGCTCGATTCCATTCTTTTTCATTGGTGGCCCGTCCAAATCAACGCCGGCGCAACCACCGGCCCGTACAACAACCAACGCGAACAACGCCAGAAAAATTCCTCCACATCCAAGATTCCAAGGAAAAAGCACCGCCGCCGTCGGCCCATACATCCGTCCTACGACACGCTCAGTCGTCCCAATCCGTCCCTCCGCCGATCGCGACCACAACCCATTGGCCACCGCGAATCAGGATTTCCAGCCAGGGGGCAACGCCCGATAAATTCCTGCTGGACTTCATGTAGAACATCTTCGAGTTTGGAGAGTATAATAGTTATGGGATGTCCGGTCGCACATTCGAAGACCGGCCTTCTCAGGAAACGAAATGTTTTTTTGTTATGTGCGAATACGCGGCGTGATCGGACGGTTGTCAGGTGTGTCGAGGGGCCCGGTCGAATTCATGAAACGGTATTGAGTAAGTTGCTCGCTGCGGATCGAACACCGCAATAACTCCTCGGGTTGGGACCGAGCAACGTGCTCGGCGATAACATTGCAGGCGCGATAATCGGAAAATCGCTTGACACTTGCGGTTCAACGGAGCAGAATCGTTTCTGGTAATGTCGGTCGGTAGCTTCGCGGCATCGTCGGCATCGTCCAAAGACGAACACAGTTTAAAAAACCCACTCACCGACCCATCCCCCATGGGTCGGTTCCCCCAAGGCCCGGTCCACCCCGCCGGGCCTCTTTTTTATTGGGTGTGGTCGATCATGATCGCCCGGCCAACGCGGCGACTCCTGTTATTAGCGGACGCTGTCAGACAGGTGACCAACATGCGGCGTAGGCCAAGGGCGACGTCGAAAACAACAGAGTGTCACCCCGTGTCATTTCGACGACCCTGAACATTGTCGCGTACACCACGATCTCGGAGCCCGGCGAGGATCAGTGCGATCCCGCCACGTCAGCGGCGATGGATGTGACGACCGCGTCGGCCGTGCCTGACTCGGATTCGACGTGCAACCGCCGTTCGGGAATCGCCGAATCGGCGCGTAGATAGCCAAGTGCGAGAAGTCGGCCTTGGGCGGGCGAAAACCTGGCGCTGGTCACGCGTCCGACGTGCTTGGAGCCGTCGAGGATTCTGGCTTCTGAAGTCGGAAGGTCGCCGGAATCGATTTGCATCTGTACGAGCTTTCGTGATACCGAATCGCGGGAGCGCATGCGCTCGATGATCTCCTGGCCGAGGTAGCAGCCTTTTTGATGGCTGACGGCCCGGCTGAACTGCCCGGTTTCGGCGGGGAGCATGTCGTTGTTAATCTCGCTGACGGGCCAGGGAATGGCAGCCTCTATTCGCAACGTGTCCGTTACTGCGAAACCGACGGGGCTGGCGCTCTCGAACGCTCGCAACTGGTCCCAAGCGGGTTGAGCCGCGGTGGTTGCAACAAAGAGGTCGAGGCTGAACAGGCCACAGAAGTCGCTTCGATAAAAGGGGGTATCCACGCCAGCCAACACGATCTCCCCGTTTTGCAGGAGCGGTGCCGATGCTGCATGGGTTGCTCCGGAATCAGCGAGCCCGCTAACGCATGACGGGCCGATCATCGCGACCCGGAGAAAGTCGCCTGTGCGGTCGGTGATGGTCACATCTTCGGTGATGATGTACTTGTTGAAATGCTCGAGTGCAGCCGCGATCCATCGGTGGTCGATATCCAACCAGATCGAATCGGACTTCATCAATATGTAAAGGTCGAAGAGGATTCGGCCTTGGGCGTTGGTGGCGAAGGCGTAGTTTCCGTCGCCGGATTGGAGGGTGGTCACTTGGTTGGTGACGAAGTGATGCAACCACGACGACCGATCAGCGCCGGTGATCTCGAGCAGCCCCCGGTATGAGCGATCGACCAGTCCGATGCCGCCGGCCACGTGCTCGTATTCGTCCGCCACATCGGCGAATCGGTCCACGCCTGTCCATTCACCGAGAGCGACGCTGTCAGCGTCCTGCCCCCAGTCCGCGATCAAGTCATGCCATGGATTCGCCAAGTGAGTGCATCCCTTAAAGTAAGTTAACGTTTGTTGCAGCGTCTGGGAATCGGCCCATCGTTCGACGCTGTTCGAAGCCTAACGCTGCACGGTGATCGAACGCGAGGCGGGTTCGTCCGAGACGTCGCAGACTACCGCCCCAACGCGGTCAACTCGCGCCGGATTCTGTCGGCGAGCGCTTACGATTCACCAGTTTCGCCAATCGCCGCAGGATGGGCGTTTCGCGCAGCTTTAGATCATCACGAAGTCGGTCGACGGTCAAGTCCTGATCGTCAAGATCCTGCGCGATGCGGCCAAGAAGAAACCCGAGATTCAACAATTCGGTTGCGACGCCCTCGACTGGATCGGCGATCAACGTCCATCGACCGTCGACAAGGTCAAGCCGCACCATGTCGAGCGGAATTCTCTGCTTCACCTGATAGCTGACCGTCGCACGGTCGTGGTCGATGACGGTCGACCCGAGCGTGACATCCTGCGAGAAGACCCCCAGCATGTTGGCGACCTGGCGATAATCGAACTCCTGAGCGGCGGCGAGGCCAAAGCGTTCCCCGACGCGACGTCGAAACATGGCGGCGACGGAGTGAAGGCGATCGACGGCGCGGATCTGGGCGATGACAGCCGGGCGTTGATGGGGAAGCAGG
>CAYQFV010000163.1:5706-9979 GCA_964416845.1 uncultured Phycisphaeraceae bacterium | reverse complement strand
GATCAACACGAGGAGGCATGCCCGCGCCTTCGGCTTGGGCATGGCACCCAGATATTGACGGACCTTACTTGAAACGGCACTAGATTGTTGCGGCGACGGATGGGGGAGTAGTTTTAGGTCAGGGGCAGCGGACGGTTCTTGCCCTTACGGACGGTTCCCTCCCTTACGGACGGGGCTCGGATGGAGTGCTGTCGGCGTTAAACCGATGACCTTTCACGGCTTCGTTCGCGCGGGGTCCGGGCGTGGGTAGAATATGATCGGCGTGGAACAATACACTGGTGATCATCGCAAGCCGCATGTTCATGTGGGCGTTTCTCGTCGGGCGTTGAATCCGATTCTTTCGGACGCTCAGATCATTGATGCCGACGGTTCGCATGCGAGCGTGTTCTTGACGCCGGCGGCGGCTGCGATTGAAAACCGGATGCCGTTGATTGTTGCGGGGGCGGCGGGGGTCTTTCTGTTGTCGGCGTACGCAGCGTTTCGCGGTGGTGCGCCTTCGGCGTTGACGAATCTGATGACGTTGTGTGCGTTTGCCATTGCGTCGATACCGGCGGTGTCGTCTGTCTGGGATTCGGTGCGGAAGCTGCAGATCGACATTGATGTGTTGATGCTGTTGGGGGCGGGGCTTGCGGCGGTGATCGGTAGCCCGATGGAAGGAGCGCTGCTGCTGTTTCTGTTCGCGCTGTCCGGGGCGCTCGAAGAGTACGCGCTGGATCGGACACAATCGGCAATTGTGTCGTTGCACAACCTCACGCCGAATGACGCGATTGTGCTGGCGGAATCGGGAACGCAGCGGGTGGCGGTCAATCGCGTTGAAGTGGGTACCCGGGTTCTGGTGCGACCTTCGGACCGCGTTCCGTTGGACGGTGTTGTTTTGGAGGGTGAATCCGCGATTGACGAGTCGGCGATTACGGGCGAGTCGCTGCCGCGTGACAAGAACGTGGGCGACAAGGTGTTCGCCGGGACGGTGAACATGAACGGTCGCCTCGTGATCGAGGTGACCAAGAACGCTCGTGATTCGACGTTGTCACGGATTTTGGCGCTGGTGACCGAAGCCCGTCACAAACGGGCGAGCGTTCAGCGTTTGATCGATCGGGTGGGTCCGACGTATTCCATTTGCGTGATTGCGTTGTCGGTGGTTTCGGGCTTGGTGCTGCATTACGGGTTTGGGGTGGCGGCTGCGACCTCGGCGAAGCGCGCGATCGCGGTGTTGATCGTGTGCAGTCCGTGTGCGTTGATCATTGCGACGCCTGTTGCGTACTTGGCGTCGATCGGTGCGGCTGCCTTAAACGGGGTGTTGATCAAGGGCGGCGTTTATCTGGAAACGCTTGCGAAAGCTCGGGCGATGGTGTTTGACAAGACCGGCACGCTGACGACGGGTCGGGTGCGGTTGGCGGAGTTGATCACGCACGAGGGGATCGATGAGGCGGAGGCGCTTCGGATGGCGGGCGCGTTGGAGTCGTCGAGTAGTCATCCTCTGGCGGGCGCGGTTATGCGGCGGCTGACGGAGTGTGGTCTCGCGCCGTATTCGGTTGCGGATATGGAGAGCATTCCGGGGCGAGGGATGTCGGCGGTGGTGAAAGGGCGCAGCGTTTGGATCGGTCGCCCGGCGTTTGCGACCGAGCACATCGACGAGGCTTATCGTGCGGCGTTTGGTGAGCGTGTTGCGTCGGTGTTTGCATCGGGTCGGGCGGCTGCGACGATGGTGATTGACGGTTTGCCGAATCTGTTGGTGTTTGAGGATACGGTTCGGTCGAATGCTGCGGAGACGTTGTCGCGGCTTCGGGCGGCGGGGATCGAGCGGATTGAGATGTTGACCGGGGATCAGGAGGTCGTGGCGCGTACGATCGCAACGGAGTTGGGGCTTGATGGTTATCGAGCGGATCTGTTGCCGGAGGACAAGCTGTCGGCGGCGGAGGCGATTCGTTCGCGGTACGGGTTGACGGCGATGGTGGGTGACGGTGTGAACGACGCGCCCGCGCTGGCGGCTGCGGATGTCGGGGTGGCGATCGGCACGATTGGGGCTGATGCAGCGTTGGAGGCGGCGGATATTGTACTGATGAACAACAACTTGGAAGGCGTTGCGTGGGTGTACTCGCAGGCGCGTCGGACGGCTGCCATTGTTCGTCAGAATCTTGTTTTGGCGGTGGGGGTCATCGTGGTGCTATCGGGCTTTGCGGTGTGTGGGAAGGTGCCGCTTCCGCTGGCGGTGATCGGTCATGAGGGGAGCACGGTTCTTGTGGCGGTCAATGCGCTGCGGCTGCTGAAACGCTCGACGACGTGACGATGCGAGGGAATCGGCGCAAAAAAAGCCGGCCCGCCAATACGGACTGAACCGGAAAGGCGGGCCGAAACCTGTGTGCTGCTGCAAGCAGCATCGTCTGCTGCTTACAGCAGCCTACCTATGTTCGATTTCAATGACCACCTCCTTTGGAAAACGGGACTTTCCTGCTGCACGAGGAAACGCCTTGTGCCGGGCAGGCCTGACCCACCTGTAGGTCGTCACCCACAGTCACATCGCGCGGCTGACGTCTGGTTGACCGCTCGGTCGAGCACCCGTCGCGGTTCGGAAGTGCCCAAGTTCACGTCGAACCGGGTTCGCAACACTCGACGCTTGTATCTTAGCAATCGCTGTGCATGCGGGTCAAGGAAAATACCTGCGGCCAACGTACGACGTGCGTGGCAGTATCGGCGGACGTTTCGGGAGCGGGCATTTCCCAGTGGAAGAAATCGCTTGTCCTCGATAGAATGGGGTCGGCGTCGGTTACGTCCGGTTGCGCGGCCGGTAGAGGAATGGCGGCCTGAGTCAGCCGCTCGGATTCAAACATCGATATTGTGTGTCGCCATGGGCACGTCTTCGAAAAAGTTGAAACGCGGGATCTTTCTCTTTGCGTTGTTGGTGACCAACGTGTGCCTGTGGGTCATCCCGAGCAACGTGGTCGAATTGGTCGCCCGCGACCGTCAAACGCTTCTGGGGCGTTACTCGCGCGAACATTTCAGTTGGATCGTGGCGGTCTTCATCGTGTCGTTGATCGCGCTTTACATCGATCGTGCTCCTGCCCCGCAGCGCAAAACTCGTTGGTTTCAGGTGGTCGCAACGCTGCTTCTGCTCGTACCCAGCGTTCTGCTCGTGGATTTTCTGGCCCGCTCTCCGAAGCGAGCCCATTATGTACGCGACTCGCTGGCGTATCACAGGCCGGCGAACAGCACGTTCACCGTCGATTTCGTTGACAAGCCTGACGCGAAGCGAACCTATCCCAATGCTAAACACGGGTTCGGTTCGGTCGAGTGCGTCTACCACACCGACGGCCGCGGATTTCGTAACCAGACCACCAGTGACCACGCCGACGTGGTCGTCTTGGGCGACTCCTTCGCGGAGGGGTCGAAGGTGTCCGACGGCGACGCTTGGCCTGTACGGTTTGGACGATCAGCCGATGTCTCGGTCTACAATCTCGGGATGTCCGGATACGCACCGGTCAACTACGTGGTCGCCCTTCGCCAATACGGGCTGAAGCTTTCGCCCAAGGTGATCATGTGCATGCTGTACGAAGGCAACGACTTTCGATCCACGGATTCGAGTTCCAAACCGCGTCGTCTGGGCTTCTCGGACCGCTTGGGCAAGTACTTCAAGCAATCGCCACTGGTCAACGCGATCGACAAAGTGTTTATCGACACGCTTGCACCCATCGGCAGCCACCGCGACGTTCCCGGGCTGGACATTCTGTCGTGGATGCCGTTGTCGGTCCCTCCAGGGCCCAATGCCAAGAGCTACGCGTTCGCCCCGAAGCAGTTGCTGAGCTTGATGGTCAGCGAAGAGTCGTTCAGCCAAGGCAAGCGTTGGAAGAACGTCGCGTCGCTGTTGGCAGAGATGAAAAAGCTCTGCCAAGACGCCGGAGCAGAAATGGTCTTGGTGTACGCACCGACCAAAGCGCACGTGATGATGCCCGTGGTGCGGGATCAACTCGTTCCTGAAAAAGTGCGCGCTTTCGGTGCGCTGCGGGCGGACAACCTGCCTGCCCCGGACACATTCTTTGATACGTTGTTCGCGAGGATTTCAACCATGAAGTCGGTGGTCGCTCGATGGTGTCGCGAGGAAGGCGTCATTATGATCGATCCAACCGACGCCCTGCGCGAGCAGGCCATCGCCGGCGAGCAAGTCTATTACACCTACGATCAACACTGGACACCCATCGGTCACGACGTCGTCGCCCGCGTCGTGGAGCAAGCCTGGGCTGGCAGCGTGGGCACGAGCTCGACCGACTTGGCCTCCACC
>CAYQFV010000163.1:0-5606 GCA_964416845.1 uncultured Phycisphaeraceae bacterium | reverse complement strand
GACTCTTCTCCCGCTATCGCCGCCACCAACCACGCTGCTTGGGTTTGGCGGGTTCGGGCGTGTCGCGCTTTCGGTTGCGGACGATGTCCAGGACTTCGGCGTCACTCGTCTCCGGCCCTTTGATGCGTCGTAGCATGCGGAACTTTTTGCGCGTGTCGTCGTCCAGGCCAGCCATAATGTCACTTGCCGCTGGCCCGCTATCAGGTTGTTTCGAGTCCGGCGTCGCACACTCGCCTTGGCCATCGGCAGGCGGGTCCGGTGCGACTGTGGTTGTTTCCGACGCGTCGTCTGTTGGCGTAACGAGCGAATCGTTGGGCACCTCGGCCGCGAGCGCTTCGGCCGGTTCGTCATGGTCTGACTGTGTCGCAGTGGACTCGACCTCGGTGGCAGCGATACGCTGACGCATTACTTCCCGCGCATCGGGGGCTTCGGTATTGGGCGTGTCCACAGAGTCCGCGACACCCGTTGCACTGCTCGCCGCTGCCTCAGTGACGTCACACTCCGGCTGGGACTCAGCATCCGACACCTGCGGCGTGTCCGGTCGAATCGGTTCGCCAGGTTGTTGCGTGCTCGGCGCGTCCTTCGACACTGCGAGGGCGTCACGCGACGCCGCCAACGCCTCTTTCTCGTCCTCGAGCTCCTTGCGGAGTTTCTTGATGAGGTTCCGTTCGGAGTCGAACTGTCGGCGTTCGTCTTGCAACGCGTCTTGTTGACCGGCCAACTCCGCCTCGCGGGCGCACAACGATTTATTCCGGGCGTGAAGCGTCTCCTGCTCCTGCTCAATCTGCCCTTGCAGTTCGGTAAGTTCGCGCTGCTCGTGCTCGATCCGGCGTTCTTCCTCGGCGATCGCCGCGCGGCCCGCTTCGATGCTGGACGCTTCGTCGGCTGTCGATCGCTGCGTATCGCGGAGCGCGTCGGCTTGGTCGACGGCGGACTGCTTCGCCGATTCCAATTTCGCTGACTGCTGGTCGAGCTTGGCACGTTCCTCCCGCAACTCGCCCTGTGCTTGCTCCAATTGCGCACGCTGCTCATCCACATCCGCCAGCAACTGCTCGAGACGCGCCCGATCCTCGTCGAGTTCCGCCTGGGCAGCCTGATGTTGCGTCTTGGCCGACTCAACGCGCTCGCGGTCGCTATCGAATTGCGCACGAACGCGTTCCATCGCGGCTTGCCGTTCGTTTATCTGAGACTCGCGATCGCCAATCGCTGCCTCACGCGTCTCGATCGCCTCCTCGCGACTGGCAACCGCTTCCAGCGTTTCTGACAGCTCGCGGCGGGCTTGTTCCAGCCGGTCCTGCTCGGCAGCGAGCGCCGACCGGGCAGCCTCAATCCTTGCAGCCTCTTCCACCGCAGCCCGTTGCGTGTCGCTGAGTTCCTGCGTCGTTTGTTCGGCGATCTTCTTGGCAGATTCCAGCCCGGCGGTCTCTTGCTCCAGTCGCGACCGCTCGTCGCGTAGCGCGGTGTGCTCTTGCTCTAGGAGCGCATGCTCTGCTTCCAGATGGTTGCGATCGGCATCGAGCTGCGCTCGCTCCGCCTCCAACGCTTGTCGCATCTCCGCCAGAACTCGTTTCGACTCGTCGATCGACCGACGGTCGTCCGACATCGTGGTCTCGGTCTCCGCGACCGCCGCCCGATCAGCCGTCAGGCGCTCCTTCTCTTGCTCCAACTCCGCCTGACGCTGTTCCATCCGCGCGCTTTGGGACAGAAGCTCGGCGTGCTTTCGAGCGACAGCTTCGCGATCGTCGGCCAACTGCCGCGCGTCCTGCTCCAAGCGACCGCGATCAGCTTCGACAGCCTCACGACGCGATCCGATCTCCGCCTCCACATCCGCCAGACGCTTCCGGTCGGATTCAACCTGTTCTTGAAGCGTGCTGACGTGGGCCTGTCGCTCGGCTTGCTCTTCACGAGCGTGCTCCGCCGTGGCGAGATCTTTGTCGATCTGGGCTTGGTGGCGCGCTAGCTCATCACGTTCCGCCGCCAGCGCGTTTTGCGCTTCGCCGACTTGGCGTTGCTGTCGACCGACATCTTCGCGTTGCTTCTCGAGTTCCGCCCGTTCCGCGTTAAGCCGGTCGTACTCATTCGTGAGGCGTTCTTGTTGCGAGTCAGCCTGCTCCCGTTCGGCGCCACACCGCTGCAGTTCCTCGCCGAGTCGTTTTCGCTCGGTTTCCACGCGGTCCCGCTCGGTCTGAAGCCGCGTCCGTTCGTCGGCAAGCTGTTCGTCGACCGCGTTGAGACGCTCTTGCTCCGCTGCAATCTGCTTCTCCCGACCGGCCACCTCGGCCTGTCGTGCGTCAAGTTCTTCTCGCTCGCGCTCGACGGTCGATCGCTCGTCCGCAACAGCCGACTGCGCGATCTCGACCTGCTCGCGTGCTGCCGCCACTTCGATCCGTTCCTCAGCAAGGGCGGCTGTGTCGCGACGCAACGTCTCTTGCTGATCGACGAATTCGCGACGCGATTGGTCAAACGCCTCAACATCGGCTTCGTACTTCTGTCGATCCGCGTCGAACTGCTCCTGCCGGACGGATAGCTCACCGCATTGCTGATCGTAGGTCTCTCGGTCGGCGTCGAGAGTTGTTCGGAGGTCGTCCAGCGCTTGTCGCTGCCGCGCGAGTTCGATCTCGGCCTGCTCCCGTTCCGCAGCGACCTGCGCGCGGTCGGCGTCCAACTGCTCGACGTCCGCCTTGAACGCCTCAGTTTGCGTCGTGAATACCCGAACCGATTCCTCGAACGACGCTCGCTCACCGTCGAGTTGTTCGCGGGCGGCTGACAACTCCGCCTGCTGCTCTGCAAGCCGTACACGCTCCGTTTCGGTCGCCTCAATCTGCTCGAGCAACCGCGCTTGACGTTCATCGAGGTCGGCCCGTCGTCCGTCGAGTCCGTCTTCGGATTCCTGCAGCAAACGCTCGCGCTCTGACAGCGCGCGTTCCCGAGACGACAACCCGTCGTCGCGCTCGCGAGCGTCGTACTCCGCCTGCTCGATCTGACGGCGACGTGCTTCCAATTCTTCGGCCGCCGACCGCAGTTCGGCGTCGCGTTGTTCGATGGCGGCCTGCCGGGCGGTCAGCGATTCGAGGGCGGCAGACGTTTCACCATCGCGGCGATCGGCTTCTTCGGATCGCTCGCGGAGTTCCGCCTGCGCGATCGCCATTCGATTCTGTTCGCCCGCCAGTTCTTCGCGCGAACGCGCGAGCGCGTCGTGTTCCTGCGTCAGCGCGTTTTGCCGATCGACAATCGCTTCCTGTCGTTGGTCGAGCTCGCTCTCCAACTCATCCAAGCGCCGCCGTTCATCGGTTAGCCGGCGTTCGGTTTCCGCCAGCGCGCTTCGTGCACGCTCGATTTCGCTGCGCTCGGTGGTCAACTTCTCCGTAGCAACCGCGATGTGTTCCTCGGACGATTGCAGCGCTTCCGACTTCTCTCGAAGCGTCTCCTCGGTCTGCTGCAGGCGATGCGCTCGTTCATCCGCTGCGTGCTCGCGACGATCGATCTGGGCCGATCGAGCATCGAGTTCCGCGCTAACGGCGTTCAGCCGTTCCTCGAGAGCGTCAACCTCGGCGGATCGCGTCTCCGCCGCCTGTAACCGCTGGTCATACTCCCGCCCGGCCGCCTCGACCGCTTCTTCTCGCTCATCGAGCGCCGCTTCGCGGACTTTCAGCGCGTCGCCCTGCTCCGCCAATCCCTGCTGCGACGATCGCACGTCCGCCCACGCACGCTCAAGCTCGCCGCGCTCCGCCGCCAGCGTCGCGGCAGTCTCCGCTGCTTCGGCTTCGGCACGATCGATCTGCTCTGCGCGGGCGTCCAACTCTTCACGCCGGCGATCCAGTTCGCCGAGCGTCGAGTCGATCGTCGCTTGTCGTTCTTCGCATTCAGCGATCCGACGTTCAACGTCGCTTTCACGCTGAGTCAGCAAATTCTCGAGGTCAGCGCTCGCTCGCTCTCGCGCGTCCAGTTCGTCGCAACGGGCGCTCTGACTTTCCAACGCGCGGTCCAACGTCGCCCGCTTTTCCTCTAGCGCTTGCTCGGCTGCAACGATCGTTTCCTCGCGGCTGGTCAGCTTCTGCTCGCACCGGGCGACGACGTCGGCCCGCGACAGCAATTCGGCGTCTCGCTTGTCTGCGGCGGCCGCCCGCGCTGTTAGCTCCTTGCTGGTCGCATCGAGCGACGCGTCACGCTCTTGTTGCTGTGACGCAAGCTTACTGAGGTCCTTCGCCCGTGCGTTCAATTCCGCAGCACGGCGCTCGCCCTCCGCTTCTCGCGCGGCGATCGCCGCCTCGCGGTCCGTTAACGCTTTTTGGGCAGCGTCGGTCCTCGCCGCCCGATCGTCCAGTTCAGAGGCCTGCTGCCCGAGTGATTCAGCGCATTGTTCAAGGGACAGTCGCCACGCGTCCAGTTGCGACCAAGCGTCCGAAATGCCGCGTTCGAATTCGCGGACGCGCGACTCCACCGCCGACGTGACCGTCGCGAAGTCCGCCTCCAGATCAGCGGCTGTGCGCCCGTCAAGCGGCCGTGCGTCGGAGACGGTGGGCGAGATCGCCGGTTGATGGTTCTTACGCTTGCTCATCGATTCTCGATGCGTCGTTTCGCTGCTTTGCGGCCGGCCGCCATCGCGTCGAGCGCGACGTAGCGTTGCGAAACCCATTCGTTATCGGAGTACGCGCGTCCCGCTAGTCGTGCGTTTCGGCGGCACGTCGCGCGGGGTCCGTCGCACGTTTTTCCCGCCACCCGAATTCATATCGTACATTTTTGCTCGGGAGCGGATGGCGGCGACCGCAACGCGTGTTCCTCAAATCGACACGCCAACGCCGTTAGTGAACATACGATCCGCGCCGTTCTAAGGGGCTACGCGATGTCAAAGACAACATGCACACCGGATGGCTTCCCGGTCGAGCCGGTCATCGAGCCTCTCCGGCGGCTCGCTGGAGACGTCATCAACGAACTCGCCCGTGCGCAACAACTTATCCGGACCCGCACCGAAGAGTTTTTTTCCCGCCATGCGGAACTCGTTGCACGAAGTCGAGCCGCCGCCGAGCAAGCCGCCGACATCAAGCGACATGCCGCCGAGTTAACCAAGCAGGAACGGAAGCTTGACGCGCGAAAACACGAGCTTGAAGCGAATTGCGAGCAGATGGCCAAGCGCGAGTGTCGGCTGGCCGATGATGATCGGGAGATCAAGAAAGCTGCCGACGTGCTTTCCGCTGAGCGGGCGAACCTTGACAAAGAACGGGCCGCCCTCGGCGACCAGAGCAGTTCGCTCGACCAGGACAGGACGAAGCTGGCAGACCTTGGCGCTCAACTTCAATCGCAGCAGGAGAGTTTCGATCGGCGAGAGTCTGAAATCCGCGCCGCCGAGCAGAAGCTGCGGACTCAAGTGGCGGAATTCGAAACCAGGCGCGACGCGATGGCTGTGATCGCCGATCAGATCGATCACGACCGGGAGCAGATCGCCAGTCAGCGAACGGAACTCATGCAACGGCTTGAAGCCATGCCCAGCCCGCCGAAGGAGCTTGACACGCTTGCAGTCGAGATGTCTGAGATGCCTGTGATTGCAACGCCCGCGCCGAAAGCACAGCCGATCGTCGATCATGCGGGTCCGGCGGAGTTCACCGTGG
>CAYQFV010000162.1:8108-10054 GCA_964416845.1 uncultured Phycisphaeraceae bacterium | reverse complement strand
TCTTCGCCGAAGGCGAAGCGTGGGGGACGGATCGTCCACGCGAAAACACGCAGCCCCCCACGCCTGATTCCAGGCCGCCCAAATTGTCACGCACCCTCGCGAAGTTTGACCGCGACGATCTAACGAATTACGCTTCCACCCCAACGTACGATGATTCGTCATGCCAATCGCGGGAAATGCCCATTGATTGATCAGAACCGGTCAACGACCGCCTCACGCCTGCTCGCTCGGGTCGCCGTGCTTGCGGTCGCATGTGTCACGGCAGGGTGTGAAACACCGAGTCTGACGTTCACGCCCACCGTCCGGCTGCGCGAGCAGACGGCTTGGACCTTCAATGGCAAGCAGGGCGTCCAGTTTTCGACCGACCATGTCGACATTTTTACCACAATCGTCGACACCGAGCTTCGCGATTTTCTACCCGAGTTCGTCGAAACAACGTACCAATTCTACGAATCGATCCTGCCGCCCACGGTAATCGTCGACCCGCAAATCGAGCGACGTCGCACCGAAGCGCAGCCACCGAAGGATGCCGATCGCCTGCAGGTCTACCTGCTGAACAACCGCGATGAATGGAAAACATTCGTCAAACGACGGTTTCCCAAACGCTATCCGATCTATCGCAAGATATCAGCCGGCGGGTTTTCCGAAGGTTCCACCTGCGTCGTCTATCACATCGGTCGGGCAGCCACGTTCAGCGTGTTGGCCCACGAAGGGATGCACCAATACCTCAGCGCCCACTATCAAGAGCCCATCCCGGCATGGTTGAACGAGGGGCTGGCAACATATTGCGAGGCTGTCGAGTTTCGCAAAAACGTGCCGCACTTCGTACCCCAACGCAACACGTTTCGGATCGACGACTTGCGCAACGCACAGATAAACCGTGACGCCATTCCCTTGATCGATCTACTCCGCACCAACGCCGGCGAAGTGATCGACGGGCAACAGATCACATCGACGTCCAGCTACTACGCCCAAGCTTGGGCATTGGTCGTGTTCCTGCGTCACGGTGCGAACGAACGCTACGCCGACGGTTTTTCCAAAATGCTCGCCGCCATTGCCGATGGAACCATTCGAATTCGAGCCCAGGCAGCTCGCGTCACGTCGGAAACCCCCGCCGACACCAGCTACGGGCACGCCGTCTTCCTCGCATTCATCACCGAAGACATGAAGACCTTCGAACGCGAGTTCAACGAATTCATCAAACGCATCTGCTGGAAGAAGTGACCGGATCCATCAAATAATCAACATCGCGTCACCGTAGCTGAAGAACCGATACCGCTCCCGGATCGCATGGTCGTAGGCTGCCCGCAGAAGATCCGTTCCCGCAAACGCCATCACCAGCGCAAGCAGCGTCGATCGCGGGAGGTGGAAGTTCGTGAGCAAAACATCGACCGATCGGAACGTGTAGGGTGGCCGAATGAAGAGGTCGGTCCATCCCGCCGCCGCCTGACATTCGCCCGTGCTCGCACACGATTCGATCACGCGAACCGTGGTCGTGCCGGCCGCAACGATTCGCCCCCCGCGCGAGCGACACGCCGTCATACAGTCGATTGTCTCGATCGGCATGTCATAGCATTCGCGGTGCATCTCGTGGTCGTCGAGGCGTTCAACGGAGACCGGCGCGAACGTGCCCGCCCCGACGTGCAACGTCACCACTGCCCGTTCGATTCTCCGCGCGTCGAGCGCCGCCAACGTCGCAGCCGTAAAGTGCAAAGACGCCGTCGGCGCAGCCACCGCCCCGCCAACCTCGGCGAACACGGTTTGGTACCGCTCGCGATCAACCGCATCACACGACGCGTCATCGTCCCGGCGGTGTATGTACGGTGGCAACGGCGTGTGACCGACGCGTTCCAATACCGTGTGCGTCGTAGCGTTGGACAGAAGGCTGACGATCCACCGCCCCCCGCCTTCGTACGAGCGAAGTTCAAGTTGATCGCCATGCGTCG
>CAYQFV010000162.1:2698-8008 GCA_964416845.1 uncultured Phycisphaeraceae bacterium | reverse complement strand
ATTGGGGATTCCATAGCGCGGGTATTGTAACGCAGGATGGCCGGGGCGAACTTAGCAATTGGCGATCGCGTCGGTAACATTTCTCGAATAAAAAGCTTAACAAAACCGCCGGTGTTGTGATATGATGCGGGCGTGAGTTGATCGGCGGTTGAGAGCCGATTGAGGCAGCCCTTGGGAGTGTCACGGGTTGGCACTATCGAGCGGTATTGTGGCAAAGAAGCGACTGTAGGTAGTCCGAAACATCGCAATTTCCAGTGGTGCTTTCCGGGCAGGGGAAAGAGGCAAGACCGTTGAAGGTGTATCCGGTGGGAGCTGGCAGCGTGCTGGCTACCCGCCTTCTCCATGAATTGTACTCGGCCGGTCTGTCGCGTTTTGCGTTGGCGCAATCGCTTCTGGCGGCCCGCCTGCTCCAGCGTCGGGGGTATTTGTTTCACTCCGACCAGCTGCCCATCCCGCGACTATCGATTCGACCGGACGTTCCGTTTGCTCCGCCTCCTACTGACCAACCCGTGCCGGTTGACCGATACTGGCCGTCGGACAGACCGGTGAATGGTGACCTTCGGGTCGAGGTTGAAAACGCGGTGTCTGCCGGCCTAGAATTACGTGTGGGGACGATTCTGGACGTATGGACCTGACGACAGCAGCGAGAATCCCGGGTCCCATTGGTTCGGGGAGTTTGATGAACATGTTTCGTAATGTTGACATTTGTCATGCCGCATCGGAGGTCGTTGGATTGGGACGTGGCGATCTCATTCCGCGACTGCTGAGCTTTCCATCGAGCACGCGGTTGGATTTCACGCCTGAATACCTCGACTCGCTTTCGACGGACGAGTTGCGTCACGTGCTGTTGGCGGCGATGGCTTGCCTTTCGCGCAAGTAGCCTCTGCGGACGGGTTGGATCGAATGGGATAAGGCCTGTAGAATCCGCGCGGTCATGAAGCGGCGAACCGGTGCGGTAGCATATCTTCAATACTTGGCGGTTCGTTCTGCCGCCTTCGTTCTCACCCTATTTCCCGTGAATCTGAATCTGCGCACCGCTCGATGGTTGGGGCGGATGTGGTGGCGACTCGACCGTCGCCATCGCCTGTTGGCGTTTGAGCAATTGCGGGCGAGTTTCGACGGACAATACTCCGACCCTGAATTGCGAACGTTGGTGCGACGCAGTTTCGAGCATTGGACGATGTTCGCCGTCGAGGTGCTCTCGGCGATGCGGCTGTTGACGTTGTGGACTTGGCCTCGGTATGCGCGCCCGGTCGACATGCGCGATGCGTTCAAACTGATGACCGGCGACGGGGGGACGATCCTTCTTACCGCGCATTACGGGAACTTCGATTTGAGCGCGTATGCCCTGTCCGCGATCGGGTTCGACAGCGTGGCGGTCATGCGTCCGTTGGACAACGTTTATTTGAACAACTACGTGATGAAAACCCGCAGCCGCCACGGGTTACAATTGTTGAGCAAGTTCGGTGCGTCGAGTGATACGGAATCGGTTCTGAGGCGCGGCGGGTCGGTCAGTTTCGTTGCGGATCAGGATGCGGGGCGTAAGGGCGTGTTCGTGGATTTCTTCGGCCGCCCCGCGTCGACGTACAAGTCCATTGCGTTGCTGGCGATCTCGTGTGAGGTTCCGGTGATTGTCGCGTATTCCCGGCGTATCGGCGATCGGTTCCAGTATGACGTGGGCGTCAATCGTATCATTTATCCGCATGAATGGCGGGACCGCGCCGACCCGGTGGCGTGGATCACGCAGGAGTACACGGCGGCGATCGAGCGGTTCATTCGAGAGGTTCCGGAGCAGTACTTGTGGATTCACCGCCGATGGAAGTCATCGCCGCGGGAGCGTCGTGGTCGGCGTGCATGACGGTATCGGCGGGGGGGTCTCCCCGTAGGAATTTCGTAACGATAACGCAGCGATTGCATGGCATGGACCTTCGGGACGGCGTGAGACTATCGCCCATGAAGATGACACGATGAACCATTGGGATCCGACCCGCGCCGAAGACCAGCAGGCTCGATTCGTCGCTCCGTTGCTCGTCGTCTTGCTTAGTGTGGCTGTTTACTTGCCCGCTCTTTCCGGCGATTTCATCTGGGACGATGATTTTTGGATCACGAACAATTCAGCCGTCCAAAGCGTGTCAGGCCTGTGGAAGATTTGGACCGATCCTCGCGTTAATCAGCAATACTACCCGATCACTGCGACGAGCTTCTGGTCGGAATTCAGGCTCTTTGGGAACCATCCGCTCGGCTACCATCTGACCAACATCCTGCTGCACGCGGCCAACGCGGTCTTGATCGGTTTCATTCTCCGGTCGCTTTCGGTTCGCGGCGCGTGGATCGCGGCTGCTCTTTTTGCCGTTCATCCGGTGCACGTCGAATCGGTCGCCTGGATTACCGAACGCAAGAATGTTCTATCGGGGTTGTTCTACTTACTTGCCTTGCAGCGATACCTGCGATACGCAGCCGGCGCCCGCGCCGGCCAATACTTCTTGGCGTTCGCCTTGTTTGTAGCCGCGTTGCTCAGCAAGACCGCCACCTGCACCCTGCCCGTTGCGATCGCGATCATCCTCGCGTGGAGACGCGAGCGATTCGCCGTCCGCGACGTTGTTCGCCTCATCCCGTTTGTCGCGATCGCTGTTGTGGCGGCTGCGCTGACAGCCTACCTTGAGGTGCATCACGCCGGGGCACAGGGCACGCCCTGGCAGCACTCGGCGCTTCAGAAGGTCATCCTCGCCGGCCGGGTGTTCTGGTTCTATCCGGCCAAGTTGCTCTGGCCTGCGACGTTGATGTTCATCTACCCGCGATGGACCCTCGATCCTACTTCAGCGGTCCAATTTCTCTATCCCGCTGCCGCCGTAGCTTCGGGCTTGGTCTTGTGGGTTGGCCGCCACCGAATCGGTACCGGCGCGATCTCGGCGGTTGCGTTGTACGTCGTGACGATCTCGCCCGCGCTGGGATTTGTTCCAGTGTTCTTCATGCGTTACGCGTTCGTTCAGGACCATTTTCAATACCTCGCCACCATTCCGCTCATCGCTACGGCTGCCTTTCTCCTGTCGACCTTGCAGCGGCGACTGATGCGCTCTTGTGGAGCGATGCCTTCGCACTTGCCGATCGCGATCGCCCTGGTGGTGCTTTCGGTTCTGGCTGCCCGGCGGACGCTTGTCTTTCGTAGCTCCGAGCAACTGTGGACCGACAGCCTCGCCAAGAACCCGAACGCCTGGCTGCCGCACAACAATCTGGGAATCATTCTGACCGGAAAGGGGCGGTCGCAGGAGGCGATCGAGCATTACGAGCGTGCGATCGCGCTTCGGCCTGGCTACTTCGAAACGTATCTCAATCTCGGGTTGGCGTTGATGGAACGCGGCGATTGCGACGCTGCCATCCTGAACTTTCGCAAGGGGTTGGCGATCAACGATCGCTTTCCCGGTATCCACTCGAACATCGCAGCCTGCTTGCGAAAACAGGGGCATGCCGAGCAGGCGATTTCAGAATTCCACGCCGCCCTCGATCTCGATCCGTTCTATGAACCGGCACACACCGCCCTGGGCGAGATGCTGTTGAAGTCCGAAGATCATTCCGCGGCGCTGCAATTCTATCGCGACGCCGTCGAGCACGATTCCCCATTCGCCGCGGATTACAACAACTATGCGAACTTGCTGCTTGAATACAAAACCCCGGCCGGTGTCGAGCAGTTGTATCGACGAGCGCTCGAGATCGGCCCCGACTACGCTGATGCGCATTACAACCTTGGCGTCCTGCTCAGCGATTCTGATCGCATCGCCGAAGCGACCGAGCACCTGGCCACAGCGGTGCGACTCGAGCCGGGCAACGCCAAGGCAGCCTTCAACCTTGCCGTCCTCCTTCAGCGAGTCGGCAACATGTCAGACGCGCTCGAAGCACTTCGCCGCGCGGTGGCCGCCGATCCCTCCTACGCAGCCGCCCACTACAACCTCGCAACGTTGCTCTTGCAGCAAGGCGACGTTTCGTCAGCCATCGATCACTTCCAGCGGACGATCGCAATCGCGCCGGATATGGTCGACGCCCACCACAATTTCGCGATTGCGCTCTATCGTGCGGGAAGATATGAGGCTGCCTGGCGGGAAGTGAAAACGGTACAACGACACGGTCAGCCGGTGTCGCCTGATTTCATCAAAGCGCTGAGCGCTCGGATGCCCGAGCCCGATGGACGCAGCGATACGGATTAGCGTGCGAACAGGATCGCCCCTGCCGCACCGACGATCAACACGACCGCAAGCACAATAGACAGGGTCCACCGACCGCGGTCGTCGCCGGCGCTGTCCATCGCAACGAGCGCGAGCGCCGGTCCGCCGCCGGTTTGCTCTTGTTCAAGGTCTTTGCGTGCTTCGGTCACCAATCGACCGGCGAGCACCGCGTTGATCCCAAGCCCCGCCGCGAAACGCACCAACTGACGTCGTCGCCACACCGACAGAGATCCCCCGCGCAACTGATGGGTCACCATCGCGCGAAACACCTGCTGACGCTCCCACGCATTCATCGTCATCATGCTCGAGCCCCCTCCCAAGGACACGCCGCTGTCCACGTCGAGCGGCATCGCAATCGCTCGACCCGCTTTTTGTTTCCCACTCAAGCATAGGCGGCTGGAGCGCCGTCTTTCCACCGCGCCAACCGTCCGGCGTTTCTCAAACGCGCATTGACGTAGCGCGCCGATAGTGCGGGGGAACCGTTCGCGAGCGCGTGCGGATTATTGGATGTCGGTCGGTGCGACTGGCCGAGTCATACGTCGACACGGGGTCTTGGGTCCGATCCATGCAGGTCTGTGACCTTCTACGGCGGTTTTGGCGATTTAGTCGCGACATATCATTACATGGGGTTGACTGCCTCACCGGGAGATTGCTAGACTACCGCCCCGCTTGTTGAGCGGAGGTGCGTCGCGCATTTTGGAGGCGCGGACTGTGCTCCTTTGCTCTTGGCGGGCGGGTAGGCGATCGATGCATGAATCTGCCACCGGATGAGCGACGCAGGCTGTCGCGGCTGATGACGGTTGGCATTGAATATGCTGCGGTGGTTGCGATCTTCGGATTCATCGGAGCCTGGGTAGATTCTCGATGGAGCACCAAGCCGTGGGGCGTGGTGGTTGGCGCGGCACTAGGCCTCGTTGGTGCGACCTACAACCTGATCCGCGAGTCGATGGCGGCGTTTAAGGACGTATCGGACGGGTTGAAGCCCGGAAGGGCGAATACGGCCGACGACGAATCGAAAACGCCCCGGACCGACGATTCGCCATCGCAACATGACGACTAACACGATGTCACCGCAAACACCTCGACAGCACTA
>CAYQFV010000162.1:0-2598 GCA_964416845.1 uncultured Phycisphaeraceae bacterium | reverse complement strand
TGCTGGTCGCGGTGGCGGTGCTTGGCTCGCTGGTTCAGCCGGTGGTTTTTGTTACGTGGGTGGCGGCTAGCTATCTGACGTTGCTGCTGGCGGACACGTTGGCGGCGGTGCGCGTGCTGAAAACGGTCTCTGGGGGAACCCCTCAATGATGCATCTTTTGGCCTCGGGCAACCCTCTCGAGCACGTCTATCAGTGGGCTTACATCAAAATTGGCGAGGGTGCGTTCGGGTTCATGGTTTTGTCCAACCATGTGATCATGCAGATCCTCGCGGCGTTGCTGCTGATGCTTTTGATTCCCCGGTTCGTGCGTTTACGGGATACGGGCGACGCTGTGGCCGACTTGACGCCCCGCGGGTTTGGCAACGCGATCGACGCGATCTGCACGTATCTTCGTGACGAGGTTGCAAAGCCGCTTCTTGGTGACTACGCCGACCGGTTCACGCCATACGTCTGGTCGGTATTCTTCTATGTGCTCACGGTCAACGTGTTGGGATTATTGCCGCTGGAACCACTGACAAGGTGGATCACCAGGGACGTTTTTGGTGCCCATCACGGGTTCGGGGGCGCTGCGACGGGCAACATTTTTGTGGCGGCGACGCTTGCGGGGACGACGTTGGTGATGATGGTGTTCAATGGGTTTCGCCTCGGCGGTCGACACTATCTGGCCCACTTCTGTCCGGGCCCACTGTGGTTGGCGCCGTTGTTGATTCCGGTGGAACTCATCGGCGTGATAGCCAAGGTGTTCGCACTGACCGTTCGGCTGTTCGCCAACATGGTGGCTGGGCACGTGTTGCTGGCGGTGTTGGCTGGTTTCATCGCAGCGACCTATCACTCCCTTGGAGCCGGTGCCGCGAGTGGTATTGGCGTGGTGGTGACCGGTGTGAGCGTCGCGTTCAACTTTCTGGAGTTGTTCGTGGCCTTCCTTCAGGCGTTTATCTTCACGTTCCTGACGACACTGTTCATTGGCCAATCGATCGTGTTCCACCATGAGGGTCATGGGGAGGCGGAACACTAAGTGACGTTTATCAATCGCCATGCCCGGAAGGTACGGAGCGAGTCGGGTCACGAGGCGTGACTGCGATGGCGAACGAAACTTCTGCCGGTCTCCGTCCGGCGACGTTTGACGACTGAAGGGATGTTGAATCATGAAGCGCAAAGGAAGTTTGACGTACCTGCTGATGATTGTCGCAGGCACGGTACTGATGGCGGCGGATTCGGCGCTGGCCCAGCCGGCGGACGGTGGTAGCGACGATGCGAGCGGTCGCTGGTTCAGCAGCATCGCTGCGAAGGCGCTGGGCGGTGGCATTGGCGCTGGGCTGGTGGTGATGGGCGGGGCTGCGGGAATCGGTCGCGTTGGCGGCAGTGCGGTCGAGTCGATGGCGCGGCAGCCTGAGGTTGCGGGCAGCATCAGTACCGCGATGTTGATTACGGCGGCGATGATCGAGGGGGCGACGCTGTTCGCGGTCCTTGGTTGTTTCATGGCGATGACGAGCTAAGCGTTTCCTGACCAGAACCAATTGATCGATTCGGTGGACACCGGACGCGCGTTGTGAAGCGTTCGGTCCGCCGGTCGCAACCCGGGCTTCTAGAACGATGATCGAAAAACGGAAGATCGCGACGTTGATGTTGATCCTGACGGCGGCGGTATCGCCATGTGCGATCGCCCAGGAGCACGGGCAGAGTCATGACGAACAGGCCGCCCCGTCTCACGCCACGTCGGCGGATCCGGCGACCGCGGGTGAACATCACGAAGAGGGTCCCAGCCTGTTTACGGGCGATCTGGGGAACATCTTCTGGTCGCTGCTGACGTTCATCGCGGTGATTTTGGTTTTGGGGCGATTCGCTTGGGGTCCGCTGTTGGGCGCCTTGCAGAAGCGCGAGGATTTCATACGCGAGTCGCTGGCAGAGGCGAAGCGCGATCGCGAAGCGGCTGAAGCCCGCCTTGCAGAGTACGAGGCGAAGCTGGAGGCGGCCAAGGGCGAAGCGTCGGCCATCGTTGAGGAAGGGCGTCGCGATGCTGAGAGCGTGCGTCAGCGAATCGAACGAGAAACGCGTCGCGAGGCTGACGCGATGCTGGAGCGAGCCAAGAAGGAGATCGACTTGGCCCGTGATACGGCTGTTAGCGAGCTATACAACTTGACCGCGCGTCTGGCGACGGATGTGGCGGGCAAGATCATCGCGAAGGAATTGACCCCGAGCGACCATGAGGCGCTCGTGTCGGATTCGATCAAAGCGTTGGCGGGGTTGAACTCCGGCGACGGTCGTTGACGTCTGCTGCTCGCCCAACCGGCGAGTGATGCGGCGGACATGATGATGGGAAGCTGAGACGATGCAACCAGTCGATGAAGTCGGTGTAGCGATTGCGGCGGTGTACGCCAAGGCCATCATGGCATTGGCGGGCGTGGATTCTTCGCAGGAATTGGTGCTTGGCGAATTGGAAGGCTTGGTCGAGCTGGCGAATACGAATCCCGATTTCGAACAGTTCTTAACCAGTTCGGTCATCGATTCGGACGCCCGGCGAGACTCGCTGGAGAAGTCGCTTCGCGGCAAGGTGAGCGATACGGTTTTGGACGCTGTTCAGGTATTGAATCGCAAGGC
>CAYQFV010000161.1:0-10062 GCA_964416845.1 uncultured Phycisphaeraceae bacterium | reverse complement strand
GACAACGAGTTGAAGGTCACGGAGGCCACGCACGCGAGGGCTGACGTCCGCGCGAGTCGTAGTCAAATCAGCCAAACGCCCGCGACACAAACGCGCTTGATTGCGCGAGCGTCTGCACCGAGGACGAAGCTCGTCAGGAGAGACTCGGGCGACAACCCGACTAACTGCGGCGCGTCGAGGTCGATGGTGATTAAATCCGCCTGCCGGTCGGGGGCGATCATGCCGGTTCGTAATCCAAGGGATCTTGCTCCGCCGACCGTTGCTGCCAGCCACAGTCCGGCCGCCACACTGCCGCTGCCGTCAGCACACACACCGCGCCCTTGATGTTTGAGCCTCTGCACGTATTCCAGCCAGCGCATTTCCTCGTTGAAATCAATGCGGGCATTGGAGTCAGTTCCGAGACAGACGTGCGCGCCCAATGCCCACATACGGGCGACTTGTGCGATTCCGTCGCCGAGATTCGCTTCAGTGAGCGGGCAGATGCAGACATTCGCGCCGGTGTCAATGAAACGCGTCATGTCCTCGTCATGTGAGTGAGTGCAGTGGACCGCCGTGAATTCCTGCCCGATGTCGAGACGGTCGAGGAGTAGTTCCATCGGTCGAGCCTTGTACTTGAGCAAGCACGCATCGATTTCAAGATTCTGCTCTTCGAGGTGCATGTGGAAGGGGACGTCGTCGGATTTCGCCTTTCGATGCAATGCGACGAGGTCGTCAATCGGAACGGCTCGGACGCTGTGTGCGACGAGTCCTTGGGTTTGGGCGCTCGTCAGAAGGCCGCTGACCCTGTCGACCTGCTTGAGAAAGCACGCGAGCGACCCGGCATCGAAGCGACGCTGCGATTTGCCCAGCGGCAGGCCGATATCCCCCGTCAGGTAACAGGCGTTGAGTAGGACAATTCGAATGCCCGTATCGCGTGCCGCGTTCAAGACGGTGTCGTCGAAGACGAATCCGCCGTCGGCGGACGCGTGGTGAAGGTAATGGAATTCTCCCACGGTGGTGATGCCGGCGGCGAGCATTTCGAGAAAGCACAATCGGCAGGCTTCATACAGACTGTCCGCATCGAGACGATTGACCAGCCCGTACATCTCGTCTCGCCACACCCAAAAATTGCCGCTGGAACGCGGAAACTGTTCTGCGCAGCCACGCAAGGCACGCTGGAACGCGTGTGAGTGGGCGTTGACCATGCCCGGCATCAACGCCTGACGCTCGAGTCTGACCGTGGGCGTTTTATCTGCCGGCCCGACACGGCCGATCGTTCCATCCGGTCGCAACTCGACCTGGAGACCGGGTTTGAATTCGTCGCCGATGAGCGTCAGGTCAGCCTCGATAATTTGGGTCTTGCTCATGGAGTGACTTAATCCTGGCGGCGGTAAACTAGCTTGCCGTTCTTGATGACGCAGCGTACGCAGCTGCGTCCGGCGTTGTAAGGCCACTGGTTGTAGTTAGCGACGTCGAGAATGACAAGGTCGGCCTTCATGCCTTCGCGAACGCTTCCGACGATGTCCGCGCGGTTGAGTTTGGCCGCCGCGTTCACGGTGGTCGCGATGATGACCTCGGCCGGTGTCATGTGCATTTGCGTGCATGCGATGGCCATGACGAGTGGCAGAGATTCAACCATGGACGAACCGGGGTTGTAGTCGGTGGCGATGGCGACCGGCAGGCCTGCATCGATGATGCGTCGCGCCGGTGCTTGCCCAACGCCGAGAAAGAACGAGCAGCCTGGCAGCAGAACCGCGATGACGCCCGCATCCTTCATCGCAGCGATGCCGCCGTCGTCGATGGTCTCCAGGTGGTCGGCGGAGACGGCGCCCACCTCGGCGGCGAGACGCGACGCACCCATCTGAGTGATCTGGTCGGCGTGCAGCGTAGGGACAAGCCCGCGTTCTTTTCCGGCGAGTAGAACCGTGCGCGACTCCTCTACGTCGAAGGCCGATCGCTCGCAGAATACGTCGCAGAATTCAGCCAAGTGTTCATCGGCAACGTAGCCTAGAAAATCGTCGCTCGTGACCAGCTCAACGTAAGCGGAGCGTTTGTGCATGTACTCTTCAGGGATTGTGTGGGCAGCGAGAAACGTGGGGACGATGTCGATCGGCTGGAGCGCGTCGAGCTGCCGAGCGGCATGGAGCATCTTGACCTCGTCGTCGCGCGACAGTCCATAACCGCTCTTGATCTCGACGGTCGTCACGCCGTTTCGCAGCATACGGTCGAGTCGCGGCAGGGCGAGTTCGATCAATTCGTCGACCGAAGCCTTGCGAACCGCGTTGACGGTAGTCTTAATGCCACCGCCTTTTTCGGCGATCTGCACGTACCCAACGCCTTGGATCCTTTGGACGAACTCGTCTTCTCTCGTGCCTGCGAAGATGGTGTGCGTGTGACAATCTATCAGGCCGGGAACCACGCAAGCCCCGCCAGCGTCGACGACTTCAGCCGATTCGGGGGTCTCGTAAGCGTTGTCGACACCGACGTTGACGATCGTGTCACGGTCGATCTCAACGCGTGCGTCTTCCACCGTTTCGATATTGCAGGTGTTGACCACGGCCCCCAGTTCGCAGGTCGGTAGGACGAGTTGTGCTATGTTCTTGATGACGAGCATACGCGTCGCTCCTGCCCGCGGGTGTCTTCCGGGGGCGCAAGATTCAGCTTGCCAAGGCCGTTCATCGCCATGCCACCTCACCCATGCGACGGGCCAACGCCGACTATTTCACCGCGCCGGCCCGCTGGAGGCAACGATACAGCGCGTCGCGAACCGCTTTCTCGCGAGGGTCGTCATACATGTACGCGCCCATCTTGTTCAACACGTAAGCATACCCGATCCGGGCCGTCGGATCGGCAAACCCGAACGATCCCCCCACGCCGGGCGCCCCGAACGAGCGTTCGTCCGTGCCGAAGCGAATCGCCCTGCTCGGCTTGCTGAATCCCAGCGAATACGACACGTCGATTCGCAAGATCAGATCGCGATCACCGCCCGAAGGCGCGACAGGCGGCGCGGTCAGTTCGGCCATCACCGCGGGCGTCAGGCCCAGCGCCTCGCCCCCGGTCGCGAACGCCCCGTACGCCTTCGCAAGCGAGCGGGCAGTCACGATGCCGTTGGCGGATGGAAACTCGATCGCACGGTAGGCCGGTGTGTCCAGCGTTGCGGGACTGTTTAGCCACGGGTTGCTCAAAGACCGAAACGCCATCGACCAAGGCCACATCAACGACAAAACCATCGCACGCGGAAACCCCCGCGGCTGTAGCAAGACCGACACCAGTCCAAACGCCTTGATGCGTGCGATGCGTTCTTCCGGTACGCTGTTCGGCAAGCCGATGTACAGTTCCGCGCCGAGCGGCTGGGCGATTTCCTCGCGTAGAAATTGCCCGATCGACCGATGTTGCGGATCGACGCGGCGAATCAGTTCGTTCTCGTACCAGCCGAGACTCATCCCGTGATAGCCATGCCTCATCCCCGGCGTCCACAACGGCCTTTGCTTGGCAATCGCCCCCGCCACAAAGTCCAGATCAGCAAGTCGCTTAACGTTCAAACGCATGTCGATGACTGCGAGGCCGGCCTGATGCGCGAGCAGTTGTCGAACGGTGATGTCCTGCTTGCCCGCTTGTGCGAACTCCGGCCAATACGTTGCCACGCGTTCGTCGTAGTCCAACCAGCCGCGCGATCTCGCCACCGCCATCGCTATGGCTGACAACCCCTTGGTAGCTGAAAACACGAGCACCATCGTGTCCTCATTCCAGGGAGCCTTCGTGCTCGCATCTCGATAGCCACCCCATAGGTCGACAATCTTCTTGCCGTCGAGATAGACTGCGCAGGCAGCGCCGAGTTCTCCTCGCTGCGCGAAGTTGTCACGAAACGCCTGCTCTACTTCTTCGAACCCCGCGGCGACCGAGCCGTGGATCATCGAAGAATCAACCCGTAGCGGCGCGCAACCGTTCAGGATGAGCAAGGAGCCAATGCAATACGCCCGCACCTTGACCTTCGAAACGCCCAACACAAACGCCGATTTCATCCTGAACAATCATCCGCCCTCGGCTTGGGATTGACGGTCATCCACGGCCCACGGTGTAGCCGACCGATCCTCGACGCGACAGGACTTGCAAACAAGATCTTGGACACGCGCGAGCACCGTTGCGTTTCGGGAGTAGCCCCGGGCGGCCGTTAGCTGCGTTTCACCGCGCGTACGTTGCTGCGCTGACCCCACCGATCGCCGACGGCGTAATCGATCAGCCTGAAAAAACGTTGACGGTCCATCGAGGGAAAAGCGATGTCGTTGGCTTGCATCACCGCGACGGTGTTCGCTTGATCGAAGTGCGGATTGTGCGTGACGATCGGATTCACGACGTGGTACTGCTCCCAGAGTAGCGACTCAGCCGGCGTACACTCGCTGACCGTCCGGTTCTCGTTCGTAAAATACCCGCCGTGGATGTGATAGTACTCTTCCAGATAGTGCTTGATGAGGTCGTTTGTGGGCGGTGAGGGATCGGTCAAATGGTAGATCCGTTCGTGAAGCGTGTCGTCCATCATCACCGTCGCAATGATCTTCGCCGCAAAGTCCACCGGAACGATGTTTTGGGGATCGTTGGGATAGCCGGGAATGCGCAGCGGAATGTGAGTGCCCTCACCGTTGTCTCCGTTGCGATACCGATCCGCCAGCAGGCCTACCATTCGTGCGAATTGATAGAAACCGCCGTACTGGGTCGTGAATCCCGTCTGTGAATCGCCAACCAGAATTCCCGGCCGGTGAATCGTGAGCTGGTGTCCGTCTTCCCTGCCCCAGGCTGCGAAAAGGAGTTCCGCTTCCCACTTGCTGCGTTCATACTCGGTCGAGAACGTCGGCTTGGGATGATGAAACTCTTCGCGAATCACCTCCGGGCGTGAGCCGCTCACATAGGCCGTGCTGACCGCGTGCACCTGTTTGATGTCTCGCCCGCGCGTCCAGTCGAGCAAACTCGCAACACCTTCGACGTTCGTCCGGAACGGCTCGGCATTACCGTTTGAAAAAAGCTGCAAGCTGGCCGCACACGATAACACGTCGTCGACGTCGCCGACGTCGTCGCCGGGCAAACCGTTCGGCAAGAAACCGCGAACAAACCCGAGACGCCCCGCAGCGACGTCACTCGATACGTCAGCCCCCAACGACGACAGATGATCCCGCAAACGTTCGCAGTTGGCCTCGAACGGTTCGCGAACCATCGCCACCACACGTCGTCCACGACCCAGCAGATCGCGCAGCACGAACATGCCCAAGAAACCCGTCGCGCCCGTCATGAACGTCGTATGCGTGGAACTCGACATGTCATCCCTTCAAAGCAAAATACCGAACTCGTCTATGGTGACGCATGCCCTGGCAGTGGCACGAACACCGTCGTTACCACCGCGACAATCATCGCGGGCCTGGAAACGGCGGGCCGGACAAGTAAAGATCCGTTCGGATCACACCGGCTGTCACCGCACGCACCTCCGCCAGCCTTTCGCGTCGCCGCCGGAGTTTGGCGAATACATCCCGACGCACCCAAACCCGATCGACGATTCGATCCGTCACGCGACGACGCCACCAATCCCGGACGCGCCGCCAATCGTTCGGCAACATCGCGTTGCCGAGCAAGTCCTGCGTCGTCGCCGCCGTCGCCACCGCCACGGGACCGGCGACTCGCGCGAACTTTTCCCACGATGCCTGCCGCAGCGCGGCGTCCGACGAGTCCATCGCCGAGAATAACGTCTCAGCAGCGGTCGCACGACCGCGCGACAGTGCATCCGCTGCCAACGTAACATTCTGTAGGCTTACCGGGGATTTATCAACACTGAACTCCTCGGGTTCCGCTTCGCCCATGTTCAGCCGCAATCCGGCGTGTTCGGTCGTGCTCAGGTAAAAACGATATCGATCGCTCGTCAACGGCTCGCGAAACGTAAACTGAAGCTCCGAAACACCTTGCGCCGAGGCACGAACCATTTTGACGTCGAACAAATCCGTCGACGACTCGTCGCCGGTCGCGAACCGCCCGCCGCCCCGCATCCCCTCGATCAAGAACCTGCCCAAGAGACCGGAGAAATACCCCCGACCTTGTGTCGACAGCGTGAAGCTGTGCGCATCGAGAATCCGCAGCGTGCACGGAGACGACATCCGCGTCAGATCGGGCGAATGCGTCAAAACGTGACACCGCACCCCTGCCATCGAATCCCCCCACGCCTCTTGCAAACCGATCGGCGCATAAATGTTCACGTACGGAAGATTCAGAAAGAAAATGTCTGTCACGCCCTCCGGCGGACGATCGCTCGTCATCTCCGCCACGGTCAAACGCTCCGATGCGATCATCGCCTCCCACAAACTCCGATACAGTGGCAGATAGACACACATCGCGAACAGGTACGCGAGCGGTGCCAGCCGATACGTCCGACCCAAGCCGATCGGTTTGACCTGCACGCCCAATCCCGCCGCCAAGACCAATCCGACGGAAAAACTGACCGCACACAAGTATCCCGAATGAGGCGTTGCCAGAATCGGGACCACCGGAAGAATCGACAGTACCAACCACAAAGGCCAAATCCAATACCCCCTCGCCTTGCGACTCGCCTGATAGTAGCCGGTCCCCAAAACCGCCAAGATTCCGATCATCAGAAGGCAATCGCGAGGCACGTCTTGAAATGGGTGAAACCGCCCCGTCGGACCGATCACCATCGGCGACAGCCATAGGGCTGAGCACAGATAGTGCAGCAACTTCGCCATCCACCACAACGCGTATCCGTCCCCGTCCGGTCGATGCAGATACACCTCCGGGATCGGCAAGTAGAAGAACGCCAGCCGCCACACCGCGTAGCCCACGCCCACCACACCCATGCACGCGTAAACTCCGCGACGAGCCCACACGTGTCGTCGCCCCCCGTACGCCAAATCAAACGCGACGAGAATCGCCGGGAAGACAACGGCGTTCTCACGCGACAGCAACGCCAACACCCACAACACCATCACCCACGCCATCGCCCCACGACCAAGACGTGGAACGTCCGACGCACCGTCGTTGCTGCTCGCATCGTGCGGATGACGAGGTCCCGAGTACACATTCAAGCCCGACGCTCGTACGTAGCACAGCAAAGCGCCCAACGTCAAACCGGTCTGAAGCAACGTGTTCTGCGCTGCAGGCCAACTGACCGCGAAGACCGAATGAGAGTAGACCACAAAGAGCAAGCCGCCGACCACCGACCAGAACCGGTGACGCGTCAACAGCAGACAAAGCTGATGCACCATCGCCACGATCACCACGTGCATCACCACGCTCAGCGCATGCAACGCGAACGACACATCATCAAACAGCGCATGCACGACTTTCATCAGGAATACGGAGAACGGTCGAGCGTACCGCCAGCGTACCGGGTGTTCCTGCCACCACGAAGAGATCATCTCCTCCGGGTCCAGCGTCGTCGCGTCCAGCATCTCGCCAATCGACCAACCCATCTTGGCGATCCGGTCCTGATGCCAATGATCGTCCAGCGCCAACCCATAGCGCAGCGACGGGCCGTACGCCCAAACCGTCACCGCCGCGTAGAGAATCCAAACGCCAACGTGGTAACCACGAAATGTACGACCTGACCCCGCGAAGTGCTCAGACACCATAGCCCGATCGCAACCGTTCAAAACACGCGACACGCGAAACACGATCAGCAGCCGGTCCCAGCTTCAGCCGTTGACCATCGCCCGCCTGTCTTCTACGTTACCGCCAAGCTCGTCCGGTCGCCAGGGATCGACGCGCCCGGATGAATCATGCCCGTGAACGCTCCAGGAACACCGCGCCGTCGGCTCGCCGCGTCATGGGCCTCGCTGATCGCCGTCACCCTTGCTGCGGGTTGTCATTTCTCCGAGCGTCCCTTCCCCATCCGAGAAGGCGACTACATCCAGATGGTCACCCACTCTCCTGACGACGCACCCACCACGAGAGCGTGGCTGCAGCGCGCCCATCGGTCTCTCAAACACCTCTTGCCCAAAACGCGACACGACGCGCTCGTCACCGAAGACCTGGTCCGCCCCGACGGTCAACCGGTCGATGTGCTCAAACATTTCGGCCTGCGTGGCAAGAACCTGCGTACGCTGATCGACAACGCCAAAGGACTCGCCCATTCAGCACAGGGCATCGGCGGCGGGTCCGATGTCGACGAGCCAGCCGCCCCTTGGCCTGGGTTCACCGACGTCTGGATTCCCGTCGCCCAAGACGTCAAACTCGCCGGCAGACTCGGCTACGCAACCCGCGACGGTCAACCACTCGACGCAACGTGCATCGTCATCATCCCCGGCATCTTTGGCGACAACGCGATCCAACGGTCCCGAGATCTCGCAGCCGCACTTCGAGACCACGGCTTCCACGTTTTGGCATTGGAACTTCGCGGACATGGACGAACCGAGGCTGCCTACCCCAACGCGTACTACCACTTCGGCGTCGTCGAGTCGGTCGATCTGCTCTTGGTGTCGCAGTGGCTCGAATCCCAAGACCACATCACCAAAACCGGCCTGGTCGGCGTGTGCTGGGGCGCCAACATTTCCCTCCTCGCCGCGTGGTACGACAACCACCCGACCGATGACCCGAGCATCTCCCGAGAAATCGCCGAACGACTTCCACCCGTCTCCGCTAAACCGCACTTCACCGCGGGCGTCATCGGCTTCTCCGCACTCATGCGTTTCGAAGAACTCCTCGACGAACTCGACACCCCGAAGTCTTACTGGTTCGACCCCGTCCTCGCCAACGTCCAACACACCATCAAAGAGCGAACGCGACGCAAGAAACACCCCGAAATCACCCACAGCCTGCGCAAACTCGTCCATTTCGAACTCGCACGATCCACCCTGCAGTTCGATGGCGCATTCGACGCCGTCTGCCAGTTCCTCAGACTCCTGCCCTACAAAGGCCAACCCGCCGGCGACAAGCTCCGCGCCATTCGAACGCCCCTCCTGCTCGTCCACGGCGCCAACGATCCGCTTTGTAAAGCCCAAGACGTGGCTGAATTCATCGCGGGTACGTCAAACCCCAACGTCGCAGCGATCATTCTCCCCGGCGGAGGCCACGTGGGGTTCGCCCCCTTCGCAAGGTCCTACTACTTCAGCCTCATCCTCAACTTCTTCGACCCCGCAACAGGCCCCGCCGCCCGCCCCGTCTCGCACACCTCCTGACCGGTCTGCAAGACGCCCTCGACACCGCAGGAGCTAAGCCCTACCGCTGGCAATCGGTCATGAGAACCGAAGTGGGTGCAACATCGACGTGCAACGTGTCTGTCGTAACGTCGGCCGAACGAAGCTGCTCCACGATGCTCACACCGTCCAGCGCCCCCACGTCGTCCAGATCACGCTCCGCCCCGAGCAACCCGACAATGGTCGGCATCACATCGACGGTGCGGGCATGCAAAACATGCCCTCCCTGCGGCAAGCCCGGACCGGCGAAATAGAGCGGAACGTGCATGTCACGCGACCCATTCGACCCGTGACTGCCGCGACCGTGATGCCCAAACGACCAGCCATCCGATGCAAAAACCACCACATCCCCCGCCCGACGCGAATCAAACATCTCCACGACTTGTGGCACGAAGTCCGGACACGGCGTCTCCGCCGTCGCTGCCAACCACTCCCGCGATTCATGCCAGCCGGACCCGACAAACGCCCGCAACCCCGCACTGTCGTATCCCAAGACCGCCGCCGCGCTCGCGGTCACGTCATCACCATTAGCCGATGGCAACATCCGGTACCATCGCCGTTCCGACTCGATCCGGCGTCCAACCACAACGCTCCCCACAGCCGACCGAATCGCGACCCTGCCACCGTCGCCACGCGTACACACTTGCCCTACGCCCGGAAGGTCGACCAACTCGACGCCCATCGCCGACGGTTCGGCTCCCGTCGGATGTAACACCGCCTCCACCTGCCGATGCGACGGAGTCGACGACCATCCGCCGCGACCGCGAAGGTGAATCACCAATCGGCGATACGCGCCGTTGACAACCACCGCGTCAGCCTCGCCCAATTTGAACGCCGTTTCCCCCGACGCACCGCCCACCGAATGAACCCGAAGGCCGCACTGTTTTTGCAACCACGA
>CAYQFV010000160.1:0-10099 GCA_964416845.1 uncultured Phycisphaeraceae bacterium | reverse complement strand
GAACCGTAAGAAAGGAGTTTGCCCGGTTCCAGCGAGAGGTAAAACGTTCCCCCGTCGAATGCTACTTGGGTGTTCAGGCCTGGGTATTTGTTCGGATTCACGAACGACTCGATCTTGTACCGGTCGCCAGCCGCACTGTAGCGATAGGTCCCTTGTGTGCCCTGCTGCGGAGCGATGGTTTCCGCCCTGTCGGCGAGCGGCTGACCGACGGTCAATTCCACCGAGGCACGGAATTCGATCGACGTCAGCGCTTGGAATTGGTCGAACAGATTGCGAAGCTCTGTTTGCTGAGAACCTTGTGAGCCAGTCTGTCCAAACGTGGATGCGACCGACAGCAAGACACAAGCGCCCGTGGCGATACACACAACAGAGCGGAAGTAAGATCGAATCATCACTGTACCCTCCTCTGAAGGCTCGTTATCAGATGATTAACAGAAACGCACGCTCTCGCACCGCGTCCTCTGAACAAAGGGAGGTGCATTGCGTCGAACTGGGACCATGGAGTTCACAAGCAAGCCGCTCCGGCAAGCGGCGGCCCGCAAGGGCACCGAAAAATGATAAAGCACTTTTTTGTGCCGCAGTTCCTGCCTGCCGGTTCCCAGTTCGTACCGACTGTCGTCATGTTCAATGCCGGAAGCGATGTTGGCACGGGAACGCAAGACACGCCACCACATGCGCCCGCGTTGCGGCACACGATTCCCGATCCACCCGTAATATCCAATTCTAATTGACGATCACAAGGCGGTAAGTTCCCATTCGAGATCGCCGATGAATCGCAGGGTTTCGGTCCTTCGACTTTTTGGGCAAAGACGACGACCGCGACGCCCAATACACTTAACACGCTGAGCACACGCAGGCAATTCCGAAACATGACGAAATCCTCCGAGGCAGGCAGGCAGGCAGGCAGGCAGGCAGGCAGGCAGGCCCTCACGCGGGCGAGCCAACACCCACTACTTTAATCTAGTCTGAACATACATCATGTCGACTACTTGTCAAGGGGAATCCAGGAAAACCAAGAATTCCAATACTGCGTAAATTGGGGCGCTTTCCCGACGGGTTTGGCCGGTCAAAAACATGGACATTGCCGGTGGCGGTGGACAGCCGACCGATTGCGGTGTGGAATCGCTCTGGTTCTTGAGAATCGTACCAGGTGGGTCGGCATTCGGGTTCGCGGGTTCCTGGTTGGGAGTGCTTTGGTGTCTACATGTCCATCGGCCATCGTAACGGGGGCGTCCCGCGGGATCGGTAAGGCGATCGCGGTACGGCTGGCGCGAGAGGGGTTCGCGGTCCTGGTCAACTACCGTAGTCGGTCCGATGCGGCAGAGGCTGTCGGTCGGGAGATCGAGTCCGCGGGCGGCGTTCGTAAGTTGTGTCAGGCGGATGTCACGCGTTCGGCCGATCGGCAACGCATCGTTGAGACCGCTTTGGAGGCTTTCGGTCGCGTGGATCTGCTGGTCAACAACGCGGGGATCGCTCCCGCGCAGCGCAAAGACATTCTCGAGACAGATGAAGCGACGTTCGATGCAGTGCTGGAGACCAATCTCAAGGCGACCTATTTCATGACGCAAGTGGCGGCTGGTGCGATGATCAAGTTGCGTCAGGTGGGCACGATCGAACGCGGCACGATCGTAAACATGGCCTCCATTCGGTCGTTTACGACCGCGCTGAACTATGGCGAGTATTGTGTCAGCAAGGCAGGTGTGACAATGGTCACGCACCTGTTCGCGAATCGCCTCGCGGAGTACGACATCGCCGTTCATGAGATCGCACCGGGCATCGTCGAGACGGACATGACCGCTTCGTCGCAGGTACGCAGCTATTATGACGACAAGCTGTCTGCCGGAATGGCGCCGATGAATCGTTGGGGCAAGCCGGACGAAGTGGCGAGCGCCGTTGCAGCCATCGCACGCGGCGACTTCCCGTATTGCACCGGCCAAACGTTCCATGTGGACGGCGGCTGGCACATCAGGTCACTGTGACCCAGATGTGTGACAGCGCGCGACACTGTCGACCAGAGGCGCAGCGTCGAGTCTTTCGAAGTGGCCAGCAAGGGCCGACACCGAGACGCGACGTTACGATCGAATGGGTTCTACAGGCCGTTAAGCAGCGTAGCGAGTCGGAGTCCCAGCGAGTTGCTGATCCTGGCGAGCGCCCAGATGGACGCGGCGTTCTTGCCCAACTCGACCTGCGACAACTGCGACGTGGTCAGGTCCGTCCGATCGGAAAGCTGCCGGAGCGTCAGGTTTTGCCGCAGGCGCTCGGCCCGGATACGCTGTCCGATGAGTCGGTTGAGATCGCTTTCATCGGTGTACACCAAGCCAAGCTTGTGGCAGGCCCGATCGAGAGATTCGATCAAGTCTTCCTGTTTGAAGGGCTTGGTGATGTAATCGCACGTGCCACGGCGCATGGTCTCGGTGGCCGTGTCGAGATTCGGATAGGCCGTCATGACAATACAGCACATGTTGTCGTCGATCTTCTTCAGTCGTTCGACGACCTCCACGCCGTCGAGCGTGGGCATGCGTAGATCGATGAGGGCGATCTGGTACGACTCCTCGGCGGCATGCTCGATGGCCTTCTGAGCATCGGTAAAGGTTCTGGGACGATAGCCGTTGTCTTCCAGCAAGAGACCTACGGTCTTGCAGACGGACGGGTCATCGTCGATGACCAGTACTTTGATGTGATGTCGGACCGCCATGGTTATTGCACCTTTCATCTTACGCACGTACGTGTTGTCAAGATCATGGGTAACCGCATGACCGTAGTCGTTATCGCACCATGCTCCCCGATACAGCCGTCGCACGATGCCCGAGAACTCGGAAGCGGTCGATGACCCACCATCTGATGATTATCCACAGGCGTTATATCGTGCCGCTCACAAAAGGCAAGAAGACCATCGAATGTCGTCTTGCCCGAATTCGGACCCCTCCGTACGGCTGCGTCGCCCGCCGAGACACGCTTTGGCTCAAAGTGTCCGGCGGACCCGTGGTCGCCAGGGCGACGGTAAGACATGTCGACCACATCCATCCGCTCACACCATCGACCCTGTATGATATTCGCAAACGCTATGGAAGCTCAATAGTCGCGGACGACGATTTCTATTTCGCGCACGCCGATGCCAGTTTCGCCACCCTGATCACGCTGGGGCGCGTTGTTCGCTTGGTTCCGTTCCAGATCGCAAAGCGAGACCGCCGCGCATGGGTCGTTCTTTCTGAACCCCCCAGCCCGGCCGGGCGAACCCGCAGATCAAGTCCGAAACCGCAACGAAATATCGCCGATACGCGTCCGTAACGCCCGGTTCGCGCGATCAGCCCGCAAGAACAGTCGCTCCCAACCACAACCGCCGCCGGTTCATCATGGGCAGTTGTCCTACGCTCGTTTGCGTTTCGGCGTTGGGATGGCCGATTTGGCGGGTTTGGCGTCGGACTTGACGGCGACCTTCTTTTTCGATTTGTCGCCTGCGTCGCCGCCCCCCTCGGCCTCCCGTACGGCAATGATCTTGGCTCTCAATTCGTTGAACAAATCGGGATTGTCACGAAGGAACTGTTTGCTGTTCTCACGTCCCTGCCCAAGCCGGATGTCGCCGAAGTTGAACCACGCTCCGGATTTTTGCACACAGTCGACGGTCAATCCGAGGTCGATGAGGTCCCCCTCTCGGCTGATGCCCGAATCGAACATGATGTCGAATTCGGCAACCTGGAAGGGGGCAGCCACCTTGTTCTTGACGACTTTGGCGCGGACGTGGTTGCCGACGGCGCGGTCGCCGTCCTTGATGGTGGAGACACGGCGAACGTCGACGCGAACGGAACTGTAGAACTTGAGCGCTCTGCCACCGGGGGTCGTTTCGGGATTGCCGAACATCACGCCGATCTTCATGCGAATTTGGTTGATGAAGATCATGACCGTTCCGGTCTTGCTGATGGCGGCGGTCAGCTTCCGCATGGCCTGGCTCATCAGGCGGGCCTGCAGGGCGACATGCGGGGCGCCCATTTCTCCTTCGATCTCCGCTCGCGGAATAAGGGCCGCCACCGAGTCAAGGACAAGGACATCGACCGCGTTGCTGCGGATGAGCATCTCGGCGATCTCGAGCGCCTCCTCGCCGGAATTGGGCTGGCTGACGAGCAGGTTTTCGATTTTCACGCCGCAACGCTTCGCCCACGAAGGGTCGAGCGCATGCTCGGCATCGATAAATGCGCAGACCCCATCCTCAGCCTGGGCGGCTGCGACGGTATGCAAACCGACGGTTGTTTTCCCCGACGATTCAGGCCCGAATAGCTCAACGATGCGTCCACACGGAAACCCCCGACCGCCCAGCGCCAGGTCGAGCGCAAGCGACCCGGTGCTAACACCGTTGACCGCAGCGCCGGTGGCGTCGAGCTGCATGACGGCGCCCTTGCCGTATGATTTTTCGATCTGCTGCAAAGCCCGCTCCAACGCCTGCTTCCGCACGTCTTTCTTCTCGTCTTTCGTGGCTGTTTTCATGGCCTGTCTCCCTGTGGGGGTATTGGTGAGCCTGTTTTGCCCGATGTTGGCATAAGATCGATGGCGGTGGGCCGCACGTCGATCAATGGATGCCTCCGAACGGAAACGTTGCGATGACGCCGTATTGCGGCCCCTCCGGTTTGAGGGTCGATTCGAACAGTGTCATTGCTACGATGCGTTGTTTCTTGGTCTTGACATCAAGCTTGTCAACAGCCGCCCGCAGCTTGCCGCCGCTGTCGTCGTTTCGGACGCGTCCAAACGTGACGTGGGCGGCGAATGGTCTCGACTCGCGGGCGATGCCGACGGTTTGCATCACGGTGTCGCATCGCTCAGCCATCGCGAGAAGCTCGGGCGGCGTTTGCGATGCGCCGGCCCAAAGGACGCGGACCTTGCCATTGGGCGGAAAACAGCCGACACGTTCGAGAGACCACTCAAACGGCGAGCTTTGGGCTGCGACGTTGCTGCATGCGCTGCGGATGTCGCCGAGCGCGTCTGCCGCCGATTCTCCGATGAACTTGAGTGTCATGTGTGTCTGCTCGCGACCAACCCAACGCACCACGTGTTGAAAGCGAGCGAGCCGGTCTTTGAGACGGCCGATGGCGTCTTTGAGATGCGGCGCTATGTCCAGTGCGAGAAAAAGCCTCACGACTATTCAATCCGTAGCATGCCCAGGAACTCTTGAACGCGACGTTCGAATTCGTCTCGTGTCACGGTCTTGATGCGGTCGAGCGAAAACGCCTCGATGGTGAACGACGACGCGATCGTGCCGCGAACCACCGCCCGACGGAGCGACGCGGGGGAAAAGTCGCTTGCCGATGCGAGAAACCCGAGCATTCCGCCGGCGAAACTGTCGCCCGCGCCGGTCGGGTCGACGACTTTCCGGGCAGGGTACGCGGGGATGGGCGTAGCGCCTTCCGACGTGATCAGCAGGGCGCCGTGTTCACCTTTCTTGATGACCGCAAACGTAGGCCCGAAGTCGAGAAGGGCGAGTCCCGCGTCGATCAGGTTCTCCCGGCCGGTCAACTGGCGCGATTCAGCGTCGTTGATAATCACGCCGTCGACAACGGCGAGCGTTTTGAGCAATTCGTCTCGGTGCTCGGCGATCCAGAGATTCATCGTGTCGCAGACGGTGAGCTTGGGCGAGGGCACGCCGGAGAGCAAGGCACGTTGGAGCGCAGGATGCGTGTTGGCAAGAAAGACCACCTCGCTATCAGCAAACGCAGCCGGCACCTTGGGCGGGTCCTCTCCCAAAACGTTGAGATCGACACTGACGGTTTCCGCTTCGTTCATGTCGCCGACGTACCTGCCGGTCCAGCGAAACGTCTTGCTGCCTGCACGCGTTTCCAGGCCGGCCAGGTCGATGTTGTGTCCGCTCAGGATTTCGCGGAACGCGTCGGGAAAGTCGTCACCGACGACACCGACCAGGCGAACGGGCGTTTGGATAGACGCAGCGAACGAAAAATAGACGGCTGCTCCGCCGAGAACGTCGCCCACCGATCCGTGCGGAGTGGTGACCGAGTCGATTCCGATACTGCCGGTTACAAGCAGGGACATTGGATGGGTTCTCCGAGTGTGCGGTGATCAAGAGCATCGGTCGATCGGGTGTCACAGGCTGTCACTGTCATGATTGCACCCGATCCTGACGCAAGGCGATGGCTTGTTGAATTCGGTGTTTTGTACGCACCGCCCCGAGCAGGGCGATCGTATCGCCGATGGGCGGGCTGACGGTGTTGCCGGTGAGGGCGACGCGAATCGGCTGAGCGACCGCGCCGAGCTTGACATTCCATTGCTCGCACAGGTCGTTGAGGAGCGATTCAGCCGCTGCCGCGGTCCACGGGTCCAATGCTTCGAGTTGCGGCAGGAGTTTTTCGAGCATGGAGAATCCAGCGCCGTCGTTCTTGGCCAGCACTTTCTTGACGGCCTTTTCGTTGAAAACCAGTTGATCGTCCTCGACGAAGAGGAATGCGGTCTTTTGTTCCACGTCGCGAAACGTTCGAAAGCCGCGACACAATCGGAGCAACTCGGCAAGCGTCGCGTCGTCGGCGCGGTTAAGCGGCGACCCGCTGGTGACGGCGAAATCTCGCGCGGCTTCGAGCAGGCGTTTTTCATCGACCCGGGCTACCCAATCCGTATTGAACGCGATCAACTTGTCGCGGTCGAACTTGGCTCCGGTCTTGCCGACGCGATCCAGGCTGAACTTGCGAGCGGTTTCTTCGAGTGACCGCTGCTCGATATCGTCTCCCGCCGACCAGCCGAGCAGTGAAATGAAATTGAGAACCGCTTCCGGCAGGTAGCCGGCGGTCCGAAAGTCGTGCACGTCAATTTCGGGCGGTGCGACACCCTTGGCGATCGCTTTTTCCTTGTCGCGCTTGCTCATCTTCGAGCCGTTCATGTTGAAGATGATGGGCAGATGAGCGTAGACCGGCGTTCTGAATCCCAGCACGCGTTGCATGGCTACGTGCTTGGGCGTGTTGATCAAATGTTCCTGCCCGCGAAGAACGTGCGTGATGCCCATCAGCTCGTCGTCGACCACACAGGCGAAGTGATACGTTGGCCAGCCGTCGCTCTTTTGGATGACCAAGTCGTCGATCTCGTCAGACGAGAGGCGGACGTCTCCGAGGATGGCGTCGTGAACCGTGATGTCCTCGCGAGGGGTCTTGAACCGAACCGTTACGTGTTTTCCCGCTTGACGGGCTGCAACACCCTGCTCGATCGTGGGCAGCGGATCAGGCCTGGGATATTTCCAATCGCGTTTCTGGGCCCGCGCTTCGTCGCGCATCGCGGCGAGTTCGTCCGGCGATTCCAACGCGTAGTAAGCCTGCCGCTCCGCAAGGAGGCGGTCAATGTATTTTTGATAGATGTCCAAGCGGCGACTTTGGAAGTAAGGCCCGACATCTCCCCCCGCCTGCGGACCTTCGTCCCACCCAAGTCCCAACCACCGCAGATCGTCCAGAATCTTGCCGACCGAATCTTCGACGTTCCTGGCCTGATCCGTATCTTCGATGCGCAGAATCAGCGCGCCACCCGATTGCCTGGCGAGAAGCCAGTTGAACAGGACAGTTCGCGCCCCGCCAATGTGAAGATAACCCGTCGGCGACGGAGCAAAACGCACACGCGGTGCTGGGGTGGACAAGGCAAACGACCTCCTATATGAATCCTAACACGAACCTAACATTAGCGGGTCAGCCTCCCGGCGTCAACCCGAATGTTTGATGTTTTTCTTCGCGTCGCCGGCGGACGGCATCGTCGTCGCGGAAGGTGTTCCATTGCTCCGCAGCCGCCGGTAGAGACTCCGCACCGGGCCACTGAAGGCGTACGCTCCGCACAACAACGCCAGCGTTTGGGTCTTGTACGACATAAAGATCACCAGAACGACCAGAAACGCGAAGAGATGTTCGATCGGTCGCTTTCGGATGAGATAAGCTTGGGTCACGCGATCGTAACGGATCCGGCTGATCATCAGGTAGGCGACCGCCAGCATGATGATTGGCAATGCGTAAAGGACGCCGACCCGCACCGCGGGCCCGGCGTGTTCGTGAAGCGTGACGAGCGAGGCGAGCACCGCCGCTGCGCCGGGGCTGGGCAAGCCGCGGAAGGCGCGGTGGCTGAATTCCGGCTTGTCGTGCTCCACGTTGTACCGCGCGAGACGAATGGCCGTGCAGACGCAGTAAGCGGCGGCGAATACCCACATTGCCCGGCCGTAGGCGTGCGTGCTGAGCGGCGTGACGATCAGTTCGCCATGCCATTCGCGCATCATCAACGCGATCACCAGAATCGCCGGAGCGACGCCGAACGTGACAACGTCTGCCAGGGAGTCGATTTCAGCGCCGAACTCGCTGGCGTTTTTGGTCAGCCTGGCGGCCAGTCCGTCGAGCATGTCGAAGAGCATGCCGCAAAAGATGAGCATCGCCCCGATGGCGAGGAACGACGGCAGCATACGTTCGACGACTTCGCTGTTAAGCGTCGCGTCGGCGGACGCGTCGATGCCCGCGCCGGCAGCGAACATCGCCCGCAGGCCGAAATGGACGGCCGCGAATCCGCACACCAGGTTGCCCAGCGTGAGCAGCGTCGGCAAGAGCACGATGTAACGCAGGGTTCGCCTATGCGGGCGATGAGGCTGGTTGGGTGGCATCTTGATGATGTGCGGCATTGGGGGTTCCTTCGGTTCGCATCATCGGCTGTTGCACAAAATGGGTCACGCCCGCCATGACTTTGTCACCAATGTTCACGAGCACGCGGGTATCGTCGGTGGCTGGCACGATCAGCTCCGTACGCGAGCCGAACTTAATCAGGCCGAAGCGCTCACCCGCGACAAGGCGCGTGCCCGGCGACGCGTGGCAGACAATGCGTCTTGCGGCGACCCCGGCGATCTGCCGCACCACGACAGGTCCCGGAACCGTATCATCGGCCGGGTCGAGCACGATGGTGTTGGATTCGTTCAGTTCGCCGGCCCGCGGGTTCATGGCGGCCAGGAACTTGCCCTTGCAATACTGCGTGCTCCGCACCACACCGCTGCACGGTGCACGATTGATGTGCACGTTGAACAAGCTGAGAAAGATGCCAATCCGAACCGCAGGCCCGCCGATCAGTTCATGGTCCGGCAATTGCGTGATATCCGCGATCGTACCATCCGCAGGCGAGCACAGAATGTTTGGCCCCACGTCGGTCACGCGACGCGGGTCTCGAAAAAACGCGATCGACCACAGCCAGACAACGGCCGGAATCGCGGCGACGGGCGGAAACCAAAGGTACGCAGCCCACCCAGCCGCGCCGAGCACGACCGTGCTGGCGATCATCTGTGGTCGGCCTTCCGGTGCGAGTGTCATGGGGCTGCCCTTGTAAGTCCGTCGTGGGTGAATAATTCGTCCGATGTCAGCTTCGGCGGTCGACGCGCTTCGACGAGGCGACGCCGGCCTTGAACAGTTCACGAAACGCGTCTGGAGACAGGCCCAGCTTGTCCGACACGCTGGCGAGCAGTGACCGTTCCTCCGCGCTGATATCCCCGTCGATGTCGGCGGCTGCGACGAGCAGTTGCATCGCCCGATTCGGGTTCTTCAGTGCGCGGTTGAACAGCGCGTCGACGGCGTCCGACTCTTTCCGCGCCCGGTCGATCATGGATTCCGTCGACACTCTGCTGACGCGGGCTTTGTCTGCGAGCGCCTTGATGATGGCCTTCTCGCGTCCCGTCACGCTGCCGTCCGCCGCCGCAATCGCGATCACGCCCTTGAGCAACTCGTAGCTATCAGTTTCATTGATTTCCATAAGTTACGCTCCTGATCTACCGCGCAACCCATGTTATCCGAAACCGCGGGCCAAGGGTACCACCGATCAATCGGGCGGAGAACGCAGGGGGCGTGACACATTCGGCAAAGGTTTGTTCTTCGATGGCCGCCCCCCAGGTACGGCATGCAGCAGTCGCAGCCCCAGCGGGGCGATCGAGAATAGCCCAGCGATTCATCGCTGGGGAAGTTGGTTCGGTTACAAGGCGGAGTCCCGGAGGGACGATTGAAGAGAAGTCGATGTTCAGCCGTCCCTCTGGGACTCTGTTTGGGTGAGGCTTGGCGATCCCAGCGATGAAGGGGCTGTCGATTTAATTGGAATGGTTCTTGATATCAATTTC
>CAYQFV010000159.1:0-10168 GCA_964416845.1 uncultured Phycisphaeraceae bacterium | reverse complement strand
CTTCCGCAGGACGTCACCGACCAAGCTGCCCAAATTGCCCGAACGATCGCCAACCACCGGTCCGTCGAGACCACGAGTCCGTTGCGAACACCGCCGCGACGCGTTCCCCACCGCGAGAGCTTCAGCGCGGCCCGCGGGCGACGGGACGTGCGCATCGACGTTCGGTCGGGCGAGACGATTCAATACGGCCAACAGACCATCGACGTTCGACACGTCGAGCAACTCGTCGACTCCAGCCAGGCGCGAGCTGTGGGTTTCGCCATCTACCTCGCCGCCGGCCGATTCATGGACCAAAGAATCGGTCTGGATGAGATTGTCCGATTGGTTGATCGCCTTATCGAGGAAGACGGCTTGGAGGTGCTAGCGCCATGTCGCGTCGATGACGAGCACCCGGGCGAGCTCGCGCGACCGAGGCGACACGAGATCGCCGCAGCCATCAATCGCCTTCGCTCGGCGAAAATGTCCGGCATAACGCCACGCTGAAACGTGACGCATTGAACCCACTGACGCACGAGTGTGGAACGCTGATTGCTGCGACATTCACTGGCGTCATTCTGTCGAGTAGTCGACATTGGACGCCCCGTTGTACAGGTCTGCACCGCTCCTCGCGGAGGCGGGCAGCCAATAGCTGCGCTGCGTCATTTGACGTCTTGCTGGGCGTGGTGGCGCCACGCTCAGCGTGCCTGGTGACGCAGCGTTCAAGGTGCAAGCTGGAAACGCCGTCGTTGGTAGCGTTTGGGAAATAGCAGATTCGAAGCAAGCCGCCCCGCCGGGCGGTCGATGGCATCGGTGTTCGTTGGAGCACGATCGCCCGTACGGGTTGACCCGGCCGGTCCTCGGACCATAATCGATTTCGGGTCGGAGTCGCTGCTCGCACTGCCATCGTCGAGTTCGTTTGGTCGCGTTGGTAGTTCGCTTACTGAGGAGAAAACTTCATGAAGACGCGAAACACGTTCATGTCAGCCGTTGCATCGATGGGGTTTATCATGTGCATCGTCGCCACACCGGCACCTGCCGTCGCTGGTGACGGCCCCGCCTACGTAGGCAGCAAGACCTGCAAGAAGTGCCACAGCAAGCAATTCAAATCGTGGTCGAAGACGAAAATGGGGCAGGCGCTCGCGACGCTGAAGCCGGGAGAAGCAAGTGAGGCGAAGACAAAATTCAAGCTCGATCCTGCCAAGGATTACACCACCGACACCAAGTGCCTCAAGTGTCACACGGTAGGCCTCGGACTGCCGGGTGGGTATGCGATTCCCGAAGCCGGCAACAAGAAGTCGGTACGCCACGCCAAGAAGCTCGCCAACGTCGGTTGCGAAGCCTGTCACGGACCGGGTGGCGAGTACACCAAGCTCCACAAGGAGATCATGACGTCTGGTCGAACCTATACGGATGAAGAGATGTTCGCCGCGGGTTTGCACAAGATCAGTGCGGAAACGTGTATCAAGTGCCACAATGCCGAAAGCCCGACGCTGACCGAAAGCGACGTGTTCAACTTCGATGAAATGAAGGGGAAGGGCACGCACGAGCACTTCCCGCTCAAGCAGAAAAGCAAATAATCCGCCAGCGCGAACGTCGCCGGCCGAGCTTGTCTTGCGTAGTCATATGACGGTGACGCATACGAGGATCGGTCGGCGTGCTTCCCGCGCCCCAACCGGTGTGACCGTCGTTACGGAGCAGCGCCGTCGCGCTTGCGGCCGTACGCATAGACGCTGACTTTGTGGGCCGCAAACTGGTCGCTCACAAACACGAGGTAGTCTGCGTCGAATCCGCTCGGGATTCGGTCGGCGAAGTGCGGCAGCAAGGACCGATCAATGCAAATCCCGGCGGGAAGCGTCAGCGATCCCGGTTCATCTCCGGGTCCGCCGAAGAGCATCAACACCCGGCCGCGATCGTCGAACATCTGAACGCGCTGAAACCCCGCGTCGACGACAAACACAATACCGTCGTCGGCGATGGCGAGGTGTTTCGGCCGCGCAAACCGGCCGGCGCGATCGCCGGCGCCTCCAAAGCTCGTGACCGGTTTTCCGTCGGCATCAAAAACATCGACGCGATGCGTCAGCACGTCAGACACGTAGACGCGGCCGCTCCCATCGACGGCCAATCCACTGGGCGACACCAACTGCCCGGGTTGGTTGCCCTCTCCACCAAACGAGTCGAGCAGTTCTCCCGTGGCAGGATTCAGCCGCTCGACCCGATTCATGGCTGCGTTGAGCACGTAGAGCACGCCATCGTGAACCGCAACGCCGATCGGCCGACACGGATCGCCGTCGTGGCGACCCAACGCGCGGACCGCCTTGTTGTCGGGTGAGAAAACGACAACTTCTCCGCGAAGCGTATCCGCAACGTAGCGAAGACCCGCACCATCAATCGCAACCGCGACAGGCTTGAGCAATCGGCCGCGTCCCGACGCTCCGAACGAGTCGTATTCTCCACGCTTGAAGTCGAACACGTGTACGATGTTCTGCTGCGTGTCACAAACAAACAGCATTTCGTCAGCGACCGCCAAACCGAATGGTTTGGTAATCTGCGCTACCAGGTCGTCCGCAGGACCGAACAGAAATCGGGACATCGTGCCCGATCCGCGACCAAAAATGTCTGAATCATCAATGGTCGTGAGGAAAACCACTCGCGGTGGCGCGGGCGGAAGGGGATAATAAACCGTTGGCGTCCCACCGGGTGCGCCCCGATTGGAAGACGCGCAACCCGTCAACAACAGAGTGGCCACCGAAAGCGCGGCGACGACCCTCGTCCGCAGAACCGCAACCGTACAAGCTGATTGGTGCATTCGAATCGCGCTCACTTGCGATGACACGAAAGACACAGCGCACTGCGCTCGTTCGTCTTGACCAAGAGCTTCTCATGCCCGTAACGATTGTGCACATCGTGGCAGGACAGACATTCGACACGGCCGCCGGGCAGCACCACGTCACCCTTTGCCTCGACCTCCGCCTTGGAGCGAAAATACTTGTCGTGGACCGGATACGCTACGCCGACAGGGTGGTCGGTGCTCAGGTTGCCTCGCGCACCGATGGACGCCCGCTGCGGGATGGTCACATCGCCGCCCATCCCGCCGTACGCGTCGACCGCCGTGCTTCCGTCGTGGCAACTCAGACACAAGAGGCTCGCCGCCCCGGGCTTGCCCGGCCTGCCGTCGAACATTTTGTAGCTCGTGCGGGCACCCGGGCTATGGTCCCACAGCGGGGCAGCCACGTCACCGCCCGCACTGTGCGGCGTGTGACAGGGTAGGCACAATTGCCCCTTGCTCCAGGTCTTGCGGCTGAAGTCGTGTTTGGACCCCTCGATCCCTTCGTTCGTCGTCGTAGCGCTGACGATTCCCAAACCGATGAGCACAAACTGGAGCATCCATCGCACGATCATGATACCGTTCCCATGCAAGATCCCTGTCTCACTCGCGGCGGGGTCACTTCGCCGCCGACCGCTGAAACACGAGTTATGTCATCACCGATCACTTGTCCCAATCCACAGGCTCGTCGCGATCGTATCGCTTGGCCGGGTGACAACCCGGGCCGCACGATCCGCCTGTTTTGGATTGCGTGTACCTCAGTTTCATCTCCCACTCGCCAAACTTGATAGCCGGACGAATCAACTTTGGTTGACTGCTCGCGTGAGCGTCGTGACAAAGTCGGCAGTTTCTGCCCTTCTCCAGCTTGCTGACATGGAGATAGTGAAGATTCGTATCGCCGTTTCGAAATCCGGTCTCGTCGGCTGAATCTTCATCGATCAGCTCTTCGTCGTGACAATCGAAGCAGAGTGCCAGCGCTTCAATACGATCCGTCGACACATAAGGCCGATCCGAATACGGGTCGACCAGCAAGGGACGATTGGGCGATGCGTGGACAACATGGCAGGATAGACAATCCTTCGCCTCAACCGGTGGGTGCACATGGGGCGACGACGCCAGCTCCTTGAACGTCGCGCGGTGACAATCCGCGCACTGTTCGATCGCGGGCTTGGTCAGCATGTTCGCTTGTTCACTGCCGTGCTCGCGATGACAGTCCAGACAACCGTCTTTCTGAATCGGCTGATGCACCTCGCCATCGAGCGAGACATCTTTCTGATGGCAGCCCATGCACAACGCCTTGTCGCCGCCGTGACGCAGCAGCATCATGTGCGTTGACGCATGAGGGTTGTGGCAGACGAGACATTTCCCGGCCGTCTCCGGTTTGTGACCGGATCGCGGAGTCTTTGATTCGCCCCGCCATTGCAGAACGGCGTCCTGATGACACTTGAAACAAAGCGTGGGCGAGTCGCTGACCTTCTGAAACTTGTGGCTTGCTCCGTCGATCGGCGTGTGACACGCCTGACACTCGTCCATCGCTGCCGGAGCGTGGACGTGGTCCGGCGAGATCAAGCTGGCGTGACAACCCGACGACAGGCAGTCTTTCCCGGCAAAATCAACGGGCGCAGCGGACGTACCGTCACCGCCACCCGCCGGTGTCTGGCCGGCCACCGTCGAAATCGTCGCCACCACCGTTCCGACGACGAGACACGCCGTTACGCATTGGGTTGTCACTCGCCTGACCATGGTTCACTTACTTCGAATACGGAAACCGGATGTGGTTCACGCTGTGACATCGCAGCGTGCAATTGCCCTCGAACCGTCCGGTGTCCTGATACTCAATTCGATTCACCGCCGGTGAATCCACCGGCTGAACGATCGACAGATCAAAGTTGATCAAACTTGAATGGTCACCGCCTCGCCGTTGCACGCTGGAAATTCCGTGGGCATCGTGACAGGCGGAGCAGGGCGTCCGTACCTTTTCGATGTGTTGGCGATGCAACGGAAAACTTTCGTTGCCCAGGATGCTCGCACGGTCGTGACATCGATAGCACAACGCGTAAGAATCGGCGCTTTCCTGCGTGAAGTCGCGCGTTTCATAGTTGGCCACCAACAGCGGCGCGAAAACCGACCCATGCGGGCCGCTCGGACCATTGCCGCCGGCGGACCGCGCGTTGTTGCTGTTGTGGCAATCCGTACAGGTGATCATGCTGCCTTCGCGAAACGGCGAAATCAGGCTGACCACGTCGCGGTTTCGTCGAGACCCGACCACCGGATGAAACGACTGATTATTCGTCTGAAACTCGAGACGGACGTTCGTCTGGTACACCTGCCGCTGAATCTTGCTCCTGCGTCTCGACGCGTTGTCGGCGTGACAGCGAAAGCACACTTCATAGGTGAATCTGGCCGATGCGACCCGTACACCATTTCGATCAATGCCGGGCACGAACAAGTTGGCCGGCGAGGTCAGCAACCCGCGACTGCCGAGCGGATTGGTCGACGTGACCGGTCGGACTGCATGCGGGTTGTGACAATCTGCACACTCGACGTGCCGCCGGGCGGTCACCGGGTCTTCCGCGGGGTCGTGAATGCCGGTCCGCAGGAACACCTGATGGGCTGACCGCTTTCGAATGTCGGCGAGAATGTTCGTCCGGGCAACCGATCCGTCGTGGCAATTGAGGCAGTTGGATTCTTCGTGGCGGAATCGCAGCAAACGCTCGCGCTCGGTGGCGGAATGGATTTTGTGGCACGTCAGACAGGCGTTGTCCGCGACCGTGCGATACTTGAGCGGTTCCCGCGGATCGACCGATCGGCCGGTGACTCTCGCATTGCTTCTCGAATGCGAACTGCCCCGCCAACCGCGCAAGTCATGACAGGTCAGACAGATCGCACCCCGCCGATCGGTGATTCGAAGAAAATCTCCCAGTATGTTGTTGTGTGGATCGTGACACGTGGTGCAGTGGACCTCGTTGTGCTTGCCAAGCGGCAACTCGCGTGAAAGAAGCTCGGGCACGCGCAGTTGAGAATCCGCGAACGCAAGGGCCCGATCGTACCGAAAACCGATCGGATGATCGTCCGAAAGGTCGTTCGTCAGATCCGTCGGTCCCGGCGGAATGGTCCGCGGCGAGGTCACGATCGGGTGCATCACCGGCGTGCTCAACACCGCTCCCAACGCCAACGCCCCGTCGTGACAACTCAAGCACATCTTCGACGGCCCGCTCGGCTGATCAACGCGGGCGTCCAGAGTGCTACTCTGATAGATCCGGTAGTTCGTCGGTGAACCGTGTCGATTCCACAACGGCGTTTGAGGCGCTGCGTTGTGCGGCGTATGACAAAAGATGCAAATCCGCGTTTCCTCGTGCGCCCGAACCGGGCCCGGACCGCGCGCGGAAAGATCGTGCACCGTGTTCACGATGCTGTCGTCGGCCACCGCCACGGCGCACGCGGCCAGCACAGCCACCCAAGCCCAGCAGCAGAATCGAGTCATGACGCGTCGAATCATTCCGGCTCACCCAAGTATTGGAACACCTGCAAACGCCGGTTGTACGAATCCGCAACCCAAATCCGATCGTGTCCGTCGATGGCAATTCCGCTGGGCAGCGAAAACGCACCAAGATCGCTACCTTCTTGCCCGAACGGAAGCAGCAATCGGCCGTCCTCCCTGAAGATCTGCACGTTTTCGAATTGGGCGTCCACAACGTACAGGTGACCGTACCGATCGACCGCTACGCCCTTGGGCAGCGAAAAATCTCCCGCACCGTTTCCCTTCTGCCCGATGCTCCGCACGAACGTGCCGTCGAGCGTGAACCACTGCACCCGAAAGTTGAGTGTATCGCTCACGACAATCCCGAGCAACGGATGATACGTGATGTCGGTGGGGAAGTTGAACATCCCCTCCCCCGTACCACGGGAACCGAACGAGTCGACCTCCGACCATCCCCCTTCATTCTCATCGCTCCGTCCCAGCACCGCGACTCGATGGTCGCCGGTGTCCACGACGTACAGGCGGTCGTTTTTCGGGCAGTAGACGATTCCATCCGGTCGGACCAGCTTAACACCCAAACGCCGCACGAAATCGCCGGCCAGCGAATACTCCATCACGTCTCCGAGAACAGCGTCCGAGACGAACACGCTCGGTCCAGCCACGGTGACACCCGAAGGACTGCGCAGCGGTCCGCTGCCGGCGTCGGTCACAACTCGGTGCGTGCGTCGGTTCAAATCCATGACGTGGAGAGATGCTGAACCCTGATCGGCAACATAAACGCGATCATCATCACCGATCGCAATGGCGTGCGGCTTGCTCAGCGACGTGGGGGCGAACTCCCGCGGATGCAACCGTTCGCGAAGCACCTGCCAACCGGACTTTCCCGGCTTGAGATCGTCGCCGCCGCGTATCTCGCCCAACAAACGAATGCGCGGACGCTCCGGCGGCAGCGGCCAAACCATCGCCGTGTCCTGCGGAACCAAAAGTGGCTCGCGGTGGCGGGCGCAAGCGCCCATCAACAGCGGCGGAACCGCCAAGACAACCCAACGGCCGGGCTTCAATCCCGGAGCACGACCGCGGAAGACTACGGCGTTCGACGCACGCGGCAGCAGCCGGCACGACACGCCAATGTTCCATGCGTCGGAAACCATCTAGTTCATTCTCGCCACGTCTTCGAAATCCCACCGCACCGCCACACGCGCACCCACCGTATCCTCGCTCGATCCGGCAATGCGCAGCATGTCGTACTCCAACGTGAACTCAACAGACAGATTGCCTCGGGTGTATGTGAGGCCGGAAACGACGTCGAGCGCGTTGGTCGTGCCGCGAACCGAATTGTCCTCCCAGCGATAAGTTGTGTTCAGCGTGTGCGTCCAACGGTCGCTGAGGCGCAGCTCGTGCCGGGCAGTCAGATAGACCTCCGACACCTCGCGGTCTTGAAAACCGCCTTCGAAGATGAACTGCGAAAACTGCAGATCAAGATCGAGAACCTGAAGGTCGCCTTGGACCGCCGCCCACGTACCACCGATTCGAAAAGCGTCGTACGGATCGACCGCGTCGTCGAAAATCTCAAACTCGCTGCGGAACGACCATCGAGGCTTGGTCAGCGTGAACCCCAAACGGTGCTGGTCGGTACGGTCCGCGATAAACGCGAACCCGCGCGACGTGTCGATCTCCTGATTGCGATAATTGAACCGGTAGTACGGCGTTAGGCCAAACGAAAACGCCTGCTCGACACCAAAGTCCACACGCGACGTGTCGATGCGCCCTTTGGATGGCGTCTTGACGCGATAGTCGATCGCCACCGTCTGACCGTTTGAAATCCGACCGTTGGCCAGCCGAAACAACGCGGTCCGGTCAACCGTCCGCACGATCGTGTAATCGACGCCACCGAGGTAAATGGTACGGCCTGTCGGATCCGTGACAAGAACCGAAGTCGGCACAACGTTCGGCCGAACCAAGTACAGTGGTAATGGGTCGCGAAACGTCCCCGACTCGTTTCTTACCGCCCGAAGCCCGTTGTCGCCGCGCGTCCGTTCCGAGTCAGACGCCAGCCCCAACTCCGCTGTCAAGACTCCATACGGATTGTTTCGAACATAATGCCAGTCGATCGAACCACCTGCCTGCGTGGTTTCGATATCGTTTTCAGTTTGCTCCTGAAGCCCGAACAGGTTGAACACTGTCGTCAGATTCTTGAGAAACTGATGGCGAATCTGAAAATCCGCCCGATGTAAGTCGACCTCGACGCCCGCATACCGCTCACGCCGAAAATCGTAGCTGTACCGCGTGCTCAAGTTCGGCGTGTGTTCCAGCACCAAGTCCGGCCTGATCTCGAAAATGTCTTCCGCGAGATCGCCGCTTTCTTCCTGAATTCTCAAGAGTGTGAAAAGACGATGTTCGTGCTCAGCGCCGAATGATAACTCGTGTTCGACGCGTATTTGATCCCGCGTCGTGTCGAAACCGAACGCACTACCCTGGAACTCCTGTTGCGTCCGGGCGTGTTCGTATTCGTAAGTGACCTTGTGGTATTCGCCGATACGCCATTCGCCCCCCAAACGCAGCCTGTCCTCTCGAATACGCTCGTCGTCAATTCGGTCGCGATTACCCGTCCGATCCGTGTCCAACCGGTCAAAACTGAAATACATCGGGAAAACATCGTGCCGAAACGTCCACGAAGTCCCCCACTCAACACGAACCTCACGAAGGCTCGGCAGGAACAGACGCCCAACGCGGTCGTCACGTCGTGCCCCATACACGCTCCCGGAAATGGGTTTGGTCTTGAACAACTCGCCGCGCAAATCGAATTCGCTGAGAAATCCGCTTGCTCGATCGTTGCCCGCATCCGAAAACACTTCTTCCCGATAACGACTTTCGCTATACCCCACCGCAAGGCTGCCCGAAAAGTCGAACAGGTACGGATGCACCACATCGCCGCTGAAACGCAATCCTATCAACTGGTTGATGTAGGCCGTTCGATTTGTTTGACGCGCGTTTGCGTCGCCCGAACCGTTCTTTGACCGAACGCGCCGCTGTTCAACGTAGGATTCGGTTTCGAGAAACAGATCGACGTTGCGCAGATGAAAAAGCCCCGGCTCGATGTGCTGCGATTCACGATTGCGCTTCTGCGCAACCGACACACAGGCGGAAAACGCAACGACGAGCATCGCGCACCGACACGCAGGCCCGATACCGAGTCCAAGCGACGTGCGAGTTTTTCGGCGCATCAACCCGATCCCCGATGCGGGTTCCCAATGCAAATCAAACCCTTGGCTCATGTAATTCCGTTCGCCAACTCGGCTGAGCATAGTCATTCAACACGGAGATGCCAGCGCCATGTCGTAACTTGTTCGTGAAAATCGAGATCGCCGAAGTCCGACGCCCAGCATCCATCGATGGTTATCGTCGTGAAGCATCCGGATTCATCGTCGCAACGCTTGTTCGCCTGGACCCGAAGCGCCTGTTTCGAGTCCTCAGCCGCGGCGCTGACACCCGCGTTCGATACGCTCTTGCCTCAGCAGGGCGCCCGAACGACAACACACCAAGAAACTCCCCACGGCCTACCACGATGATCCCCCCAACATTGATTCGCCTGCCTCCACCTCACGGTCGCGCGCGATCAACCCGACTCGCAACTGCCACGCAATTCCCAATCCCGAGAAACCCGACCAGCCGCCCCATCCAGGTCACCGGCGGCCAAGCGGAGGACGTTCACACCGATCACCTCTGCACGGCGCGGCAGTTGACCCGCGATGACCACGCATTTATTCGAACAACCGTGACGCAGTCGTTCTTGAAATCGCCAGCACTGTAGGGCTGTGCGTGCAATTGAAGAGAATGCGGAAAAAGTTCTTGACTGACTATTGGCGATTCTCGTATTATCGGAA
>CAYQFV010000158.1:0-10279 GCA_964416845.1 uncultured Phycisphaeraceae bacterium | reverse complement strand
CGGTGGACGCGGAGGAATGGGCCCGGATGCGGAAGGTGATGGAGCGGTTTTCGCAAGGAAGCACGCTGTGGCCTCACTGGAAAGGGGGCCTGCATTTCGATTCCGAAGATGGGATGTTCAAGCTGAAGATCGGCGGGCGGATCATGGCGGATTGGAGCTTCTTCGGAGCGAGGGACAACATCGAGCGCACCGTCGGCCCGCTTGAGGACGGAACCGAATTTCGGCGGGCCCGGTTGTTCGTGGCGGGCAAGCTGTACGACAACGTCGAGTTCAAAGCGCAGTACGACTTCGCCGGCGGCGACGTAGACGTTAAGGATGTATACATGGGCATTCTCAAGCTCCCGGTGGTCGGCAACTTCCGCGTGGGTCATTTCAAAGAGCCGTTCAGCCTCGATGAGTTAACGAGCAGCAAGTACATCACGTTCATGGAGCGAAGTCTGGCGACCGAAGCCTTCGCACCGTCTCGCAACGCCGGTTTCATGTTTCATGACACCCTTATGGACAAGCGCATGACATGGGCGGTCGGTGCGTTTCGCGACACGGACGGTTTCGGCAGCGGCCAGGGTGGTCGCGACTACAACTTTACGGGACGTCTGACCGGCCTGCCGATCTACAAAGACAAAGGTCGAGAGTTGCTACACCTTGGGCTCTCCTACACACACAAGAACTTTGGTGATGATGAGGCTCGGTTTCGTGCACGACCCGAGTCGCACATGGCTCCGCGTTTCGTGGATACCGGCAAATTCTCAGCGGAGTATGCAGACATCATCGCGACTGAGGCAGCGTGGGTACACGGGCCGCTTTCATTGCAAGGGGAATACACACAGGCGTTCGTCGAAAGTCGCGTCATGTCGGATCCAACGTTTTGGGGTGCATACGTTCAAGCGAGCTACTTCTTAACAGGCGAGCACCGGCCGTACAGTCTAAGCCACGCAGCGTTCGGCAAGGTCAAACCCAAGCATAACTATGATGGCAAAGGCGGCAAGGGCGCGTGGGAGGTGGCTGCACGCTATTCGCACCTCGATTTGAACGACGGGCGTGTCAAAGGTGGCGAGCTGCGCAACTTCACGTTGGGGCTGAACTGGTACCTCAACCCGAACATGCGCGTGATGTGGAATGCTATTCGCTCGGCGAGGACGTCGGGCGGCGACGCTGTGAATATCTTTCAGATGCGGTTTCAGTTCATCTTCTAGATCGCGCTTTCGATCTCATCGTGCCGCGTCGAACTCAGGCGAGGGTTATGGCAAGAAAAGAATCCGACGTCGCTACATCGCGACAGAACTTGTTCTCGTGAATCTACAAAAGACTGGTACGGCCGGCGGCACGTGACGCCCGCTTATGACAGACAATCGGTACGCACTTGGTAAATGGGAGACGACTATGCGTCATCACTGGTTTCGAACGTTGATTTTGATCTCGGCTGTATGCTGTTATGCAACCAATGGCTGCGTGAACGCTACAAAACTCCGCGAAGCAGCCGTGTCAGGGGTGCGGAGTACTGTTGGAGACGTCGGCGCGTTGTTCGGCGAAGGATTTGTAGACAAGTTGTTTGGAACAATGGAATAAGAGGCAGTCGCTCTGTGTATTGCACAGGGTGACGGGAGAAACGACATGAAGAGGAACATCTTCAGTTCAGGTGGCGGTGTGGGGTGCATGGCCGCCACAGGTTTTCTACCGGGCTGGCTGACGTTCTGTCTGGTCGGCATTGTGGTGTCATCAGCCGGAGCAGATGGTAAGCTCAAGGGAACCGTACGTATGGATGGCAGCAGTACGGTAGCGCCGATCACGATGGCGGCAGCGGAACTGTTTCAGGACGAGCATCCCCGCGTTCGCGTGACGGTGGGCGTTTCCGGCACGGGGGGAGGATTCAAGAAGTTCCTGTCCGATCGAAGCGATCTGCGAACGGACATCAGTGACGCGTCGCGCCCGATCAAGAAACAAGAACAGGCCCGAGCAAAAGCCTTGGGGGTGTCTTTCATCGAAATCCCAGTGGGGATTGACGGGATTTCCGTCGTGATTCATCCGGATAACGATTTTTGCAAATCGCTTACGGTCGAAGAGCTCAAACGTATTTGGGAGCCGGGAAGCGAAATCCGCAATTGGCACCAGATCCGACCCGAGTACCCCGACCTGCCACTGCGTCTCTATGGGCCGGGAACGGACAGTGGCACGTTCGACTATTTCACCAAGGCAATCGTGGGCAAAGAACGAGCAAGCCGCAGCGACTACACCGCCAGTGAAAGCGACAACGTGCTGGTCATGGGCGTAGCCGGCGACCGCGGCGCAATGGGATACTTCGGGTTCTCCTACTATGTGTCCAACAAGGATCGCCTCAACGTAATCGGCATTGACAACAATTCGGGCGCTCCAGTTACGCCATCTCTAGCAACCATACGAAGTGGCCAGTATCGCCCACTCTCGCGCCCGTTGTTCCTGTACGTCAACAAGGAATCGGCAAAACGCCCCGAAGTGCGGGCGTTTGTGGAATTCATCCTGGACAATGGCAAGGCCATCGTGGAGCACCCGAGAGTCGGGTACGTTTCGTTGTCTGATGAGCTGTACAAGGAAGGGCTTTCACGACTTCGCGACGGCGTGACCGGTTCTGCGATGGCGGCGGCCCGTGGTGGTCATCAGGACTTATCTGCAATCTTTTCCCGATAGAGAGACTTCCTCGTGTCTGTATTCAGTGCCCGCCTTCGCAATACGCTGGTCAGACGGTTCTTGCTGACCTGTTCACTGCTGTCAGTGGCAGTGACGGCGGGCATTATCTGGGTGTTGGCATCGGAATCGTGGGGGTTCTTTACCCACGTTCCGATCCTCTCGTTCTTCTTCGGAACACGATGGTCTCCGATTCTAGAGCCAACCAGTTTCGGCGTGCTTCCGTTGATCGGAGGCACGATGTTGGTCGCCGGCGGAGCAATCCTGCTGGCGATTCCGGTCGGATTGGCGTCGGCACTGTACTTGAGCGAGCATGCCCCGAGCCGATTTCGTTCGATCTCCAAACCCGTGCTGGAGGTATTGGCCGGTGTTCCAACCGTTGTCTATGGGTATTTTGCACTGACGTTTGTGACTCCGCACATCTTACAATGGCTTGTTCCCGGCACTGAAGTATACAACGCCGCCAGTGCGTCCATTGTGGTGGGAGCGATGATCCTACCGATGGTTGTATCGCTGTGCGACGACGCCTTTCGCAGTGTCCCGCAATCACTGCGCGAGGCAGGCCACGCAATGGCTGCGACGCGGTTTGAAGTGTCCTCACGTGTCGTGCTCCCGTCTGCAATGTCTGGCGTCGTCGCGGCATGCCTGCTAGCCCTGGCGAGAGCGATCGGCGAAACAATGGCTGTGTCCCTCGCGGCTGGCATGACACCGTCGCTGACGCTGAACCCGTTCACCAGCATTCAAACGATGACCAGCTACATCGTGCAAGTCAGTCTTGGAGACGTGCCGGCGGGCACGATCGAATACCAGACGATCTTCGCAGTGGGCATGACCCTGTTTGTCATGACCATGACACTGAACCTGCTCGCCCAGCGACTGCTCTTGCGATTTCGAGAGGTCTACGAATGATGACCGCGGCTGGCCCAATATTCGAAGCGCGTGCGGAGATGTTTCAGCCGCGGCTGGCGAGTCGCCGCCGCGTCCAGCGACTGTTTGCAATCGCGGGGCTTGCGGGAACGCTGTTCGGGTTGGCCATGCTGTTGGGGTTGTTGGCGCGTGTCTGGATGGAGGGTCACGGCAGCCTCAGGTGGTCGTTCTTGACGAACTTCCCTTCGGTGTTGTTTCCTGAGAAGGCTGGCTGCAAGAGCGCCTTGTACGGAAGCGTCTGGCTGATCGTGCTGACCGCGGCAATCGCTATTCCGATCGGAGTGGGATCGGCGGTCTATCTCCACGAATACGCGAAGCGTAATCGGCTGACGCGATTCATTGAGTTGAACATCGCGAACCTCGCAGGCGTGCCGTCCATCGTTTACGGGATGTTGGGGCTGGCTGTGTTCGTTCGGACGTTGCACCTCGGTCGCAGCGTGCTGGCGGGCGGGCTGACATTAAGCCTTCTCGTATTGCCGGTCATCATCATCGCAAGTCGCGAAGCACTGGCAGCCGTGCCGAACTCGGTACGTCTGGCTGGCTTTTGTTTGGGATCGACAAAATGGCAGACCATCTGGGCACACGTGTTGCCTGCAGCGTTGCCGGGAATCCTGACGGGCGTGATTCTCTCTTTGTCTCGCGCGCTGGGCGAGGCGGCTCCGTTGCTGATGATCGGGGGGCTGACGTACGTCAAGTTCGTCCCCGAGGGGTTGGGGGACGCCTTTACAGCGATGCCGCTACAGATCTACAATTGGACCGACGCACCGCAGCAGGAGTTTCACGCGTTGGCGGCTGCGGGGATCGTTGTCTTGCTAGGCCTGTTGCTGAGCATGAACGCGGTGGCCGTGGTCATTCGGGGATGGCATCAGCGAAGGAGACAGTGGTGACGATCGCCAGAATCCCCATCGGGCCGAACGACCTCAATGCGTTACCCGCCGCGACCACCCCTCGCGTAGTGCGTGGCGAGAGTGTGGCGGCCGCGCCGACACGTGAATCAACGGTAATTCGTGCGGAAAATCTGTCGATCGCATATGGCGAGCACCAGGCCGTGTGTAACGTAACGATGGAGATCGAGCGCCGGAAAGTGACGGCGATCATCGGACCGTCAGGCTGCGGCAAGAGCACGCTGCTGCGTTCGATGAATCGGATGAACGACTTCATCGGCGACGTACGTGTGACGGGACGCGTGTGGCTTGAAGACTTAGACGTGTACGGCTCGTCGTGTGATCCGGTGGATCTGCGTCGCCGCGTGGGGATGGTGTTTCAGAAACCGAATCCGTTTCCCAAGTCGATCCAGAACAACGTCGCGTGGGGAGCGAAGATCAACGGCTATCGCGGGGACATCAGCGAACTGGTGGAATGGGCACTTCGGCAAGCGGCGTTGTGGGATGAAGTGAAAGACGTGTTGACGAAGAGCGCGCTGGCGTTGTCTGGCGGTCAACAGCAGCGCCTGTGCATCGCGCGGGCAATCGCGCTGAAACCTGAGGTATTGTTGATGGACGAGCCGTGCTCCGCGCTTGACCCCATCGCGACGGCCCGGATCGAAGATTTGATCGACCAGTTGAAGGCGCAGTATTCAGTCGTGCTGGTGACACACAATATGCAGCAGGCGGCCCGCGTGTCGGACCGCACTGCATTCATGTATCTCGGCGAACTGGTGGAACTCGACCAGACAACGACGATCTTCACCAAGCCTTCCGACAACCGCACACACGATTACATTACCGGCCGATTCGGATGATACAATGACCGCACATTTCGTGGGATTGCTCGATGAACTCCGCCGCCATTCGTTGCGCATGGCGAGCCTGGTGGTCGATCTTGTTGAGGAGGCGTGCGCAGCTGCCGTTTCCATGGACCAGACGTTGGCCCGCCGGGTGATCGCGCGCGACAACGACGTGGATCGCGAAGAGGTCGCGGTGGAAACGGAAGTGATCCGGTTGATGGCGTTGTATCAGCCGGTGGGGTCCGATCTACGCTTGCTGTGCACGGTGTTGAAAGTGAACAATGACCTGGAGCGAATCGCTGACTGTGCGGTCAACATTGCGGAGCGAGCGCAGCATCTGGACCGCGACGCCCTGCCCGGACGATTTCACGACGTGGATCGAATGAGCACGATCGTTCAATCCGCCCTCGCCAGCGCCATCAAAGCGTATGCGACCGAGGATGCCGACATCGCCGCCGAGGTGCTGCAACGCGACGACGTCATTGACGCGACGTACGGCGACATCGTGCGGGCGACGATTGTGGCGGCCACCGAGCAACCTGATCGAATGGCCGCCCATCTGGACGTGCTCTCGATCGCCAAGAATCTCGAGCGGATCGCCGACCACGCGACAAATGTCGCCGAGGACGTCATCTTCCTGGCGACCGGGCAAATCGTGCGACACCAAACAGTTGACCCGAACGCGTAACGCCGACCTAAGGGGTGGGGCCGGTTGACACGCGCGCAGCCGCGTGACTATGATCGTCACGCGGCTCGTCGTTGCGATCGTCGCCGGTTGCTGTCTTCCCTTGTCCTTGTGAGGATTCCCCATGTCATCGTGTCGTCGTGTTTGCAAAAACGTCTCGCTGTTCGATCGCATCCCTGCCCGGATTACTCATGTCGCGGTTGGCCTCGTGGGGATCACTCTCGCCACATCAACGGGATGCCTCAACATCAACCTGGATTGGAAAGCCCAGTGGAAAGGCGACGTCAAACCCGGGATCAACGACGCGTACAAGAATGCCAACGTCGATGACTGGATCGCCCGTTTTGAAAGCGAAAGCAGAGAGATCTTCGAATATCGTCGGAAGATCGTAGCAGAGGTCGCACCTCGTCCCGGAGAGGTGATCGCTGACATCGGTGCGGGCACTGGGTTCTTCACGGTGTTGTTCGCCGACGCGGTGCTCCCGGGCGGCAGCGTGTACGCGGTGGACATCACGCCGGAGTTTCTCGAGCACATCAAGAAACGCACGGCGCGGGCGGGACTAAAGAACGTAACCACCGTACGCTGCAAGGATGATTCGGTTGAACTCGACAAATCGTCGATCGACTTGGCATTTATCTGTGACGTCTATCACCACTTCGAACATCCCCGCAGCACGATGAAATCCATCTACCGAGCGTTGAGACCCGGTGGCGAACTGATCGTGATTGACTTCGAGCGCATCGAAGGCAAGAGTCGCGACTGGATCATAGACCACGTTCGGGCTGGTCGCGAAAAGGTCATCAAGGAGATCGTCAAACGCGGGTTCGAATTGGTGGACTCCAGCGACGACGGATCGTACCTGACGGAAAACTACTTCCTTCGGTTTCGTAAGCCCGATTGAGCAAAGGGAGGCTGCAGGATCGAAAGGCCCGACCGGCCCAATAGTGTCGCGATGGTGGACAATCGATTCGCCGATGACATTCCGAGGCCAAGACGGGTTGACTGCCACGCGCTGAACACGGGCAACTGCTGCAAGTGCTCTCAGGACCGTTTTGGGGTGACAGAACGATGACGCAGTTCACGCCACGGTCAGCCGGCAACGTCTGGAAACTCGATACGGATGGCCGTCAGCGCAGGTCAGTAACGGTCGACACCGGTCGTTGCCACGACGTTCGACGTTCGATCGCAAGACACGCCGGACGAGCAAGCCGACTCATCGCGGTAATCGGTGTGGTGGCGGTCGTCCTGATGGGCTCCGCCTGCCGCACGACGAAACGATCGTCAACGGTCGGACCGATCACGACACGTGACAACACGTCAGCCGCACTGTCGCCGGCGGACCGTCTTATCCTTCGCGAAGCTGCCGAGATGGCGGCAAGCGATCAGGAGCGAGCGTCCCGAGCAACGAAGAACACCGAACCAGCCGTCCTCTACCGCGACCCACCACTACGCCCAATGCCATTTCCATGATAGCCCCCCACCGCAGACCATGGAGCAGCGCGACTGAATCGCCACATATTGACCGTTCAAACGCTGAGCCGGGATTGAGGTTGCTATGCAAATCGATCCGCACCCGGCAACGGCGCACGACAGCGCAAATCAGTTGCGAATCAACGTCGTTTGGACCGATTCGACGCCAGCCCGACCATCCCCACGAACATCAAGAGCAGCATCCCCAGGCTGATCGCGCCGCAGGTCGCCGGCGTCGGCAATACGGGGAAATTGTTGGGTGCTTCAATCCGCCCGTCGAGTTGAAACTCGCCTGTGTCCGTGCCGCCGCTCGACCCGCCGATCCTGATGCGGTCGTCGAACGGAACGTCGGTGTCGTCGGCATTGCTGATGAGTCGATCACCACGCAGTGCAACGGAAGCCTTCTCGGGGTCCGTGGGTGAAGCAGCGGTGGCAGCCAGGTTGGGCACGCCGATGAACCCGTCGCCGTCAATGTCAAACCCCGGCATTCTCCATGAATAAAGTATCGCCCAAACGTGCGGATCGGGGATGAAATTGGAACTGCCGCCGGTGGGCTGCAGCACGTCCTGCCACCCCATACCGATGCCACGCGCGGCATAGCGGTCCAGAGGCGGATTGGCAACCGGGTCATCGCCACCGTTAAACGTGGTGAGAAGATCATCGAGCGTTTGGGTGGCGTAGAGTTCGTGTGTTCCGACGACAAACTCCGCCGGCGGAGGCGTGTCGGTGTCGTCGATGACGATGTGCCAAGTACGCACGTCCGTGATTCGCCACAGTCCATTTCCATCCCAATCAGCACCAAGCAGATCCTCGATGGCCGCCTCGGGAACAACGCCCGCCGCTTGAAGATCCTGCCGGAACAAGCTGATCAGATCGCCGACGTTGGCGGGATTGTCGATGGCCTGTATGTCGTCGGGAATGTCTCCGGGGTTGGCACCGTCGGCGGTGACAAGATCGTTGCCCATGTCCATCGCATTACCCAGCCCGTCGATGTCAACGTCGTTCTCAACCTCATCGGGATTGAAACGAACGATGAACAGAGCAGAGTTGCCGAATGCCCGCAGGTTGACGAGCGGATCGTTGTCTTCCGAATCGTTGAGTCCGTCGCCGTCGGTGTCCTGATTGGTGGGGTCGGTGAAGACAAACCCATCAAAGTCGTGGAGAAGGCCGAACGATCGCGAATTGTCGACCGGAAATTCGCCGGGACTGGGAAGCCCATCGCCGCTCGAATCGACCCATTCCAGATTCGGATCGAGCAGGCCGTTGCCGTTCTCGTCGATGAACTTCAATCCAAACACTTCGACGAAATCGCTCAGTCCGTCACCATCGGTGTCGGGGTTGAGCGCGCTGGTTGCAACAGCCAGTCTCGTGAAAATCGGTGTCGGCGGTGTGCCCGGCACGATGGCAGACGGCGCGGGAAAGAAAACCACGCGGTCCGTCTGCTGCCCGCCGGCGGTCAGCGCTTCAATGCCGCCCACTTCCCAGTTGTCCGGCAGGCCGTCACCGTCGGTGTCCGGCGACCGATCCGGCACGCCGTCACCGTCGATATCGAGTTGACTGAGAATGTTGGCCACCGCGAGATTGCGGATGGCCAATCGAACGCCTCCCGTTGCGCCCTCGGGCAACTGGGCCGCGGTCAACTCGACGCAACTGACTTTCTCGCAAACGCCATTCATGGCGACTTGCGCGGTTCCTACGGATTGGGCGAATAGTACGATTGTCGCAACCACCAGGGGTCCACTGGTGCGTCGTGTCATCGGATGTTTCCTTAATGGTTAATGCATCGTGATTCTCGGATGCCACACTCACTAAGGACACGAAGGCAAGACGATCACCGTCGTCCGATCGGCGTCCGCCGTCGTGTCCGTACACCCGTTGGCATCTGTAACGGTTAGTGCACAGAACGCCGTAGCCGCCGGTGTGTACTGGGTGGCTCCGACGTCGTCCGTCAAGTTCGGCATCGTTGTGGTGGTGGTGAAACCGTCCGAACAACTCCACGCGTAAAGCGCCATCCCGGCAGGGCCGATCAGATTGACCGTGTCGCCCGGACAAGCGGGTGCGGGCGGATTCACGCCGTCGTTCGTACTGTTGAAGGCTACCGCGACGGGATTCGTATTGACCGTCATGTCCACGCACGCCTGCGGACTTCTGCATCCGTTGGCGTCGATACCGATGACGCAATACTGGCCGGTGTCGGTGGTGGAAATGGCGCTGATCGTCAGCGTGTCAGCAGTTTCTCCAGCGATCACGCCACCGTCTTTCGACCACTCATACGTGCCAAACGTTTCGACAACCTGCAGCGCAAAGCTCCCGTCGGCAACGCATACGTCGATGTCCGCCGTACCAGGATCGTTGTCCGCCGGGGGCGTGATCGTCGGCGTCGTCGACGGATTGGAATTGACCGTCACGGTAATGCAGTCGAAGCCACTGCACGTCGTCCGATCGACCTGCACGCAGTATTCGCCGGATGCCGTGGCGTTGAGCGTCTGTGCGGTTTCACCGCCGATGACCACGCCATCCAAGAACCAAGTGTGCAAGTCGCCAGCGCCAAGCCCGGAATCCAATTGCACCGTATCACCCGAGCAAATCTCCAACACCTCGGGCGTTCCCGGATTGTTGTCGAGATCGCCCGTGATCGCCGGTGCACTATCGGTGGCCACATCGAGCGTGAGGCAGTCAGTCGCCTGGCAGCCGGTAACAGACGTCACCGTGACGCAGTATTGGCCACGATCGTCGCTGCCGGATCTTTCGGCGTTGAGGTCGACGATCATTTGTTGGCCTGAAACGCCCGCGATCGTGCTGCCGTCCAACGT
>CAYQFV010000157.1:0-10393 GCA_964416845.1 uncultured Phycisphaeraceae bacterium | reverse complement strand
GTGTGCGCAGTGAACGCTTCATGCTGCAGCGATGCTTGGACGCAAGACTGCGTGAACCTGGCGAGCAACCGCTTTCCGAACGTCTGCACGCCGCTCACGTGCGGTGATCCACGCAGCGGTGATTGCAATGCCGCGAATGCGACACCCTACTGCAAAGACGAGACGTGTTGCCAAAAGGTGTGCGACTTGGTTGAAGAATGTTGCGAGGTTGAGTGGACCGCCGACTGCGCGAAGATCGCCGGAGCAGTTTGCGGACCCTGACCGCTACGGTAGCGACGTAACGAATCGGGCGAACGGGGAGTCGTGACCCTCAATCCGCACCGGTGGGTTTTGACGGGTGCAGCATCGCAACATGCCATCGCGCCAAGTCGTATTCGTACATGTTGATGGCGTGAGAATCCACGCTCCTCGCGAACCACGTCATCGCGAGTTCGGCGTCATCACCAAGCAGCGCCCGCACACCGGCATAGTACGCGACGCGACACCGCGCGGCGGGATCGGACTCGAATTCAGCATAGACATCGTTCGCATCCGCTTCGCCCCGGCAGAGCGCGACCATCTGCCGATCCATGCCCACCGCCCGACGATCGGCGCGAGCAATCGCGTCGGCCGCAGCCGCTTCATCAAGAAGTGTGGCGTCGAGTCCGTAGATCTCCCAAATCCACAGCCACGGCGACGTTCGGTCGTCGGGTGGAAGCTTTTCGATCGCTTTGCGCAGATCGTCCACGCATTCCCTCGCCCGTCCCAACATTCGAAACGTGACGGCTCGGCCGATGTACGTATGCGGTTGTTCGGGGTCGAGCGCGACCGCGCGATTGTGATCCACAAGTGCGGCGTCGTAATTGAGCATCAGCCGATGCAGTCGGCCGCGATTGTGAAACGCGGGCGCAAATTCGGGCGCCAAATCAATCGCGCGATCGAAGTCAGCCATCGCCGCCTCGTAGCGACCGAGGTATACGTTGGCACGTGCACGGTGATAGTACGCAGCGTCACCTTCCTTGCCCATGTCGATGGCCATGGTCAGGAGCTCGACGGCCAGTTGGAGGCGGCCGGCCTTCCTGTTGTAAATGCCTCGCTCGCTGTACGACGCCGCAATCGTCGGGTCGATCCGCATCGCTTCGTCATAGGCAGCACGTTGGCCCGCAGGGTCGCCCATCTTGCCCAGCGCTTGACCTCGGCAGGCGTGGGCGTGGGCGTTTTTTGCGTCCAACGCAACGGCGCGATCACAGTCAGCAAGTGCACCGACCGCGTCGCCTTGCAATGCGGCAAAGTGCCCGCGCAAGCTGTACGCCATCGAAAATTCGGGATCGCTTTTGATCGCCGCAGAGCAGTCACCAATTGCTTCGCTGAGGCGACCGTCGTTGGCAAACGCGCCGGCTCGGTTGAGTCTGAACCTGGCGCGTTGCGGGTCAGCCGTGATCGCGGTGGTGAAGGCTTGGATGGCGTCGTCCCATCGTTCCAGCTTGTGATACGCGAGTCCGCAGAGATTCCAGCACGGTGGAGATTTCGGACTCATCTCGCGAAGACGTTCCGCGTCGCGCAGCATCGCATCGTACTCGCCCTGTCGATAGTAAAGGCAGCTTCGCAGCCAGCGGGCATCAAAATGCGAAGCGTCGTCGTGCAGCAGTGCGGTCAGGATCTCGATCGCTCTTGCCGGTTTCTCGTCGCTGATGGCGGCAGCTTGGTAGTACCGTCCTCCCACACCCAGCGCTCGCCCGCGCTTGCGGTGCTCGCTCGCGAGCGTTGGGTCTTGCTGCTGATACAACTCGGCGAGGAGCAGATGGACCGCTCCGGAATCGGGGTTGTCTTTCAGGATGGACTCGGCCAGCGTGATGGTTTCTTTGAGACGACGCACGCGTTTGAACACGTAGGCTCGCATGATCCTCGCTTGCAGGAATGTCGGATCTCGCAAGATCGCTTCATCGTACACTTCCAAGGAGGCTTCCGGGTCGCGGTACGCTTCCAACTGAGCGTCGGAGAAAAGCCTGCGCGCCTCCTGCCGAGTCTTGGCCGCCGCCAGACGTAGCGTGCGTATGTGCGACATGCCCGCCAGCGCGATCAGCGCGATGAGCACCGTCGCAACCGCCAGCGGAACGCGCCGCTTGCGGGCGAATCGACGCAGCCGATAGAACACGGTCGCGCGGCGGGCGCGGATCGGCTCGTGATTGAGATATCGGCCTATGTCATCCGACAACGCAGCGACCGAGTCGTACCGCCGGTCGGGATCCTTGTCGATCGCCTGATGGACGATGGTCTCGATGTCACCGCCCAGTGAACGATCCTGTCCGCCCAGCCGGATCGGCAGTTGTTCGCGAATGATGAACGTCGCGTCGAAGACGGACGCGCCTTTCACCTTGTACGGAAGTCGTCCGCTCAGCAGTTGGTAGAGGACAATTCCGAGAGCGTAGACATCGCTTCGGGCATCGATGTCGCTTGGATTCGCATTGCACTGTTCCGGGCTCATGTACTGCAACGTGCCGATGAGTTGGCCCACATCGGTCTGCATCGTCGTGACCGCCATGTCCGCATCGGTCGATCGTGCGACGCCGAAGTCGATGATCTTCACGCGACCTTCGCCGTCCACCAGGATGTTGCCCGGCTTGAGGTCGCGATGAATGACGCCCATCAGGTGACCGTAATGCACCGGGTCGCAAATCGTCCGGAACAACTCCAGCCGCGCGCGGGTCGACAGGGCGTTGTCGGCGGCGAATTCGGTGACGGACTTGGCGTCGGGGATGAACTCCATTGCGAAAAACGGCACGGCTTCCCCTGCCTCGCCGTGCGTGCCCGCTTCGAACACTTGCGCAATGCCGGGGTGACGCAGTTGGCCAAGCAATTGTGACTCGTGCTCGAATCGGCGTAACGCGTCTCGCGACGTGATGCCGTGTTTCATCACCTTGACCGCCACGGTTCTGCTGGGCTGCAGTTGGACGGCTTCGTAGACCGTCCCCATGCCACCAGAGGCGATGACCCGGGCGAGAAGGTAGTTTCCGATTCGCTCCAACGACGGTTTGACCCCGCGCGTTGAGCCGACGGTCTCAGTAGGCAGACCGGCGGGGTCGTCGTGGGGAGACGACGCGTCGTCGCTGGATCGGTCTTGTGTCACGGTCTGACACTCCCGATGCTGATCACAAACCGGCCGCGCGCATCGCGAAGGCTGCCCGTCGCAGTCACTGCGCAAGCAAGCCCATCGTTCCGCACATCGTGCGACGTTCGCTAATCCCCCGATGCAAGGCGGTGCGCGAAGCACGCACTGGTTCGAATGCCGCCCCAGAAGTCCGACTTGTGAAAAAACTCGTTCGGACCGTGCAGGTTGCAGTTCGGCATCGCAAGCCCCAGCATGATCGAGTCGGCTCCGAGCACGCGCTTGAACATCGGCAGAATCGGCAGCGACCCGCCCTCGCGAATCATGACCGGGTCTGCCCCGAAGCCGTCTTTCAACGCGGCGCGCGCGGCTGTCAAACCGGGCAAGTCCGACGGGCAGACGTAGGCGGCGCACTTGGCATACGTATTGATCGTCAGCGTGATGCCGTCCGGCGCAGCCGCCTTGACCGCTTGGTCGAACGCTTCGGAGATGACGTCGGGGTCCTGGTTCGGCACGATGCGCATCGACACCTTGGCCCCCATTTTACTCGGGATGATGGTGGCTGCCCCCTCGCCCATGAATCCTCCAAACAGTCCGTTGACATCAAGCGTCGGCCGGACGCCGCGGCGTTCCTGCGTTGTGAACCCTGTTTCGCCGTGCAGGGAGGGGCTTCCGACGGATTCGAGATAGTCCGCCTCACTAAACGGCAAGCTGTTGATCATGTCGCGTTCCTCGGCAGAGAGCAGCGTCACGTTGTCGTAGAATCCCGGTATGGTGACGCGGTTGTCGGCGTCACGCAGCGAGGCGATGATTTGACACATCGCGTTGCCCGGGTTGGTCACCGTGCCGCCGAACGCCCCGCTGTGCAAATCCTGCTTCGGTCCCACAATGTCGATCTGCTTGTAGATCATTCCCTTGGTCCCGATGGTGATCGCGGGGGTGTTGGCGTCGAGCTTGGCGGTGTCGGAGATGACGACGTAATCACATGCGAGGCGGTCCCGATGTTTCTCGGCGAGCGCGTCGAGGTTGGGCGATCCAATTTCCTCTTCGCCTTCGATGACGAACTTGTAGCGCGTCGGCAGTTTGCCGGCGACCTTCATCCACGCTTCAGCCGCCAGGATGTGCGTCAGCATCTGCCCCTTGTCGTCGGCTGACCCGCGCGCAACCAACGCACCGTCGACTTCCACCGGGTCGAACGGGTCTGCGTTCCACAACGATCGGTCGCCGGTCGGTTGCACGTCGTAATGACCGTAGACAAGAATCGTCGGACCGCCGCTGTCGGTCGGACCGGTATCAGCGATGATCGCCGGATGTCGGGCAGTCTCGATCATCTCCGCATCAATCCCGCATGCACAAAACGTGTCGTACACCCATGTCGCCGCCTTGCGCACGTCCTGCTGTCGCTCGGGCGTGGTCGAAATACTGGGGATCCTCAGAAACTCCTTGAGGCGTTCGACGTACGATGACTCGTTTTGCTTGATGTGTTCCAATACTTTTTCGATCACGAGTTCGCTCCATGGGGGTTGCGTACGACAGTCATCCGGGCCACGAATCGGCCTCGGGGGTGTCGCTACCCATCATACCGCCATTGGGTCGGGCGTGTCCAACCGCAGGCTGTTGGACATTCGCCCGGGCGCATACAATGGTGCGATGGGAACCGTGAGACCGCCCAAACCCGCCAAGCTCGTCGTCGGATTGTTAAGCGGCGACGTTGATTTGATGGCCGTCGCCCGCCGCCGGCTGAAGGAGCACTTCGGCACGATCGATTTCGAATCCCCCTTGTGGCCTTTCACCAGCACGGACTACTACCAGGCTGAACTGGGCGACGAGGTCTTGCGGCAGTTTGTCGTGTTTGAGGAGTTGGTATCGGTGGAACGGCTCGCGGAAATCAAGCGACTGACCAACGCGGTCGAATCGCGAATCTGCGACGACGTCGCTCTGCCGCACGACTCTCGCCCGGTGAACATCGATCCGGGGTACATCACGCTGTCGAAGCTCGTGCTGGCGAGCACCAAGGACTATTCCCACCGCATCTACCTTCAACGCGGCATCTTCGCCGAGACGACGCTTCGCTTTCAAAAAGGCGGCTGGTTGAGTTGGCCTTGGACGTATCCTGACTACGCGGCAGATACCTACCACGCCTGTTTCACCGCCGCCCGCGATCGTCTCAAGACCCAACTCGTCGATGGGTGATTGTCGTCTCGTACGTGCCATGCCGGAGCGATTCTTGACGTCGGGTCGGGCGGCGGCGGATCCGGGTCGAGTTCAATTGATTCATCACCGACGCACGGCTATAGTCTGCCCGGTTGCCGCACGGTGGTGCGGTGAGAATACGTGATGCCTGCTTCATTGGATTGATCAACCCATGATCGTCGGCGTGCCCAAGGAAATCAAAACCCACGAGTACCGGGTCGGGTTGCTCCCGGTTGGCGCGGAGGAGTTGATTCGCCGTGGCCATTCGGTCCTCGTGGAAACCAGTGCGGGAGTGGGTTCCGGCATCGCTGATGCCGAATACCGAGAAGTCGGCGTGGAGATCGTCGGCAGTCAGGATGAGGTGTTCAAACGCTCGGACCTGATCGTGAAGGTCAAAGAGCCCCAAGCGGAAGAATGGCCCCTCATGCGAGAAGGCCAGATCATGTTCACCTACTTCCATTTCGCCGCGGACGAGGAGTTGACGCGCGGCGTTCTCGCCACGCGGTCGATCGCAGTCGCATACGAGACAATCACCGACGACCAAGGTCGCTTGCCGCTCCTGACGCCGATGAGCGAAGTCGCCGGAAAAATGAGCATTCAGGAAGGCGCGAAGTACCTCGAGCGCCCGATGATGGGCCGGGGGATCCTGCTGGGCGGCGTGCCCGGTGTCGAACCAGCCGAAGTGCTCATCATCGGCGGAGGAGTCGTGGGGACCAACGCTGCCAAGGTTGCGGCGGGGCTTGGCGCGCGGGTTGTCATCATGGATGTCAACATTGACCGGCTGCGCTATTTGGACGATGTGATGCCCGCGAATGTGTCGACCGTGTTCAGCGATCGTCACACCATCAAGCGGCATCTGGCCGCGGCGGACTTGGTGGTCGGCGCGGTGCTGATTCCCGGAGCGCGGTGTCCGGTACTGGTTTCCCGCGAAGACCTGAAGCTAATGAAACCACACGCCGTGATTGTCGACGTCGGCGTGGATCAAGGTGGATGCTGCGAGACCATCAAACCGACGACCCATGACGAGCCGACGTACATCGTCGAGGATGTCGTGCACTATGGCGTGGCCAACATGCCGGGCGCGGTTGGCCGCACGTCGACGTTTGCCCTGACCAACGCAACGCTTCCCTATTTGCTCCAATTGGCAGACAAAGGGTACGCCGACGCGGCGAGGAACGATCCCGGGTTGGCGAATGGGATCAACATGGAAGGCGGCCGGGTAACGAATCAGCCTGTGGCGGATTACTACGACCTGGCCTACGAACCTTTTTGCGACGCGTGCTGACTTCGCATCGTTGACGTCGCCCGTGTGCTCGTCGACGGAACACATGATCCCACAACTGCGGACAACAACGTGCGTGAAGCGGTCGTCTCGCTGCGGTACCATTCGGCGAAAGTAGGGCGGGGCTTGTGGTCGCATCATCGGCCGGCTTCTGACCGGCATCTGGGATTGCCATGAAACAATCGGTCATCACACTCTTGGTCGTCGGCGCTGTCGGGTTCGGATACTACGAACTGCGGGGCATGCGGTTGGGCTTTTCGTTCGCGAAGGGACAAACGCGCGCGGTGTCCCGCGGCGATCTGACCATACCCATCACGGCGACCGGTGTCGTCGGGCCACTGGCCTGGTATGAGGTGAAGTCGCAAGCGAGCGGAGAAGTCATCGAGATACTGTTCAAGCCCGGTGAACTCGTCAAGAAGAAAGACCTGGTCATTCGCCTCGATAAGTCCAACGAGCAACGATCGGTCGATCGCGCTACCGACGAAGTCAACCGTACCAAAGCCAACCTCGAGATGGCCAAGATCAAAAAGAACCGTCTCAAAGCGCTGACCCGCGTCAAGGCTGAAGCGCTGGTCGAGCAGCTCACCGCGCGGTTGGAGCGAGCGAATTTCTCGCTGCAGAAATACGAAGCGCTTCTCGCCGAGAACCGAGCATCGCCGGAAGAAATGGTCATCGCTCGATCGAACGCTCGCGACGCCCAAGCGCAGCTCACATCCGCTCGGGCCGACCTGGATGATGTGAAACCGCAGATCGCCATCGCCGACCAGGAAATCGCGCTCGCGGAGGCGGCGTACAATCAGGCGATGTCTGCCCTCGGCGATGCGAAGGAACGTCTCGCTGAAACGAACATCTACGCGCCGGTCGACGGCATGGTCGTGAAGATCAACACGCAAGTGGGCGCGGTGATTCAGGGCGGAAAAACGACCTTCACGGCGGGAACGGTGCTGGCTGTCGTGGCGGACAATTCGAAGATCTATGTTCGAGCGGAGGTCGACGAGTCGGACATCGGCACGGTGCGTGACCTTGCCCCCGCGCGGGCAAAACCGGGACACCCGGCAGTCGCCGCCGAGATCCCCTCGGTGGAATCGGGCGGCGAGGTAGGCATCCACGTTGATTCGTTCCAGGACGAGGAATTCACCGGCCTGATCGAACGCATCCATCCCGAGCCGAACAGCACGGTCGCGCGAGTCGTTACGTATCAAGTGGACATCCTGTTGGTCAGCGACAATCGCACCAAGCTGCTAACGGGCATGCAAGCCGACGTCGAGTTCACCGCCCAATCAGCTCTGAACGTCGTGCTCTGCCCCCACGACGCGATCCGGCGGAACGAATTTGACGAGTTGGGCGTCTACGTTCCGTTCGACGATCCCGAGAGCGAAGAGCCCGGCAAGAAGTTCGTCAAGTGTCGCATCGGGCTGGACAACGGCATGTACGCCGAGGTGCTCGAAGGGCTCGAAGAAGGGATGGAAGTGTTCACGGTGTTGCCCCAGAAGATCGGCCGTGACAATGACAAGGATTAACCGCCTCCCCACAGGGCGAATCGATCGCGAGCAGCCGCACGCTTCGCCTTTGACCAACACGTCGACATGCTGATTAAGGTACGACAACTCACCAGGGCGTACGTCATGGGTGACTCGGTGGTCCACGCGCTCGCGGGGGTGGACCTCGACGTGAACGCCGGTGAATTCGTCAGCCTCACCGGCGCGTCGGGCAGCGGAAAGAGCACGTTCATGCATCTTCTGGGATGTCTGGACCGGGCGACCAGCGGATCGTACGAACTGGACGGTCAGTTGGTCACGCTTCTACCGGAACGCCACCTCGCCCGCATTCGCAATCGCGAGATCGGGTTCGTCTTCCAAACGTTCAACCTGATCAATCGAACGACCGCCATCGACAACGTGGCTGTCCCGTTGATCTACGGACGCGTTCGAAGCCCACGGAAGAAGGCGATGGCAGCTCTCGAAAAGGTCGGGCTGGGCAACCGTTCGACCCACACGCCCGCCGAGATGTCCGGTGGCGAGCGTCAGCGGGTGGCGATCGCGCGCGCCATCGTGAACGATCCGGCGGTGATTCTCGCCGACGAGCCGACGGGCAATCTCGATTCGCGTACCGGCGAGCAGATTCTCCAGATCTTCCGTCGTCTGCACGAAGCGGGCACGACTGTTCTGCTCGTGACGCACGAGATGAGCGTCGCCGCCCAAGCTCAACGACTCATCCACATGACCGACGGACGGATCGATGCGGACCTTGCTGTGACCGACGAGATGAGGCAGAAACTCCTCGCGAGCGCCGGTCTGGGCGTGTCACCGCTTGAATCGCACGCGGTCGCAGGCATGGCTGGCGCAGCCGGGGAGGCGACCTAGACGATGCTGTTCTATCTTCGACTCATGTTGATGGCGATGCGCGGATTGCAAACCAATCTGATGCGATCCTTGCTGGCGACCTTGGGTGTGATCATCGGCGTGTCTGCGGTGGTGTCAGCCATGTCGATTCTCGCTGGTGCGCAGCGTGATATCAGCGAGCGGTTCGAATCCATGGGGGCCGATCAAATCATGATCGTGTCGGGCAATTCCCGCCGTCGAAGTCGTCAGCAACGTCTCGAAGCACTCAGCGCGGATGATGCGATCGCCATCGCGGAGCAGTGCGAATTGATCACTGCGGTGGCGCCCGAAGTGACGCAGCCCGCGACGATCAAATACTTCCACAAGAACGCCCAAGTCCCTCTTCTCGCGACCACCGAGGCGTATCATCGCATCAACGATTACAACACGTCTCAAGGCCGATTCATCAGTAAGGAGGACAACCTTGGCGAACGCAAGTACTGCGTGCTGGGCTACAAGGTCAACAAGGATCTTTTCGGAGACGTGCCGTCCGTCGGGTACCACGTCAAGATCGGCGGGCTGGGGTTTCGCGTCATCGGCGTGATGGAGAAGAAAGGGTTCCTCGGTTTTCGCGAAGTGGATTCCCAGGTCATCATTCCGCTGGAAACCGGTATGAAGAAACTGTTCGGCGTTCGCTTCGTGACGATGATCACCGCCCAGGCGAAGGACCAGTCGCTGCTCGAGGCAGCCATCCAACAAGTTAGCCGCACCCTTCGGGCCGAGCATCGCATTCGAGCCGGCACGCCCGACGACTTCAGCGTGTTCACGCAGGAGCAAGCCAAGGAACGAGTGGCCGACGTGACGCGCATCTTCGAGGTTGTGCTCTACAGCATCGCGGGCATCTCGCTGGTCGTCGGCGGAATCGGCATCATGAACATCATGCTCGTGTCGGTGACAGAGCGGACGCGCGAAATCGGCGTACGCATCGCCGTCGGCGCTCAGCGCATTCACATCCTGTTTCAGTTTCTCGTCGAGGCGGCTGTCATCAGTGTGTTCGGGGGCGTTCTGGGCGTCGTCGTCGGGTGGGCGTTTGCAGACCTTCTTGAACAGTGGACGCGCGTCTTGAACACATTCACACCGAGGTCAGCCGTGGTGTACGCCCTGGCGATGGCAGGCATCGTCGGGATGGTCAGCGGCATTTACCCGGCCATCCGAGCAGCCCGGCTCGACCCGGTGGAAGCCCTGCGTTACGAGTAAATCACCCGCGACGCAGCGGTCGACCTTCGGCTCGCTTCTCGCGGCAAGGCCGACCACTTGACGCATTCCATCGCGTCATTGAAAATGCGTCTGACGCACACTGGTGGTGGCTTCCAACGTTTCGGGGTAGGGCGGGGTGTACAGTGTCGAAACCATCCCCCTGCGAATGTCAACTTGAGCACGCGTGACGTGGAGCCCGTCATGTCGACCCGGCCATTCATTCCGACGAACAAAACGAGCCAAGCACTGCCCCTC
>CAYQFV010000156.1:0-10487 GCA_964416845.1 uncultured Phycisphaeraceae bacterium | reverse complement strand
TCGGTCGCCACCATCCGCGGGTTCGATCAATCCCGCCCTCAACTGGCTGCGAACGTCACCGGGACCGATGCCGGCGGTGACGGCATCTATTACGTCGCAGTGTTCGGTACGGATCGAAACCTGTTTAATTCAGGGTGCGGCATTACGTTTCCGGCGGCTGCGCCGACGTTCTTCAACCTCCCGCACGGCGTCAACACGCCCGGAACCTCCGACACCGACCTTCGACCCACGGTAGCCGGTCGCGTCCACAAACCCGCGTCGCGATTCGCCGGCTGCGTCAATCCACCGACCGCCCCGGGGACCGAATTCCTCCAGTGCTATCGCCTTGTCGTCCTGCCATCCACCAGCCTGCTGACTACTACAGGCCCGCAGGACGCCGACGACGGTGCGTCCGGCAGTAACGATTCCATCGCTGACGCGACCACGTCGCTCATCGCTGCCGACCGACTTTCGCGAACGAGCGCCCAATCTCGCTACCTCGGCAACGGACCGTTCGGCGGTTGGCAGGGCGACGTGGACTTCTACCGCATCGACGCCCAACCCGGCCAAACCATCGCGGTCAACATCGCCGACACCGAGCAGCCGCCTGTCACCGACCACAACATCCGATCGTACCTCGCGCTGTACGATTCGACCGGCGTTCCCATTGCATTTCAGGATTTCTCGCTCGAACACCGTTTCTTTGCAGCAAGCGGAATTCTTGACGGCATTGCTGATGAAATCGCCGCCACCATGGCGGCCACCATTCCTCCGACCGGCGGTCCTTACTATGTGATGGTCGGCATTGACAACGGAAATCTGCTGCCGTCGGAAAACCTACCCTTCGATCCCTTTCTGCCGGGCACGACACTGTCGCGACGATTCGAAACCAAAACGTTGTTACCGCGGCAGTACAACATCGCCGTGGCAGTGACAGACCCTGTCGCTGGCATCGCCGACACAACGAGAATGTTCGTCGTCCCGCGTCGAGGCCCGGACGCCAGCCACCCGGACTGCACGTTTGACGATGATCCCAGAGATCGTACGGACTGTTTCCCGCCCATCCTCGAGTTGGACCCGATTACCGGACGCCGTGTCGCAGTTATTAACGGCGATCCGTCGTTCCTGCCATATCGAGATGCTTCCGGGGTCGGAAGATATGGCCAATTCGAGTCGTCCAACCCGCTCGTCGCCTTCGACGGGCAGGATTTGTACGTCACGGTCGAGACGTGTCGCCCCGAACCGGTGTTCTGTTTTCAGCAGAACCACCCACTGTTTCGCATCGACCCAGACGCCGGAATCGCCAGTGCGGTGGCTTTGGGCAACATCTTCGCGTTCGGCGGATCACGGGATGTGCTGACGGGCATGACAGAGATCGACGGCGCGTTGTACGCCCTCAATACGAACACCAATACGTTTCGTTTCTGGGACAAGACGCAGCCGCCGATCGCGAGCAACGGCGGAAACCTGACGCCGACACCATCCGACCCGTCCGACAGTCCCCGATGGGACGACTTGGATGGTGACATCGGCTCGTCGGGTTCCAGCATCTACGTTGCATGCACGTACGAAGGTGGCGAACGTGGCATCTGTATCTTCGTCCCGAATCCTGAATCCGGAACGATCGCCTTCGCCGGCAAGATCGATGACCCCATCACCAACGTCGCCCTCATCCCAGGCCCGAGGCTGGGCGGTCTCGATGTCATCAACACCAACACGCTGGTCACGTCCGATCGAAACGGATCGATCATTCAGCACACGAACGTCAACACGGACAGATCCCGAGGGTTCGCCCTGCCGAGCGGGTTCGTCGTCGATCGGCTCACCATCCGCTGACGGCCAACCGGACCACCGCGTCATGACGCAAGTCCATCAGCCACGCGTTTGCCATTGCCCCATGCCGCGTTCATGTATCGAATCATCTGCTGCAAGTTGAACGCCTAACATTGCTGCCCCTTCGCCGTGCTTGACCGTCATGGTCACCGATCCGGCATCCAAGTAGACTAACACCGCTGAGCAACGGTCAGCTTGAAGGGTGCATTCGTGTCGAACCAAATGTGGCATTTCGGAATCGACGTCGGCGGAACGTTTTGCGACGTCTTCGCTCACGCCCCAGACGGCAGCGTGCACACGCACAAGTGTCTTAGTTCGGGCAGAACGAAGGGCGTCGCCGGCGTGTCGTCGGGTGATCATGCGTTAGTCGACCCTGCACGCCGGAACGATCCGCCGAACTTCTGGCGAGGCTATCAATGTGCGTTGCTGGACGACGCGGGCCAGCCGACGATCACAACCGACGTCGTCGCATTCGACCATCGAACGGGTACGCTTTCGCTTGGCGATTCGCTGGACGGCGTGATCGGGCCCGGCGGCGTTCAACCGGCAGTCGTCGCGTACGAGTTGTTCAGCCGCGAGCCCGCGCCGGTGTCAGCCGTTCGATACCTGCTGGGTCTCACGCTCGACAACGAGGTTCCACCCTGCCACATGCGGCTGGGCACCACGCTGGCGACCAACGCGCTTTTGCAACGGGGCGGGCCTCGGACGGCGTTGGTAACCACCCAAGGTTTCGCCGACCTGTTGCGCATTGGCGATCAGACGCGTCCGCACCTGTTCCGATTGAACATCAAGAAGCCGGACCTGCTCAACGAAACCGCCGTCGAGCTTGTCGAGCGAATCGACGCGGACGGAAACGTGCTCGTTCCGCTCGATCAGGTACGGGCTGAACGAACCTTGGACGACCTTCACGCATCCGGCATCGAATCGGTCGCAATTTGTCTGATGAACGCCTATCGCAACGGCGAGCACGAACGTCTCGCGGCCAACATCGCTCGTCGGGTCGGCTTCGCGAACGTGTCGGTGTCGTCAAAAATCGCGCCCACGCAGCGCATCGTTGCGCGGGCTGAGTCGTGCGTGGTGGACGCGTACCTCGCACCCGTCTTTCGCGACTACCTCGCCGAGATTCAGTCCGCCATGCCCGCCGCGTCAATCCTGCTGATGACCGGCGCGGGCGGGCTGGTCGGAGCAACATCGTTCTCCGGCAACGATAGCGTTCTGAGCGGTCCTGCCGGCGGACTTGTCGGAGCAGCTCGCATCGCTCGATCAGATGCAGCGCGGCGGGGCCGTCGAACGAGCATCATCACGTTCGACATGGGCGGAACGAGTACGGACGTCGCGCGTTTCGACGGAACGTTTCAGTACGATCACGAAGTTCAAAAGGCTGGGGTCCGCATCGTTGCCCCAGTGCTGGCGATCGAAACCGTGGCGGCTGGCGGCGGAAGCATCTGCCGATTCGACGGCGTCTCGTTCAAGGTCGGACCTCAAAGCGCCGGCACCGATCCGGGACCAGCCTGCTACGGTCGCGGCGGGCCAATCACTCTGACGGACGCGAATCTATTCCTCGGCCGTTTGCCGCCGGCTCGTTTTCCCTTTCCATTGAACCGTGACGCCGTCCTAGCGGGTTTTCAGGAGATCGCCGAGGAAATCAGCGATGCGGGTCAGCCTGCTATGACGCTCTGCGAAATTGCCGAGGGTTTCATTCGCATCGCGAACGCCGACATGGCTGCAGCGGTCAAACGTATCACCATCGAACGCGGTTTCGACGCATCTGCACACACGCTCGTTTGCTTCGGCGGCGCGGGCGGTCAGCATGCCTGTGCGGTCGCTCGATCGCTCGGAATCAAGGACATTCTTCTCAGCCCGCTTGCCGGGGTGCTCAGCGCGTTCGGGATCGCGTCGGCGGATATCACGCGATGGGCTCAGCAGCCTGTGCATGCGTTTTTTGACGCCCAGCGACTCAAGCCGATTTTTGCGGGCCTCGAACGTGAACTAGCCGACCGGCTTGCGTCCGACAATGTGGTGACCGCACCGATGGCATTTCATCGGTATCTCGATATGCGTTACATCGGCGAAGGGGCGTACATTTCAGTGCCTGGCATGGATGCTGGCGCCGCTTTCGAGGGAGAGCACCAGCGACGATTCGGATATGTTCACGAAGATCGAGACATTGAAGTTGTCAACGCTCGCGTGCAGGCAGTCGTCCGAACCCGACACGACGTGTTGCCATCGCATCGCAGTCATGACGCGAAACGCACGACACCGACGATCGCCTCGGTTGCGTTCGCCAGCCAGCCGCATGCGGGAGGGACGGATGGCGGAGGGAAGCTCGACACGCCGGTCATTGATGGAAGCGCCCTTCAGCCGGGGCGTTCGATCGATGGTCCAGCCATCGTCGCGGAATCCACGAGCACGATCGTCATCGACCGCGGCTGGCGAGCGACCGTGACCGAATCCGGCGATCTTCTGTTGCGAGATTCCGGCGTCGGCGCGCCTCCGGTGACGGGCGTGCGCGCGGATGCTGACCCCGTTTCGCTTGAACTGTTCAACAACCATTTCGTCGCCATCGCCGAACAGATGGGCACTGTTTTGCGCAAAACCGCCGTCTCCACCAACGTGAAGGAACGCCTTGACTATTCCTGCGCCGTCTTCGATTCCGCCGGTCGGCTCGTCGCCAATGCGCCGCACATACCCGTCCATCTGGGAAGCATGGCAGACTGCGTTAAGACCATCCTGGCGGACCTGCCGGACCTTGCTTCAGGAGACGCCGTTGTGACCAACGACCCATATCGCGGCGGCACGCATTTGCCGGATGTCACGGTCGTGACGCCCGTCTTCGTCGACGGCTGCCGATCGTTTTTCGTCGCCAGCCGAGCGCACCACGCTGAAATCGGCGGCGTCTGCCCGGGTTCCATGCCGCCCACCGCCGTAAACCTTGGACAAGAGGGCGTTCGGATTCATGCGTTCAAGATCGTCGACTCCGGACGAGATCGGTTTGACGAGCTTCGCGCCTTGTTGACCGGCGGCGCGTATCCATCGCGAGCACCGGACGACAACATCGCCGACATCACCGCCCAAATCGCCGCCAACAGGACCGGCATCGACGCTCTGCAATCGCTCGTTGAACAGTCCGGCATCCGCACCGTTCTCGCGTACACCGATCACGTTCGGGCGGCGGCGGAACAAAAGGCCCGCGCTGCGATCAGAAAGCTCCCCAACGGATGTTTTCGCAGAACCGAGTCGCTCGACGATGGCAGCGAGATCAGCGTCGCCATCACGATCGAAAGCGACACCGCCCGGATCGATTTCGCCGGTACCGCGCCGCCGCTTCTGTCCACGCTCAATGCTCCGCCCGCCATCGTGACCAGCGCGGTGCTCTATTGCTTTCGCTGTCTCATCGACGACGACATCCCCCTCAACGAAGGCGTCCTCGCGCCCATTCGCATCATCATTCCGACGTCAATGCTCAACCCACCGCGCGATGACGACGCCCCCCACTGTGCAGCCGTCTCGGGCGGCAATGTCGAGACTTCGCAGCGCGTGGTCGACACAGTTTTCGGGGCGCTCCATGTCGCAGCCGCCAGTCAGGGAACGATGAACAATCTTTCGTTCGGCAATGATAAGATTGCCTACTACGAAACCGTCTGCGGCGGACACGGGGCAGGGCCGGACTATCATGGGGCGAGCGCGGTCCACACCCACATGACCAACACCCGGCTTACCGATCCCGAAGTGCTTGAATCCCGCTTCCCGGTCCGGCTGCTGCGTTTTCAAATCCGTACCGGATCGGGCGGCAGGGGTCGCTACAACGGCGGTGACGGCTGCGAGAGGGAAATGCAATTCCTACAGCGGATGGAACTGTCTCTCATCACGCAACGACGCACGACTCAACCGTACGGGCTCGACGGAGGTCAACCGGGGCGGTCGGGACTTAACCAACTCGTTTCCGCCCGCACGGGCGAGGTTCAAACGCTTCCGCCGATCGTTCAGATCACTGTTGAACCGGGTGACCGGATCATCGTGAAGACACCCGGCGGCGGCGGGTTCGGCCGACCTTCACCATGAGTTGGCCGATCAATCCGCGCGCGACGACGTGAACACCTCATTGCGGAACGGAGAAGGAAGGTGCGCCCGGTACGGACTCCATCGGCCACGTGTTTGTCGATTTCGTCGACGCTGATGGAGAAACGATCCGCGGTCCGCCGTGACACGTTGACGGAGTCGCGCCATCGGTCACAATGGGCGGCAATGATCGGTCCGTCACGAACGTCCAAAACACGCCGCCAGGCAGCCCGTCTCGCGGCGGCATGCTGTTTGTGCACCGTGACGCCGACAGCGATGGGGCAAGCGGATGGTAAGGTCGGCGCGGCGGGCGGCGAGCGAATCACCTGGATTTACGCGGAACTCACGTCTGACACGTCTACGAGCAGTTTTTGGCGATTTGCGTTCCGGCTGTCATCGTCGAACGTGCACATCGGTTGGTTTCACCCGCCTGGCTTCGGAGATGCGGTGGGAGAAATCGCTGCCACCGCGGTTCGCGGCGACCGTTTGCACGTGATCTATGCCGACGGCACGCATCGCATCTACGAACCTCGGGACACCACCTTCGCGCGCCAACTGCCACGGCGGGCTGCCCCCATCGCAATGACCGGCGATGACAAGGGCGACTCAATCTACGCCGTCGTCCCCAAACACATCGCCGACGCCCTCGAAACGAACGAACCCTCGCCGTCAGATTCGATCGCCTTGGACACGCCGGCAACGGGCGATGGGGCCGAGAACGGTGACAAGCCAGCCGCCTCGAATTCGAATGAATCGGAACAACGGGCTGATTCCACACAGCGACCCGAGTCCGAGCCCTCGCCGCCAACCGACGCTCGGTCTGAATCTCCGTACGCCCTGGTGCGATATGCGATGGGACGGTGGCATCGTGTCTGCGATCTGCCCGCAGCGATTCAGCGCCCCGATGGTTTGTTGTTGTCCGCATCGCTTGGTGTGATCGACATCGTTTTTCCCTCTCCGCAATCAAAAGGCGGCTATCTATTCACGTCGATTGATTCTGAAGGCGCGTTCGGGACGGACCCTACCGTCTGGTCCACGCCCACGCCGATCGACAATGTGGCGATCGGCAACGTGTTGTCGATGCTGTCGGTCGCAGGGCAAACGGTCATCGTGCGTATCGACGACGGCGATCGCACAATTTCGACGTTTCGACGCGACGGCGGCGGTTGGACGGCGGGCAAAGCATGGAACATCGAGGGCGATGCGTGGAATCCCTCGTCCGCAACAACCGCGTTCGCTCCGCATGGCGATTCAATCGTTGCTATTTGGCGAACCGACGGCGGAGATGTTCAGTGGGGCCGATGGAACGTTGTCGGCGGACCTGCCATCGCGGGCGTCCGCCCGGTTCTTGCGTTTTCAACCGACGGCCGAATCGAAGAACGTCGCCGCGTCAATTCCGCCATGTCGCAGGCGGTGTTGGCGATTGTTCTGGTGACGCTGTTCATCCGACGCAGGCAGGGCGTGTTCGTCACGATCCCGCTGCGGCCGGAACTGCGATTGGCGGGATACGGGACCCGCTTGGCGGCCTTCATGATCGACGTGCTGCTGGTTTTGCCCGGCATGATGTACGCTTACTCGCCGTTGTTGGATCGCTTCGACTACGACATCACCGCGCTGTTGCTGTCGGCCCGGACTGATGCAGACTTGCTGAGCGATCTTTCCTGGCGATGGCTGGCGACGGTTACGGCGTTCGTCCTGTACACGTCCGTTTTCGAGCTTCTCTGGAGTGCGACGCCCGGCAAGCGACTGCTCAAGTGTCACGTCGTGACAGAGCAAGGTTCGCGATGCAGCCCGTCACACATCTTGATTCGCAACGCCGTCCGCTTTCTGGAGTTGTATCCCTTCGCAACGTCGATCTGGACGATGGTGCTGGTTTTGCTGACGCGAAACCGGCAACGGCTTGGCGACTTGATCGGTCGCACGCTCGTCGTGCAACATTGTGAGACGACGCGGAGCGAATCGCCGCGAGCGATGTGACCCTGCGTCTCTGCGGGTCTCCCGGTGCGCAGCGGCAATGGAGGCCTGCTTGAACCGTGCCCATGTGGTTGACGCGACAGGTTGACGTGCTCACCTCCTTGGTTCCCGCCATGTGCGTCGGCATGGCAGCGGCGGGGGTGTGCGTCCTGCTGGGGTGGTGGATCGGCCGGTACCGCTCGTTTGCGATCGTGCGGTTGGTCGGCTGGTGGATCAGTCGCGTGGTCCTGCCCATTCTTCGAAGCCCGTCGTGGGCTGCCCGGGCATCGACAATCGCAGCCAACAATCTCAGCGCGTGCGCCCTGCTGATCGTAATGGGCACGACTTTTCCAACGGCGTGGCTGGGAGTTATCGGTCTGGGGTTGAGCTTGGGCATCGCCGTTCGTGCGCTGTCGGCGGACGAAATTGGAGACGCGTCGTTGGGCGACAACATGCCCGATCGCAACGCGGCCAAGATGGTTGTTGGGATGACGCTCAACATGTTGGAACCACCGGCGATTGTCATCGCCGTCGGCCTGTGTTTGGGGCAACGGGCGATGCCGGCTGGCGTTGCCATGCGTCAAGCGTGGGAATCTTTTGCGATCTGCGTGGTTCCGGCACTGCTTCTTGCCGGCGCTGGCGAGGCGTTGTGGCTGGGAGCGCGCGGCCGATCGAGGTAAATGGAGGCCTGCGGAGGCGTTGGATCGCGTCCGAGTACGGTGTTGCGTCAGGTGTCGAGGGACGACAACGAAGTCCTGTCGCCGAGACGGTACAACAGGACGGCGGTCGTTCTGGCCGATAATGACGGAGGTACCACCGCGCCCGCGCGTCGACGTGACGAAGCGTCGGTGGCGTGATGTTCATTCGTCCCGATCGCGCCGATCGGCACGATGTAGGTGTCTTGTCGCGAGATCTGCGGGCGGCGCGTTTTCCGCTCGGCGGTGGTGGGGTGCGCAGGTGGCATGGCGCGCAATACCGCGCGATCCCCGGCAGGCTTGTTGAGGCGAAGCCACGATGGCAGGACAACTACCAACAATCGTTCGCATGCCGGAGCAATTCCTGTCCGACGATCGTCGCGTGATTACGCGGTTTTTCCGCCCGGGAAACGATGCGCGGGTGGAAAGTCTTCTCGGGCGGCTGGTCCGCCTCGATCGCGAGAAAGTCAATGAAGAGCTTGCGTATGTTCTCGCTCGATTCGGATCGAGGCATCGCGATCTTGAGGCGGTGTTCGACGATCACTATCAAACGGTCGCCCCGAAGCTTCACGCACCCGACTCCTTGAGCGATCAGCACCGGCGCCTAATCGGTGCCTACTTCACGATGGAGTACTCCATCGAAGCCGCCGCCCTGTTCAACCCCTCCATCGTGCCACACTTCGATCAATCGGAACTGACACCCGGCGCGCGCCGGTTCATCATGAGCCTCCGCGCGACCGGCGAGGGACACATCTCTTCCATCGTGTTTCGAACCGGCGTGATCAGTTCCACGGGGCAGGTTTCGGTCAGTCCGCCAAGCCGATTCGTCAGCAGCGCACAGCCGGACCTTGACGCCATCCGCGAGAAGAACACCTTCTTTCTCAAGCTGATTGAGATGGGGGCATTTACGGAAACGACCGGACGGATCCTCGATCGGCTGGATGAACAGTTCGTCTTCGGTGACTTGGTCGAGACGATCGACGACATGCGTCCTGCCGACAAATGCGATTCAGCGTTTGAGGAGGCGGCGGAACAGATGCTGTGGCTGGCGAGGTCGAACTATACGGTTCGATATCCCGCCGACTGCCGACCTTCAGAGGTCGTCGTGTTCCCGGTGACCGAGAACGAAAGCAGGGGAATTGAAGACGCTCGTTTCGTCCAATTCACCGACGACGACGGAAGCGAAACGTATTACGGCACTTACACCGCGTACAATGGGTTCCGCATCCTGCCGCAACTGCTCAGCACGCAAGATTTTCGCAGCTTCAACATCACGACGCTGAACGGCAAGTGTGCGCAGAACAAGGGGATGGCCTTGTTCCCCCGCAAGATCAACGGCCGCTACGTGATGATCTCGCGTCAGGACGGTGAGAATCTGCATGTGATGTCGTCAACGAACATTCGCTTTTGGAATGAGGCAACCCTGCTCCGCGCGCCGGAGCATCGCTGGGAGCTGATTCAAATCGGCAATTGCGGATCTCCGATTGAGACCGACGAGGGGTGGTTGTTGTTGACCCACGGCGTCGGACCCATGCGACGCTACTGCATCGGGGCGGACCTGCTGGACCTCGACGATCCGACCAAAGTCATCGCCCACGCCGTCAAGCCGCTCATCTGCCCGAACGAGCGCGAGCGTGAAGGTTACGTGCCCAACGTTGTCTATTCCTGCGGAGCACTGCTTCACAACGACAGGCTCGTCATCCCTTACGCGATGGCTGACTCCGCCTCCAGTTTCATCACAATCTCGATGCGCGAACTGCTCGACTACTTGCTGGGGTAGTTTCGTCAGTCGGCAGAACTCCCCGCCATCAGCGTACAAACCGCGTGCAATGAACCGGCGGAAGGTTGTTCGACACGCACAACCATCGATCGCCCTGGTTTTCCGAAACCCATACCGAGCCGGTCGTGCTGCCGAAGACGAGTCGATCCCCGGAATCGTCCACATCGAGCGCATGGCGATACGTCAAA
>CAYQFV010000155.1:5672-10496 GCA_964416845.1 uncultured Phycisphaeraceae bacterium | reverse complement strand
CCGCCTGAGGACGATTATTACCTGTCTGGGTGTCGCCCTTAATGCCGAACGTGCATGGGTGCAGAGTGGAAGCGCCATTAGGCTGACAGCCGGGCGTGGGCAGCCCACGACCGGCAGATTGAGGTGTGATCCCAATCATAGTTACTAAATGCCGATATGATCGAAGAAAACGAACACATTTGATCACTCCAACCATCCGGAAAACGGCGTCCATCGGAATGAATTAACTAGGGTTATTGTGAGACTACACTAGCTCGGGTCCATATCAAACTGGCGTTCGACGAGTGCGACGAGTTCTTCCAGGGCATTTTCGGCGTCGGGGCCGGTGGCGCGAATGCGCAGTCGTGTGTCGAATGGCGCGCCGAGCAACATGAGTTCCATTGCACTCTTGCCGTCCACTACGTCAGAGTTCTGACCGGCGGCGGTCACGCGTATGGAGGCAGAGAACTTCTGGGCGAGTTCGACAAACTTCATCACCGGCCGCGCATGGAGACCATCCCGGTTCAAGACGGTGACTTCCCGTTCGAGAGGTTGATACGCGTCAGCCACGGATTGCCGACTCCTGCTTGATTGGACGAAGACATGGTTGCTCAGGCGCGGGGAGGCGTGTCAGGCACCGGTGAGCTCGTCCGCCTCGTGAATCAGGTCGATGATCGCTTCTTTGGTATCCGACTGCTTGAGGAACCGCCGGAAGTTATCCCGCTGCAAATGGCGAAAGATTTGCTCCATCGCGGCGAGATGGGCGTCTGGATCGTTCTTGGGGCTGACCAGAAGGACCACCGTAAACACCGGCGCCCGGTCCAGGGCAGCGAAATCCACGCCCGTGCTCGATCGACCAATCGTCGCGACCATCTTCTCAACGCCGTCGGTCTTCACGTGGGGGACAGCCACCCCTTTTCCAAACCCGGTACTGCCCTCGTTTTCTCGTTTGATCGCAATGCGGGCGACCGTGTCCACCTGATCGGGTGCGATGGCCGCATGCTTGGCGAGCGAGGCAATGAGCTCTCGAATCACGCCGTTGCGATCTCTCGCCTCAAGTTCCGGGATCACCGAGTCGCAGACCACGAAGTCCGACAGATTCATAAGGTCCCAATCCTGTATGCACGCGAAAACGTCATGACGTTTCGCTACGCTTCGTCGACCGGAGGCTTCTTGTTCAAATGCATCCGATTGCGAAATCGTTCCTTGTGCTTGGTCAGTTGGCGTTCCAGCTTGGACACCACGATATCCACAAGCGCGGTCCCTTCCGGCCCGACCTCTCGGCTGATGAACGTATGTCGCGATCCGGCGTTGACGACGATCTCTACCGTAAATTGATCGCCTTCGTGATCCCAAAGAACCTCGATCGCCTGGATACGATCGTAGAATTTAAGCAGCTTTTCCGCCTTCTTACGCGAGTACTCTCGGATTTCCTCCGGCACGTCAACGTGCCGACCGGTGAATGTAATCTGCACTACACGTCTCCTAGACACAAAACCGACCGCGCCGCCCTGCTCTCGGGGCGATCACAATTCCGACGGCAACGATCCGGTTGCGACCTGCTCGCCAGGCCTCAAAATGCCACCGCTTACCGTGTAGCGAAAAGCCTCGTCAATCGTCAACGGCAATTCAAGCACGTCAGTCGCCGCGACCGTGACGGTATAACCCGTAAAGGGCGTCGGCGAACTCGGGATGAACACCGTCAAAAGCTCGCGATCATCACGCTCGCTCACCTGCTTCATCGCTGGGCCTGTCACCAGACCCACCGACCAAAGACCCTTACGCGGATATTGGACGGCCACAACGCCTGTGAAATCCAGCGACCGCTCGGCGATCAACAAGTCCGTGACCTGCTTGATACTCGGATAGATGCCGCCGATCAACGGCAACCGACGAACGGCACCTTCCAGCAACGACCACGTCTTACGCCCGACGAAACTCGCCAGGAAATACCCCGTCAAGTATATAAGAAAGATGCCAATGACAAAACCGATGACGTTGAAGAATTTCCATTTTCGAGTCACCAGATCCCACAACGCGTCCCGCTCGGCCTGGGCGGCCTGTTTGCGGATCTCAGCGTCTCGTGAGGCGAGCCCCGGAGAGTGAAGAACCTTGTACTGGGTCGTCAATCGCCGACCCGTTGTCGCGTCCCACTCATCAATCGGGTCACCCAGGCGAAGCGCCGTTTCGTCGTCGATCCCGAAAAATGTTTCCGGCGGACCACGCCACGCGTAGGCCGAAACCACCAATTCGGTGATGTGACGGCCGATATTCTCATCAACAAACCGATACGCCCACATCAAAAGGGCGATCGTAACCAGCGTGGGCGCCAGTGCTCCCAATCCGCGCTTGAAGAAGCGTTTGAATCTATCCATAAGAGGAAAGCCCGCACCGCGAGGCGAAGTGATGACGAAACGCCGAAACCGCGATCGTCACCCGGCCCGGTGGCCGATAGATCGCCGCGTATGTGCTCCCGTCAATGTCTCCCACCCTTGGAGCCGTGTCGTCGCAATCTAATGTGCCCGTTATTCGCGGTCAACCATTGCAGCGTCACGCCCCCACCGATATCATCGCAAGCATGATCGACCCCGCAAACGCCCCGGGCAAGCAATCCCAGGAGCGCAAAGCCCTGCTTTGTGCAATCCTTGTGCTCGCGGGCTCCACGGCACTTGCGACGATCGTCTCACGGAGCAGACAAACCGTGCTGTTGGGTGTACGCATCGCCCCGCGCGGTTGGAACGTCAGCGTACGCCCGCCCGCTCGCTGGCGGGCCATGCCCGACGCAGGCCTGCCCGACACGCTCGTCTTCGAAGAGCTGATCGACGGGCACACCCGAAGGCTTGCGCTCATCAACCGGCGGACCAACCCCGACGGCACCCCGCCCGAGCGCATCGCAGCGAAGTGTCTCCAAGAAGTGCTCGCCGAATCCAACGACCTCGCCACACCGATCCCACCTCGCTCGCACGCCTCCCGGTTCGGCCCGTTCGCGGGCGTCACCGTCGAAGACAACCGCAACGGCGTTCTTGTCTTGGCTGCCAACGTCGACAGCGACGCATATTGCATCGCTGTCATCGCCGGGCGCGGCCGACTGTCCCAACGCGATCGCCGACTCGCCTCGACCATCGGATCGTCGGTTCAGCGAGAAGATTGACGGTCCGTCGCGAAGCTGTCGCGATCCGTAGCGCAGGCATCTTGCCTGCACCGCTATCGAGGGTCGTGCAGGCTGGAAGCCCGCGCTACAGAGGGACCTCGCACTGCACCCTCCAGGCCGCCCAGTGTTCCCATGCTTCCCATTCCCGTTAACCTGAAAACAGTTTTTTGCTCGACGCCGCGTGGCATATGGGGTTAGTATTCACATGACGTTGGTATTCATGTGACGGTCGGCCAATCGCTGTTATTCAATAGTTGTTGGTGAGCTTTCATGTCTGCCGTTGGAGTTCCGAATTTGGCTGCAATAGATCGGCCGCAAGCGGAATGGCCTTCCGCGACCGGCGAGCTTGCGCAGGTCAGAGAATTGCGAGAGAGTGCCACGGAGTGGCACTTTCCACCGCGTTATCGGACAGCGTTCAGTCTGATTGAACTCCTCGTCGTGATTTCGGTGATCGTCCTCTTGATTGCAATGTTGCTCCCGTCGCTGCGGTCGGCGAGGGAGCAGGCGCGTTCGGCGGTGTGCAGTTCAAACACCATGCACATCGGGCGCGCGGCGGCGGTGTACAGTACTGAGTGGAGCGGTTGGCTGTGCGGGTCGCCGGGCACGAGCGGGAGCGTGATGTTCACCGACGGGCCTAGACCGGAGGCGGAGAGCGAAGAGTTCGATCATGGCCCGTCGCAGATTTGGGACTACGCCGGCCCCCTGGCGGCCGAGTCGATGAACATGTCGTTGCCGGCCAATCGTGCGGAGCGAATGCGATCGGCTTCGGAGGGCGTTTTCCATTGTCCTTCCAATCCGTTCTTTGCGGATCCCTACCCCAAGGCTCGCGGGTCGTTCAAGCGACAGCCAATGGTCAGTTACAACACGTTCCGCAACTTTCTGATGTGGTCGCGTACGATGGTGGATGGCGATCCTTCGAAGCCGTGGGGCGTGAAAGCGCCGCACCCCGAGGCGAGTTTTGATCGCATAGGCGGTCGAACGCTAACGCCGAAGAACCACGTTCCCCGTATCGATCTCATCGCCAACCCGGCGGGCAAGGCGTACCTGGCTGATGGCAATCGGTTTACGGACGAAACCGGCGTCCCGACCTACGACCTGGAATGGGACGCGCTGGACGGTGGAGCGTTCTGCAATGGCGGACCGACGCTGCGCGAGTATGACGCGGTACAGTTTGTGCTGTCGTCGTACCACTTTAGCAAGCAACTCGGTCGCTATGGGTATCGGCACCGGTCCGGCGGAGAGCGCGGGATCGTGGTCAACCATTTCGACGGCCACAGCGAGTTCGTCGGCGAGAAAGAATCTCGCCAGCCTGACCGCTGGTGGCCTACGGGTACGATCATTCCGTTCGCCGACCTCAACGACCGTTCGCGCGAGCAACTCGTCGGTCGTTTCGATCGCGAGTTCAACTACATCGTCGGCCGTTAGTTGGACAGCCGCCGGGCGCGCGGCGTCTTGCCAATTCTTCCGCAAGTGGTTTTGATCTTTGGACTATCGAAGGTCTTTTCAACGGATCGGTCTGTCATGCGCGGTGTTGCCGTCAATCAATCGAGTGGACGAACCGGCGCGGTCTTCTGGGTGTGGGTGATCGCCGTGCTTACGTTGGCTGCGGGGCTAAGGTTGATCGCGCTGGATCGGTTTCCGGTGCTCGTCAATCAGGACGAGTTGTCCAACATGTATGACGGCTGGAGCATCGC
>CAYQFV010000155.1:0-5572 GCA_964416845.1 uncultured Phycisphaeraceae bacterium | reverse complement strand
CGGTGCTCGTCAATCAGGACGAGTTGTCCAACATGTATGACGGCTGGAGCATCGCTGAGACGGGGGCGGATCGGTCCGGGCGTCGTCATCCTGTTCTGTGTTATGGCAATGGGCCTCGCGACAATCGGCCGGCGTTGATGGCGTGGCTGTGCGCGGGGGTGTACGAGCTGTTTGGTTTTTCGCCGGTCGCATGTCGGGGCGTTTCCGGGTTGGCCGGCGTGGCGGCGGTTGTCTTGTTGGGGTGGTGGGCTTGGGGCATTGTCGGTCGTGGTGGTGCGCTCGTCGGGATGCTGCTGCTGGCGGTCAGTCCCTGGCATGTGCTGTTCTCTCGAGAAGCACACGAGGGCAAAGCACTGCCCGGGCTGTTCTGCGTGGCCATCATTCTGACGCTGCGACGTGCGTGCGCACGTGTCGGGCGGTCGGGCGTGTCGCTCGGACGTTGGGCCCTTGCGGGGTTTGTGATCGGTTTTTCCACAAACGCCTACGCGGCGACGCGCCTGTCGGGATTGCTTTTCGCGATTCTCGGTGCGGTGATTTGTTTGTGCGTGGTGCGAGCGACGACGCGCGATTGGCGCCGGGTCGCGTTGGTCCTGATGGTTTACGCGGTGGCGGTCACGGCGGGGGCGTTGCCTCAGATTTACGCGTTCGCGTCCGACCCGTCGGGGTTTGTGGGCCGGGCGCGCACGGTTCGGATCGACGTGTTCAGTTGGTGGGACGCGGTGGAGACGTTTTCGCTGAACGTGGCCGCCAATCTTGCCCCCCGGTATTTGTTCTACAGTTTTGCGGACCCGGACGCGCTGACGGTGGCGCGGTTGTCGGTGGTCGCGCTGCCCTTCTTTTACATCGGGCTGCTCTCGTTGGTTTGGCCTGGCGGCAGGTGGTCGCGCGTGGATCGGGCGATTCTCCTGTCGGCTGTCTTGTTTTGCATCGCGTCCGCTGCGGTGACCCGGACGAATCCGCACGCGTTGCGGGCGTCGGCGTGTGCGGTGCTTTTTCCGATGATCTCGTGCCTGGGCATGGTGGTTTGTAGTGGCTGGTTGGAACGCTGGTGGCGCGCTGGAAGGTTGGCACCCAACGATGGGGCAGCCGGGCGGCGTGCCGGGCGAACGATGGCAGCAGCGGCTGTGGTCATTTTGGTCGCGGGGAGTTCGTATGTGTGGCGATATTTGGAGCGTCCGTCGCTGCACGCCGTCGATCAGCAGCCGCGCTGGGTTGCGATGGGTCGATGGCTGCGAGACAAGGCTGATCGGTACGACCGCATCTGCATCGCGCCGATCGGTAATTCGTGGGATCTCTATGTGGCTGCGTTCTCCGGAATGACGCCCGCTCAGTTTCAACGAACTGATCGGCAGGTGTGGGGTCGATACACAGATTTTTGCATTCGACTTGGGAAATACCATTTCGACAGCCGTGACGAGGCCATGCGGGAATGGGAAGCATCTGCCAAGAACGAGCACTGGCTGGTCACGGATGTCGATCATTCGTATGAGTTTGAGTTGGGCGAGCAATCGTCGGGCAGAGACCGACCGACGTCGTTCGGCTTGAATCCAATGTCGTCGTTCGGTACTATGCCCGACTAGCGCCTAAAGAATGGGAAACGTCGGATCACATCATGAGGCGTCCTCGAATCATCTATCTTTCTGAACTGTGGTCTCCATTGCGATTGATCTTCTATTCTTTCCTCGTGGGACTGTCGGTCTATTTTTTCGTCGTTGGGTTGATGTGTGCAGTACTACTCGGTCCTTCATCGTGGATGCAGTTGTTATCTGGGTTGAGCCGTCGGGCCGAGTATATCATCGGTACGTTTGCAATCCTGTGCATTCCATTACCGTTCCTTTGGCGTTTTCGAGGAATGGTAGGAACTCTGGCTCGCTCGATCATTGCGGCTGTTGGCTTTGCGGTTGGCGCGACCCTACCTGCCATTGTTTTCAGTATCGGGAATCACGATCCGGCCCAATGGCGGCGGATTGTTTTCGCAGTCGGAGTGATGATCCTGCTTTCCTGCGCGATCAGTATCGCATTCCTTTGGATTGTTCGAAGTCTTAGTGGACCGGTCATGATCCAAGACGGTACTCGGTGCCCTCAATGTGCCTATAGCTTGATCGGCAGCGAATCGATGTGTTGCCCTGAGTGCGGGAGGACATTCACGTACGAAGAGCTTCGCACGACGGCGCAACGGCTTCGACGTATCTTGCATCCGCACCGCAAAGAGCTGTAGGTGGGTCTGAAAGGTTTTTGTGCGTTTGACGAGATCTAGAGCGGCGTATTTGTCGCGTCGTCCACAACGTATGTGTGAGTTGTCGATGCAGCGTTTGTGGAGCGAGGGGTTTGTTCTTGATGAGCGACTTGCTTGATCGAACCGGGTGGCGATGGGGGTTTGCAGCGGTGGTGATCGTTCAGGCTGCGCTGCTGCGGTTTGCGTGGCTGGAACGGTATCCGGAATTGGTGAACGAAGACGAGCTGTCGAACGTGTACGACGGCTGGAGCATTGCGGAGACCGGTGCGGATCGATCGGGGCGTCGTTATCCCATTTTGTGCCGCGGTTGGGGTCCGGGTGACAATCGCCCGTCCATGTTTGCGTGGTTTTGCGCAATTCCGAGCCGATTCGTCGGTTTTTCGGTCGGGTGGGGCCGAGCGGTGTCCGCGTTGTTCGGGATCGCCACTGTGATACTGGTCGGCGTCTGGGGCGGTCGCGTGTTCGGGTATTGGGGCGGGCTGGCGGCGATGCTGGTGCTGTCGGTGAGCCCTTGGCATGTTCTGTTTTCGCGATTGGCGCACGAAGGCTGCGCGCTGCCCGGTTTTTTTGGGGTGGTGATTATCCTGACGGTGCGTACAGCGGTGTTGTCTTTGAACAGTGCCATGTCGTGGCACTGTGTATGCCGATCGTGGCTGATCGCGGGCTTGGTGATTGGCGTGTCCACCAATGCGTACGGCGCGACCCGGTTGACGGGGCTGTTGTTTGCATTGGGCGCGGCGGGGATGTTGATGGTTTGGCCTGGCGGGGGTGTTGGCGTTCGCCGGCGGTTGCAACTGTTGATGTTGCTCGGTGTTGCGGCGCTCGCGGGTGCAGGGCCTCAGGTCTGGGCGATGTGGGATGATCCGACGGCGTTTTTCGGTCGGGCTGCGATGACGCGTGCGCATTTTTTTGGATGGATGGATGCGATGGAATCGGTGGCGCGCGGGGTGTGGGCGCACATTGAGCCTCGATATCTATTCTACAGTTTCGGCGAATTCGACAAGCTGGCGGCGGGGCGGCTTTCGTTTGTGACACTGCCGTTTTTCTATCTTGGTCTGGCGGTGCTCCTGCTGGGTGGCAGGGGCGTGTCTCGACTGGATCGCGTGCTGCTGGTCGGCGGTGCGCTGATCTGCATGAGTCCGGCGATCGCGACGCGGACGGTTCCGAGCGCGATCCGTGCGTCGGGCTGCGCGGTGTTGTTCCCGATGATCTCGGTGGTGGGCATGGTGCGGGTGGTGTCCTGGGTGCGTGGTGTTGATGTGGACCCGGCGCAGCCCACACGCCGGATCGCGAGTGCGGCGGCAGTTGGCGGGCTGTGTGGACTGACGGTGTTGGTCGGCGGCTGGTCGTATGTTTGGCGGTATGTGCATTCGGCGGACATGCCTCGGATCATGCAGCAGGTCGAGTTGGTCACGATTGGTCGATGGGTTGGGCGAAACGGTGCAGGGTATGACCGGGTGTACATTGAGCCGGTGGGACGACAGATTGATTTGTACGTTGCGGCGTTTTCAGGAATGCGACCGCGTGAATATCAACGTGCGGACCGGCACGTCTGGGGCAGTATGAACGAGTATTGCACGCAGTTGGGCCGGTATTATTTTGCGGGACGGGCAGAGGCGCTTCGACAATGGCAACTGTCACCCAAGACGGAACGATGGTTGGTGGTGGACGCGAGCCTGGCCGACCCGGTGGTGCTCGAAGGGCCTTCATGAGACAGGCCGTCGTGTGGGTGGTTTTCGGCAGATGGGAGGTGTGATAGGCTGATGACGTGTGAGGGAGACGGTGTTTTGAATTCGGACTGATGGAAGGAGTGTGCGGCGATGGGCGGTTCATCTCGACGATCGTTCTTGGGTCATACGGCAGTCTTGGGATCAGCGGCTGTGGTGGGCGGTGCGGCGGTGCCGGCGCAGGCGAAGGATCAGCAGCGAAAGCAAGTGGTGCCCACGGAGCTTCGGCGGCCTTTTTCTCGCGCGACGATGTTTGGCGGGCTCGTGTATCCCGCAGGCGTTGTGGGTCGCGACCCGAAAACGGGAGCGATGGTGACGGGGGGCTTCGAGGCTGAATGTCGCCAAGCGCTTGCGAACATGAAAGCGTCTGTTGAGGCGGCAGGCACGACGATGGAGAACGTGCTGAAGTGCACGTGTTTTTTGACGGACGTGTCGGACTTTGCGACGTTCAACAAGGTGTTTGGGGAATCCTTTCCAACCAATCCACCGGCGCGGTCGACGGTGATCGTTAAGGCGTTGGTGGTCGCGGGCGCCAGGATGGAAATCGACTGCGTGGCTTGCCGGCTGAGGTAGGACGCGGTGGCGGGTTTCGGGCGGTAATGGGATGCGCGGCGAATGTCGCGTCGCGTTAGTCAAGACGCAGGCTGGTTCGTGTGGCCGCGTTTTGGCGCGGTTCCAGATAACCTGCGCAACGAGCATTGGTTACGCCCGATGGCTATCGGACGTTGGGGTGCGGCCTGATCGGGGGTTGGTGATTTCAGTGCTCACAAAATGGTTTTCGTTCAAGATCGTACCTTGATGGCGTCGATAGAAGTTCCGTAACGGGGGATACTCTGCTTGCCGACCGTGCATGCGGCGTGCGCGATGTACCCCGGATGCGTGATGGCGCTTTTGACTTCGCCATTGCCGTCCACAGCGTAAGTGCCTTCTGTCGAGAGGGTTGAGTTGATTTTGCGCACGCACTGTTGCGGCCGGCTGAACCCGTTTGGATGTCGGCGGCGTGTTGAGGTGAAGGCGGCGACGTCCGGCGATTCATAGAAGAGCACGTTCGACATGGATGCAATGAACAAAATCAGCATCACAAGCGGTCTTCTGCCGCAACGCACCGAGCGTGATAGCCCGGCAGGTGACGGCTCGAAGGTCGAGCAGAAACGTACGGGCGACGTGGTCGACATTTCGCCGGCAGCGCTTCGGTTGTCGCGCGGAGATGACGTGTCCGACGTTCGGGCCGGCTTGGTCGATCGGGTTCGTGCGGAGATTGCGGCTGAATCGTACCAAACGAACGACAAGATGGGTGTGGCGATCGACCGCCTCTTTTCCGATCTTGCTGGATTCGACGAGCGAGCGTAATTGGGATCATATCCTTCTCGGCGGTGTGTCGCGGTCATTGTTTGCGGCGGCCGTCCTATCATTTGAACAAGAGTTGCGAATTGGCCAGGATTTGCTCGGTTTGTATTGACTGAGCGAGCGCCCTCGGCTTGGCTTCCTGAGTTTGGCGGCAGTCGGAGTGGAGCTCCCGGGCAACCGGGAGTCCTACGCCGACTGGCCGTTCGAGCAGGGCAATCGCATCTAAATTCCCTGTCCGAGTATCCGCAATAAGTAGTCCTCC
>CAYQFV010000154.1:0-10626 GCA_964416845.1 uncultured Phycisphaeraceae bacterium | reverse complement strand
ACGCAGGTATGGGTGGCCAAGGGAACCTATAGGCCGGACCGCGGAGCATTGCAGACGCTCGGAGACCAGTCGGCCTCGTTCGCTCTGATCAACCAGGTGGAAATCTATGGCGGGTTCGACGGGACTGAAGCCCCTGGCAGCATCGATCTGACCGATCCTTCGCTTCGCCCAAACGTCACGATATTGACGGGCGACATCACCGGCAACGACGAAACGAGCTGCAACGGTGATCAGACGTGCGGTGCTCCCAACGGATCCGGCGCGTGTGTCAACCCGCCGTTTGGGCGCTGCACGGGAGACAACTCGTACCACGTCGTGGAGGGGGCGGGCGATCTGACTGCCGTGCTTGACGGCTTCACGATCACGGCTGGTGTCGCCAACGGTCCTGAGAATATCTGGCAAAACCAAGGCGGAGGGATCAGAAACCTTACTGCGGCACCTGTCATCCGGAACTGCACGTTCACGAAGAACACCGCGGCACGCGGTGGAGGAGCGTCGAGCGACAGCCTGAACCAGCCTGGGACTTTTGCCCCGAAGTTTGAGAACTGCGTGTTCTCGGAGAACACGGCGACAAACAGAGGTGGCGGGTATTGGAATTTCGGGCGCGGCAGCGTTTCGATATTGACGGATTGTATGGGTGTGTTCTATTCTTAGTTGAAATTTGAGGCGAACGGCTCCATGAAGGACGGTGATTTGGCCGACCACGGCGATCGGCGTTGCGGTCGCTGCGAAACTCTGGAGAAATAAACGAGATGAAAACATCGACAGCGCTGTGCCTGCTACTGTCTCTGAATGGCCTACTGGTTGATGGGGCTGCGGGCGATGTTCTGCTTGAGTTGATTGGTCCGAGCGATCTTACAATCGAGCAGGGATTCCCGCATAGCCCAACGCAGCCTTTCCCGGTGGATGGCGAGAGCCTGCTGGTTTCCGCATTGATCACAAACGACAGCTCGGAGCCTTTCGACGCGATCTTTGTCGGTGAGCTCGCCGCCACCGTAGGAGACACAGCACTTTTACCACGATTGGGCTTGTTCCTTTTGGATGCATCCGCAGACCCCGACGATCCTTTGACTACCACTCCTGAGGGATTCCTCGCCATCACTCTGAAACCTCAGGAGGCATTCGTCGTTCCCGTCCTGAAGTTTTGGGGAGTAAAGGTCGGTGGAACGCCGCTGTTTTCTCCTGGGGAAATAGGCAGTCACTTCGCTGTCGTTGAAGCCACATTCGAGATGCTGAACGGAATCGACAGGGATCCTCGGATTGAACCGCCAGATTTGTTCTTGACGCTCGACAAGACCTTTACAGTGACCGTCGTTCCCGAACCTACATCGCTTGCGCTTCTGGGCGCATCAGCAATCTGCATTCTGATGAGGCGACGGGTCTGACAGTGTGAGAAGTGCCACATTGGATGGCGTCGAGACTATCGGCCGATCGCGGCCTTCACATAACGAAACTACTTGGAGAGTCACTCATGGGACGAGGAATCATTGTTAGATGGCTATTCGTTGTCGGAGTTGCCACACAGACCGCTGCAGCTGGAGTCACTCTGTCGTTGATTCGGGGAAACCTCGACGCTGGACACGGCGTGCATGATACGACGTTCACGAACGTGCAGCGCGCAGCACCGGGAACCCTGGTCACGTTTCAGGTGAATGTCCAAGCCGATCTCGCCGGTGGCTCGCACTTTCTCCAAGTTGGCATCGGTCCGCAAACGGGGACATGGTCGGTCATAAACACACTCTTTTCTAGTACTGGCGTTACGGATTGCTTCGCGCCCTTTCAGTTTAACGATATGCCATTTCAGATTTCGGCAGCAGACTGGAACTCCCGTGTTGATGGCGGAGCTCCAGGGGATGTTTATCTCCGCGCCGAATACAGTTCATCCGTGCAGAAATACTGCTTCGCATGTACGAACTGCAACTGCTTAGGTTCCCCTCAATGCGATTTGCCACAGACGCAAATACTGATCTCGTACACCGCTGGCCCCGAGTGTCAGACCAACGCGGATTGCACGAACCCTACACCGTTCTGCTCCGGCGGAGCCTGTGTCGAGTGTACGTCGGGGTCTCATTGCAGTGACGGCAACGCCTGCACAAGCGATGTTTGCAGCGGCAACGTGTGTTCCAACGCGAACAGGTCGAGCGGAACGTCGTGTGGGAATTCCAACAACACCGATTGCACCAACCCCGACACCTGCAACGGGTTCGGTACGTGTCTGTCCAATCACGAACCCAACGGTACGCCCTGCGGCGCCGATGGAAACGAGTGTAGCGACGACATTTGCAACGCGTTGGGTATCTGTACTCACCCCGACAAGCCCGAAGGGACGCCTTGCGACGACGCGGTGTTTTGCAACGGTACTGACATGTGCAGTAATGGTGCGTGCGCGCACACGGGAAATCCCTGTGATCCCGGAGAAGATTGTTGTGAAGTAACTGGTTCCTGCACCGCGTGCTGCTCTTTAGACTCCGAGTGCGACGACGCCCTGTTCTGCAACGGTGCGGAGATTTGCAACGCGATGCTGAACTGTCAGGCGGGTGCGTCGCCGGTGATCGACGACGGCGTACCGTGCACCGACGACTCATGCGATGAAGTGAACGACGTCGTAGTGAACACGCCCAACGACGCCAACTGTGACGACGGCGTTGGGTGTACGACCGATTCTTGCGATCCTGTTAATCCGAATGCGGGGCCAGATGGGTGCCTCTTAGTTTCGACCTGTGACGACATGATCGCTTGCACGATCGATTCTTGCGATCCATCTGACCTTAATGCTGACCCGAACGGGTGTATTTTCGTTGCAGACGACTCGAACTGCCCCATCCTTGCCGACGTGTGTAAGTGCGACAGTTGTGATCCGATTGCAGGGTGCAACCCGCCCCGAATCTACGGAGACGTAAACTGCAGCGGCAACATCAACTTATTCGATCTGTTCTGCGTTCTGGATGGGTTCTCCGGTGTTTTTGAGAACTGCACGTTTTCCAACGTGGACATCATGTCTTGCCCGCAAGAGTGCGTGGATCCGTGCGTGCCAGACGGGAAGATCAATCTGTTCGACTTATTCGCCGTGCTGGACACGTTCAATGGGGTTGATCCGTGTTGCTCCCCAGCCCCATTGGGATTCTTCGCGTCGGGTCTTGCGGTCGGGCCGCCGCCGGGAGGGCCGGCGACGATTGGCATGACGATGTCGGCCGTGCCCGCGTCGGGGTCTGCCGGTGATCTGTTCGACGTTGAGGTGTTCGGAGGGGAATTCGCCAATCTGCGCGGATATGAGATCGGCCTGAGCGCGTCGGGCGGTACGACTGGCAGTCTGACACTGGAAGACATTGTGGTTGACGAACTGCGGAGTGATTACGTCTTCGCGGGGTTGGGTCCGTTTCAGTCGTTCGATACGAGTACCGTGCGAATGCTTAACGCGCTGGATGGAGACGCGGTTGCTTCACTAACGGCGAAGTATCTGGCTACGTTCAAATTCCGGGCGTCCGCGGATGCGAGCGGGACGTTCACCGTGTCGGCCCGGCCCGATCCGGATACATTTGCCGTCGATTCGTCGAGTACGAAAATGACGGTCGTCATCGTGTCGGATACGCAGATCACGATCTCGTAGTCGTGAGTGTCTTCGGACGAACCGGTCATTGTTCAGGATGGAACGATCGGGTGGACGACTTTCCCCGCTGGATGTGGGAGGCGCGATGATCGTCGAGACGCTCGCCCACGTGCGTATCATCGCGTCCCAAATCTCTAAAGAGATGGGCCAGACCAGTCGACCGCTCCTTTACCGTCGCGGCTCTGATCGGCGGATGCCCTCCTGAAGCGATTTCTAAAGAGAAGGGCCAGGCGGCCGGAGATGTCGTGCAGGCTCCGGGGTTAGCCGGGTAGTTGGCGGCGGAATCTCGCCGCGCCGAGGATGAAGAAGCCGATGCCGAAGATTGTCAGCACTGCGCAGCAACCGAGGACTCGGGGCAGGTCGGGTTGGCGGCCGCCTAGAAGTTGTTCGTAGGCGATGAGTGCCCACGCGTGGGGGGTTGCGAGGCTGAGGGTTCGCATGGAATCGGGCAGCCAGGACCGGGGCATGAAACAACCGCTAATGCCGGCCAGCGCGATGACCATCAGGTTGGCGTAGGCGGAGACTTGGGCGTCGGTTCGTACCCAGACGGCGGTCAGCAAGCCCAACCCGGTGGCTGCCAGCGATGTGCAGACGATGACCAGCGGCAGTATCCACGGTTGCTCACCCCATGACATGCCGAAGAGCAATCGTCCAAAGATGAAGAGAAGGAGGCCTTGGACGATTGAGATGATGAGGAACGGTATCGTCTTGCCCAGTAACAAGGCGGTGCGGCTGATGGGTGACGCTTGCAAGCGCAGCAGCGTTCCTTCCTGTCGTTCGCTGATGAATGATCTGGCCATGATGTTGATGAGGAAGAAAGCGAACATGACGGTGTAGCCGGGGACGATGACTCGGTAGACGACATCGCCGGAACGAACGGGCAGTTTTGAGCGGCGCGGTTGTGCGGTGGAATCCGATTCGGTTGACGGAGTGTTGGTCTTCGAACGGGTTGCGAGGAAGGCTTTGACGATGGGGTTCTTGGCGGCGGCGTGCGGCAAGAGTGTTTTGATGGCGGCGGAGAAGATCAATTGCTCGGCGATGATGCCCTTGACGGTTGGGACGGGGCCTGCGTAGAGGTGGATGTCGAGCTGTTGGAGTCCGTTTGCCAATTTGCCGCTGCCGGGGTCGAGCCAGTCGGCGATGTCGAGCGCGTCGACGGAGCGCTGGAAGTCGGGTCCTACGATGACGGCGGCGGCGGCGCGGCCGTCGTCGACTTGTTGGCGAGCGCGTTGGTCGTTGTCGGTGGGCGACCATTCGATTTCGTCGCGTTCGCGCATGGATCGGCCTATGGCCGCGGCGAGCGGTGATCCTGATTGATCGACCCATGCGATTTGGAGTGTGGCGGCGGTGTTTTCGTCGCGAATGATGCGTCCGGTGGATAGGCCAAGGATGGCAATGAAGATGAGCGGCATGAACACGAGCGTGGCGGCTGCTCGGCGGTCTCTTGTGAGGATGAGGAGGTCTTTGCGGATGATGTGGCGTGCGGGCATGGGTTGTCAGTCGCGTAGTTCGTGGCCTGTGAGTTGTAGGAAGAGCGATTCGAGATCGGACTCGGCGGCGGAGATGGACCGGACGGTGACGCCTCCGTCGTCGAGCATGGCGAGCAGTTTGGCGAGGGCGGCGACGGGGTAGCCGGCGACTTGTTGGTCCGCTGCTGTCAGGCGGATGGTGGCTGCCCCGTTTTGGGCGTGCGTGATGTCGACCAAGCTGTTGATGCGTTGGGCGAGGTGATCTGACAGGCCTGCGACGCGTAGTTCGACGGTTCCGGAGACTCGTTCGAGCAGAACTTCGAGCGTGTCGTTTGCGATGATGCGTCCGTGGTCCATGACGGCAACGCGATGGGAGACGGCTTGTACCTCTTCGATGTGGTGGCTGGCGAAGATGATCCCCGTGCCCGCGCGACTGAGTGTTTCGACTTGGGCGAGGAGATAGCTTCTTGATTGGGGGTCCACGCCGACGGTGGGCTCGTCGAGGATCAGAAGGGCTGGGTTGTGGAGTATGGCGATACCGAAGTTGAGGCGACGTTTCATGCCACCGGAGAACGTGGCGACTCGTTTCCTCGCGACGGAGGTCAGGCCGACGATATCGAGCACGTCTGCGATGCGATGTGACAGTGTTGCGTCACTCAGGCCGTACAAGCCGCCGAATACGGTCATGTTTTCGATGGGCGACAGTGTGTCGTAAACAGCTAGATCCTGCGGTACGAGTCCGATGGCCTTTCGGAGGCTGCGCCCGCCTGTTGCGAAAGATTGGCCTTTGATGGTGATTGCTCCGTCGTCAGGGGTGAGCAGCCCCGCGAGCATCATCATGGTGGTGGTCTTGCCCGCGCCGTTGGGTCCCAGCAGCCCGACGATTTCTCCGGCGTTGACGTCAAAGTCGATTGCATCGACGGCGACGGTGGTGTCGAACCGCTTGGTCAGGTTTCGGACGGCGAGGAGGGGCATGGCGGCGCTTGGTGGCGTGTCATGGGGCGGGGGTTTGGCGTTGGTGGCTGTGTCGATAGTGGTCATGCCAATTGAACGAACAGCTCTCCGGTGATGACCACGCCTATCGCTGCCGCGATACAGACACGCAGGTTGTCGTCGATCCGCGAGCGAAGCGTCTCGGCGAATGCGCCCAGAGCGGCTGGTATCAGTCCGCACACGACGGCGGAACCGAGTGTTACTCTTGGACGAGCTTCGCCCCAAAAGACGAGGATTGCAATGGGTGATGCGAGGGCGAGGAAGCACAAGAAGCCTGCCCACGTTTTTTCACGGTTCCAGGGTAGTTTGCGTTTGCCGAATCGGCGTCCGCCGATGGCTGCGGCGGAGTCTCCGAAGGCGAGGACGGTGAGCACGACGAAGGCGTATTCGAGGTTTGCGGGAAAAAGGCAAAGGACGATCATCGGCGGAACGGCGTAGGTGAGGCACGTGCGTGCCCAGCTTTCGCGGTCCATGCGGCGACAGTCGCCGGATTTACGAATGGCCAACCAGAGGAGCACAGCGACGGCGGCGGCGACGACGGCGAGGTTCCAGATCGGCAGGGGATCGTCGTGGTAGAAGGTGGCGACGATGGCGGGGATGAAACCGGGGAGCATGTGGACGATCTTTCGGCGGCGTTCTCGCAGGTGCGCGGGCGTTGTGGTTGGTGTGTTAACGACGTTTGAAGGCTCGCCGCTGGTACTGAGGTCGTTCGGGTTGGAGTGGTTGGGTGGTATGCCGTCGGGTGGTGTGGGGGATGTTGAGTGCAACATGGCTGGTGGTGGGCCTGTCGCAGCCCGTATGTGGCGGTATTATAGGGTGGTGGTCCGGGACCGCAAGGTCGGCGACATGGATGACGGCGTGGAGGTGGACGTCTGGTGGGGTGCGGGCGGAGTTTTGCTTGCAGGCTGAGGGGGAAACGCCTATGGTAGTCCGGTCTGGGGTCGGCGTGAACGGATGCGCGCGGCGCCTTTTTTGAGGGATTGAGTGCCTGCGATGTCCCAACTACCGTTCGTTCCGGCGGTGTTTGCCAAGGTGTTGGCGGCGACGCTGACGGTCGTGGGCGTTGGGCTTGCGATCGCGTTGCTCTACAATGGCAACTTGGCTTGGCGCGACATCATCGGCTCGCTGGTGAGCGCTCCACTGCTTGCGTATCTAATTCATCTTTGGATTACGATGGATAAGGAATGGTAGCGGTGGTTGCGTGGTTGGGCCGTTTGATTTTGCCAAACGAAACCGAAGACGTGTGTTCGCATGCCTTTACAGGCGCCGCATCGATCACTATTGTAGCGCCTGATTCCCGAATGGTTTAACGACAGGGACCCATGCAACGTCATCCAGAGCTACCCAGCAAGTTCGCCGACCTCGGCATCGAAGTCCGTTTTCTAACAGCGCTTGGCAAGATCGGTTTTGTCGAGCCGTCCGACATTCAACGTGAGATGATTCCGCACGCGCTCAGCGGCCGTGACATTCTCGGCCAGGCGCGAACGGGGACGGGCAAGACAGCCGCGTTCGCGTTGCCGGCGATGCAGAACATCGATCGGGAAGGCGGCTTGCAAGCGTTGTGTCTTGCTCCGACGCGCGAGTTGGCAGCCCAGGTGGTTGCGGAGTCACGACGATTGTCGGACGGGACGCATTTGCACATTATTCCGGTTTATGGTGGTCAGAAGGTTAGCACGCAAATCCACCTTCTGGGAAAGAAACCGCATTTCGTGGTGGGGACGCCAGGTCGGGTGTTGGATCTGCTTGGGCGGCGGGCGCTGGATTTCAGCCGGGTCAAAGTGTGCATTCTTGATGAAGTGGATCGGATGTTGGATATCGGTTTCCGCGACGACATCACGCGGATTCTGTCGCAGGTCCGCCACGAGCATCAGACGATTTTCGTCTCTGCAACGATCGACGACGAGATCAAGCGCCTCGCCAAGCGGTTTATGACGGATCCGGTTGATGTCAATGTGTCGGCCGACGACCTCACGGTGGAAGAGGTCGAGCAGTTCTATTGCACGGTCGACCCGCATGACAAGTACCGGCTGCTGTGTGTCCTGCTGGCTGAAGAGAATCCTGATCGTGCGATCATCTTCTGCAACACGAAGCATGCGGCCCGCAAGCTGGCGAAGAAGCTTCACGCAAGCGGTTTGGACGCCAAGGAGATCCATGGCGATTTGGTGCAACAGCGCCGCGAGCGCGTGATGCTGCGTTTTCGGAACCACAAGATTCGATTGCTGATTGCGACGGATCTAGCCTCACGAGGAATCGACATCTCCGAGATCAGCCACATCATTAACTATGATATTCCCGAAGATCCTGAGGTGTACGTCCATCGGATCGGGCGGACGGCTCGGATGGGTGCGCAAGGGCGAGCCATCACATTCGTCAGCCGCGAGCAGGGCAAGCTTCTGACCGAGGTTGAAAAGCTGATTAACAAGCTCGTTGAGGAGTTGAAGTTCGAGGGGTTCAAGCCTCGTCCGCCGCGCGAGCAGCTCCCGGTGTCGCCTGTGGGCGCGCCTGCATCCGAACCGGTGGCTTCGAGCACGGTGGCCACCAAAGCCCCTCCGCCGAAGACGCTGGGCAGCAAGTTCCGAACACGACGCGGACGGCGACTTTAACTGTGCGACATCGCATCGCCGGCGTAATGTCGGGCGGATGAAGCGAACGGCTGGTCTGGTAATTGTGGAAGCAGCCATTTCGAGACGATTCATAATGTTATCCATTGTGCGTCGGCCATTCGCCGCCGATAGATTTCTTGTTGCTCGGGTGGGGGTCGTTGCGGCGATGTTTGTCGCAGGCTGTGGCGGGGGTCGCGATTTCGGGGAACGCATCACCGTTCAGAAGAGCAGTTACTTTCAGATGACCGGCCCGCTGGCCACGGGGCGGTCTATGCGGATTCCGGCGGACCAGCCGTTCAACGTAACCCAGGCGCAGCGGTCGTCCGAGGGTGCGGCTGACGCTGACTCGTCGGCTGGTGCGGATGGAACGGCGTCGTGTTCGGCCCGGGCAACGGAGGGCGGCTACGCGGTGGCGGAGTTTCAGGTGGGGTATGTGCTTGCGTACGATGCGTCCGAATCGTATCAGGCTCGGATCACGTTTGATGTCGGGTACGACTGTTCGGTGGTTCGCGGGCAGACGGATCGCGATATTCAGCCGCTAGGCCTCAAAGCGTATGTCATGGATTCCGATCGCCGGGTTCTGGGGATGGTTCACCTGACCGATGTGGATCCGGATCGGCTTCCGGCGCGATGGTCGGGCTCCCAGTCACCGTCTTTTGATGTCGCCTTCGTTCCGGGGGCGGCGTACCATATTATCGTGGCCGGTCGCGTGGAGGCGGCCGGGACGGACGGCGGTGGAACGTCGGCGTCATTGCGTCTCAAATCCTTCGCGATTCACATCAACCCGGCGTCTGGATGATTGAGTCCGGACATGACCTATGCAGGTAACTCCACCGCAGTCGTTCCGTTCCGCGCGTTCGATTTCGAGACAACGGCGTCTGAGGTGGGGGCAGGTAGCGATAGTCGAAGAACGATCGCGAAGCCTTGCAATCGCCATTTTCCCGGTCGGACGGTGCTGGTGATCGGGCGATGGAGTTGATGGTGGCATCGGGAGCAGTTGAGGCTGGAGGGCATTTCGGTTTGCTCGCCACGATCGTCGTGTGCACGCTTGTCACGTCCTTTGTCTGTTCCATCTGCGAGGCGGCGCTATACGCGATTTCACAGACGCGTATCGAGCAGCTTGTCGAGGCGGGCAGTGCGCGGGGTCGTCGGCTGCAGCGACTTCGCCGCGACGTGACCAAGCCGATCGCTGCGATTCTCACGTTGAACACGATCAGCAACACCGTGGGCGCAACGCTTGCGGGCTGGGTTGCGTCGGAGGCGTTTGATAACGTCGGCGTGGGCATTTTCAGCGCTGTGTTCACGTTGGCCATCCTGTATCTCAGTGAAATCATCCCGAAGACGGCTGGCGTTTTGTACGCGGACGCGTTGGCACCGCACTTGGCACTGGTGGTTCAGTGGATGATTTGGGTGTTTTGGCCGCTGGTGTGGGCGTGTCAGTGGGTCAAGCGAATCATCCCGCATCCGGACTCTGCGATGATGGACAACAGCGAGGAAGATCTGTTGGTGATGGCGCGTCTCGGTCAACGTTCCGGGTCACTTCGAGCCGATGAAGCGCGGTGGGTTCAGAACGCGCTCAAGCTGGATCGTCTCAAGGTCTCAGACGTGCTCACGCCCCGAACGATGGTTGTCAGCATGGCCAAGGATGTGCCGATTGAGGAGGCGTTGCGAACGCCGATGGCTGTTCCATACAGCCGCATCCCCGTTACGGCGGATGGCAACTTGGACCGCATCGTCGGAATCGTTTTGCAACGTGACATTCGCGATGCGGAAACGGGCGGTCGTGGACGGGAAACGCTGGGTGATATCATGCGTGCGCCGACGTTCGTGCCCGAGGCGATGAAGGGGGGTGATCTCTTGGCGAAGTTCCCCGACGAACGGCGACCCTTGTTCGTCGGCGCGGATGAGTACCGCGGGACGTCTGGCGTGGTGGCGCCTGTGGATGCGCTGGACT
>CAYQFV010000153.1:0-10764 GCA_964416845.1 uncultured Phycisphaeraceae bacterium | reverse complement strand
GGGCGTGAATTCTCCGACCCTGGTGTGCTGCGGGTTGAGCACGAACGCGAGCAGGAGCAGCCCGGTGCGGATGCGCTCGATGCCGAAATCCGTGCCCATAACGGCTGCAGACTGAAAAATCTCGACGAGCGTGGGTGACAGCGCGGGTTTGCCACGATGTCCGCTCGGCATCTCCTCGAGGATCTTCTGGACCGCGCGCCGAACCTGCCCGCCGTCGACTTTGAACGTGTCGAAGATCTTGGCGACATCACCGGTCGTGTCGTCCAGCAATCGCAGGAGGAGATGTTCGGGGGTTATTTCAAAATGGGCACGTGATTGGCATAGCGTTGTCGCCCCCTGGAAACAACGGATGCTGTTTTCGTCGCACCGGCTGATGAGGCTTCGAAGGTCTTGTGTCTTGGGCGATGTCGACATAGTCGCTCGTTCCTATCGTTGCGGCAATCATCCGACTGATCCGCCTCAGCCGCTGGTTGCAAACTGGCTTTCTCTATCTTTGCACTATCCTGTGGATACCGGTTCACGCGAAGCATCCACGCTCGGCCCGGCTGCTTGCTTCGCAGCCCGAGGCGGCATGGGACGCTCCGGTGACGCGTCGAACACTACCGATGTCTCGGCCATCTCGTCCGTTCGAACCCAACTGGTGTATCCCAGACGGGAGGCTTGATCATCGGAACAAAGCTGCAGCGGAGGCACTTGGTCGGCCTCAAGCTTTATCTCAAACGTAAACGCAAGGGGGTCGGGACAGGCAAGTTGCACCAGGGACCGCGTTTGCGCGAAGCTCTCTCCATCGGGAAGGAACCGTAAATAGGTTTCCCAATTCATCGGCCCGAGCGTGACGCTGAACGCGCCACTCAAATCATACACCTGCTCTCCGAGGATCAGATTCAGGCCCGGCTCGCTGTTGGTCACACCAATGTGGTTCATATCCACCGGCGCGAGCGGTACCCACCGTCCGACAAACTGGTCCACGTGAACTTCGATGCCGTCCCAGAAATCCGCCAACATGCCTTCGATCGAAACGGCTGACATGGGATGCTGCGTCAACAAGCCGCTGTATCGGATGAGGCGAACGGGATCGACACCGACGGCGGATTCGTCGAACCCGTCGAGGCAGCCGATCAACTTCAGCATGTAGCCGGTGATGCTGTCGCGCTGCGCCATTCCGAATGTCTTGTCGTAGCGGTACTTCGTCCAGGCCCGGTAGAACAACGAGAGAATTCGGTGATGGAAGATGTCCAGAAAATCTCGCGTCGGTGAAGAATCGAACTCGGTGGAGTCGGTCTCGGCTGAATCGCCAGAGTCGTTCGCTCGTGATCCGGCCACCGGAGATCGTTCGACGGAACGAAGGATGCTGATCGCATAATGCAAAGGCAGCGGCGTGGCGACCCCGTACAATCCCATGAACGTTACATCGAGTTGATAGAACTGCGATCCAGACGTCGCATTCTCGATCTCGGTGACGCGGCGTAAATCGGTGGATGGAAAACCGAGCGCGATGTGCGGGCGAAAGCGCAGCCCTTCTGACGCGACCGGCCCGCGATCTCCCAGCGGTGTACGATCAATGCCATACCGTTCCAACAACCACGCCGCCTGGAAGAAATCGAATTCCCAGCCCCGCCGGAGCAGTCGCCCCAGCAACGTCCCGCCGCGATGAGGTCCAAATGTATCGTTGGGTTCCGACATCGTGTCTAGTTGATCCTGGTGTCTGCCGGTGTCAGTTTGTCGCCCCATCGGGGCGGAAACGCATGAACCTGCCCGCTGCGTGCAAAGCGGACCGTTAACTGACTGAAACCATTGAGCGTGACGTACAATCCCATGAATCTATCAAGGATTCTGGAAAACAAGTAGGCGTCGCCCTCGCCGGCAAAGTGATCCTCGTTGAGCTCGAGCGACACCTCCACGCCCCGCAACGGCGAGCCGCGCACCAGCCGCTCGCAGAACTTGGACTTGAGCGACAATATGCCCTCGAGCATTCTCTGGTGAGCGAGCGATTCCTGAACATCCTGGGCGGAGTGGAAATCGTAGATCCGCAACAATTCGCGGAAGTGCTCCACATTGGTCAGCGATACGTAGTTGAGCGACATGTGCGAGATCAGCCGCCAGTGCAACCCTTTACCGAGCGGCGGACTCACGGTCGCGCTCGGCTTGGACAAGTTTCGGAATTTCGTGCCGGCCGGCGAACTGTCGGTCGGCTCGCAGATATCACCCGCTCGTAGCTCGACGGGCAGATCGCGATTGGTGCATATCAGTTCGATGGACATGGTCTCATCGTCGGGCATACTGCCGTCACCCCGGCCGGTCACGAACGAAACGTATGTGTCGGTGCCGAGGCGTAGATCGCCGCCGACAACATTCGGGACGACGTGCGTCTGGTAGTAGGCTGAATCCCGCGGGCCGGAGGAGATGGCGTGGGAGAACGAATAGAACGAGTTGTACTCCCGCGATTCAAGTCCGCCAGCCTGAATGACTCCGTGCACCGATGCGACGGAGTGAATCTCGACATGCCGTCGGTCCGCGACCCCCGTCTTCGACGGCTGAACGAGGTATTGCACTCGGTCGTGCCTCAAACGGATGGGGTCGGCGGGGTGCTCGAACAGATTGATGATCGGAACACAGTGCAGGCGAATGTTCTCCCGCGACACGATGGGATAGGATTCGAGTCGGCGATCGAATGTAATCGCGACTTCCAGCGTATCGGTCAGGTCCAGCTTTCCGACGACGCGGTGCAGGCCCTTCAAATCCACAAAGAGAAACCGGTCCTTGAACGCGAAATACTCTTGCAGCAATCGGTATCCCGGAAACGATCGCACGGGGTATGGCAAGACGCCTTCGGAGCGATCAAGCCCACTCGATGCGATGGATTCAGGACCGAGAAGTTGCTCCTTGCGATCGTGACGCGAAGACCCGTCGCTGACGGTGACATGATCCACGTGCGCGGACAGAAGTAAATACAGCGTGAACGCGGTGCGCGGATCGCCCGCGAGAAACAAGCGAACGGATTCGAGATCGAGCTTTTCGAGTTTCGCCTTGGCTGACCCTTGAAGCGTCATCACCAGCCGGACGGGTTTGGACGACTCGGTCTCGAGGCGAACGTCACGTAGCGTCCACGGTCGCAGCGTCGTCGGCCAACAGGTTCGATAGCGACAGCGGGTTCCGTCGATGGGAACACTGGCAATTTCCGAGCCTTGTTGGACAGCAAGCGGCGCTTGCATCTGCTCGATCTCCGGAAGGAATTCCAGAATAGTCATGGACGGGACGGGGCGGAGATAGTGAGGCCAAAGCAGCCCGATCATGCTCGCAGTGAACTCGGGAATCTCGTCGTCGAGCTTTTCTCGGATGCGCCCACAAAGAAACGCAACGCCCTCGAGAATTCGCTCGACATCTGGGTCCGAGCCGCGATCACCAAGAAAACGAGCGATCTCGGGGTTGGCTTGGGCAAACTCAGGCCCAACCTCGCGCAGGTACCGCAACTCGTCTTGGTAATAGGTGTTGCTCACGACCTACTTACCCCCATTGTCGTTCCGTCGCGCAAACGCACCGCGATCAATACGCGCGAGACGACCTTCGGTCTCATCCCGGAGATCACCGCGCAACACGGCCGCCCCGCACACACGCGAAGCTGTCGCGGCGGTCGACGCGATCCGCCGATCATTCGACGGGCCCGAAAACCGTCGCTACCGCCACGATCATCCCGGGAAACGACTCGCGAAGAGATCACTCAGACACTTCGAATTCCTGCGAGCCCGCCAGCGCTGTCTGGTACCACACGCGATGCTCGCCGGATTCCGAGACCAACACCGCGTCGATCCGAAACGCCAGCGTCCGTCTGTCATCGTCGTCGCCCGACGTTGCAGCGCTCACTCGCACTCGTCGCAGCCGGGGCTCGTACTTCTCCACGGCCACGCGGATCGCTTCCTGCACGGTCTGGACGTAGTCACCGCTTCCGACGGTCAGATCGGTCAACGCCGGCAGCCCATAGTCCGGCAGCGCCTGACTCATACCGTGCCGGGCGTTGAGCAGCCGGCGGAGCTGCCGACGCACAGACTCCATCAGGGCATCAAGGTCTTCGCTGGTGCTCGCTTGATACCGCGTTCGACCGCGTCCGCTACGCGACGCGATCCGATCCAACAGTGCCTGTTCACGTCCCATCGACGCGGCGCCTCTCGAAAAGCTGTGCCGCGCGACCGGCCGATCATCAGCCGGGTCGCGTCGTGCTCAGCCCATCTTACGTCACCAGTCGCGGGGTTTAGCCGCCACCCGGAGAGCGCCACTTGTCCATCTCGACAACGCTGTCCGGAAGCCAATTCCACTCGATCTCTTCGTAGACGAAGCTGAATTGGAGCATGTGCCGGTACGATTCGTTCGCCGGAAGGAAGCTCATCGGCATGTAAGGACGAGCATCCACGACGCGAGCCTGCCGCAGCGTGATCGTGTAGTACTTCGCTTCCGAACGCGACGCCGGGTCGATCCGGTAATAGTCGAGCACGACTTCCGCCAGGTTCTGGCCGGTGCAAAGAGATTTCTGCAGCCCCGGTGTCGCCTTGTCGATTGTGACGACGACCTTCAGCGGCGAATGGACGCGAACGCCCGTAGCCGCGCCGGTGGTGTTGTCCACCGGCTGATGAATGTGATGCTCGATTTCGAACACATCGATCGTATCCGCGCGCCCTTCTTTTTCCGACGAACCGGGATATTCGGCGATCGTCAGATTACATGGAGTTGGCATAAGCTGGCTCTCCTATCCATACTCAAATGGTTGATGCCCGACCCCGGATCCCTACGCGGAACCCTTACAATCGAGCCGATCTGTTCAACGTTCACCCCTACAGTGGTGGGCCAAGCGTTTTGACTTCAAGCACTCAACCCACGTCCAATATTCGATATCCTTCCGGCGAAGTCCAATAACAATTCCGGAATTGTCGAGCTTTTTTTCGACGCGCCCCGAACACAGCGCCGTCGAAATCCAAACCGCTGCAAATCACACGTGCCGCGGACACGTCGCAAACAACAACGTCGGGCGGCGCGCCACAATGCGGGCGCGCCGCAGCAATTATCCAGCACACTCCCTAGCTCGGTGGCGGATCGAATTGGCCGACCATCGACAGTTCGACCTCGACACCCTTGAGTTTGAAATGCGGGATCATCTGAATCTCTGACTTAAACATGCCCGGCTTACCCGGAACCGGTTCGGCTGTGACGAGGCATTCCTTCAGCGGGTACTTGGCGGCAAGGTTGTCGTCCAACGTACCCTGGCGGCAGTACTGCTTCAGCCACTTGTTGATTTCGGCGGTCATCTTCTCAGCATCCATGACGCGTCCCATGTTCTCGCGCCAGATCACCTTTAGATAATGCGCGATGCGACAGGAGATCATCAGGTAGGGAAGACTCATTCCCAGGCGGGCGCGGGTTTCGTCCTCTTGCCCCTCTGCGGTATCGGGGAACTTGCCGACTCGTTTGGCTGACGGGGCATCAAAGAAGGCTGCGTTGTCACTGCCCTTCCGCATGATGAGCGGCATGAAGCCGAAGTTGCACAGGTCCACGTCCATGTCTTCGGAGATCAACGTTTCGGTCGGGATCTTGGTTTGGGTCTGACCGGTCGCTTCGTACTGGTGCAACGGAAGATCCGGAACCGTTCCGCCACTGTTGGGACCGACGACGGAGTTGTACCAGCCGTTGTTCGCAAAACTCTCGGTCATGCGGCCGGCCATCGCAAAGGCTGCATTGCCCCAGAGATACCGATCGTGGTTCTCAGCCCGCACATCCTCCTGGAACGTGAAGTCCTTCACGTCCTGGTCCTCAACCGTGTAGGGCTTGCGCAGGAGGAAACGCGGCATGCACATTCCGACGTATCGCGAATCGTCCGAATCGCGGAAGGCGTTCCACTTGGTGTACTGAGGCTGCTCGAAAATCTCGTACATCTCAGCCATGCGGGGCAGGCCTGTGAAGTCGTTTTCCTTTTTGCCGAACATCCGCGGGGACACACCGCCAAGGAACGGGCACTTGGCGACGGCAGCCACGCGAGAAATCTCGCTCAGAAGTTCGCACTCCGGGTTGCGTTGATCGAATGCAAAATTGCTGACCATCATGCCGTACGGGTTGCCACCGAACGTGTTGTACTGGTCACGATAGACGGTCTTGAACAGGCCGGACTTTTGCCAGTCCTTGCAATCCTGGAAGTCCTCGAGCAAATCCTCCTTCGAGGTGTTGAGGACTTCGATGCGAATGTTCTGGCGAAACTCGGTGTTGTCGACGAGGTACCACAAGCTTCGCCACGCCGACTCGATTTTCTGAAATTGCTCGTCGTGAAGCACTTCGTTCACTTGGGCACTGATTTGCTGATCGATTTCGGCGATGAAGTCGTCGACGACCTGCTTGTTGATGGTGAGCTTGTTGACGTCCAGACCTGCCGCCTTTTGCACGATGCCGACAATACCCTTGCGGTACAGATCCTGATATTCGCTGTCGAGATCCCAGCTCTCGATCAGCGAGTCCACCGCACTGGTTTCCCCTGCTTCGGCGGACGCTGCCTCTTGAGGTTGTTCTGCCATGGTTCTGTTTCTCCATCCACTTCGTCGCCGATCACCCCTACGGGAGACGCGCGACCGTTGCGTCGTTCAGTGTCATTCCGCGGGGGTTTCGGAAGCTTCGTCGCCCCCACCACCACCCGAGGCCGCATCGCCTTCCGCGCCGCCGCCGGACGACGCTACCATTTTGAGAATCTGATCCCGCACTCCGGGGTCTTTGATGGCTTTGAGCAGTTCGGCTTGAGCAGCCTTGTCGCCCATGACCGGACGCAGCGCTTTCATCGCGTCCCGCAGTTCGAGAAGACTCTTGAGTTGTGGTACTTGTCGGGCGATCGCTTCGGGCCGAAAGTCCTTCAGCGTGCCAAACCGCATGTTGATTGGCATCTCGCCCGTGCCGCTGACCTTGTCGGGCACGGTCACGTCAAGCGAAAGGTTGAAACTCTGCATCACCGAATCGAAGTTGGATTTGTTGATGTCGAGCGGCTCGCGTTCCTCGATCGGACGCTTGTCGTCCTTCAAGGTGTAGTCGCCCATCACGAGCATGCGGAACGGTAATTCCGGTTCCGCACCGCCGCGGAGGCGGTCCGAAATCGCTATGTTGACCCGCGACTCGCGAGCCTTCGATGCTTTCTTGGCCATGGGTGGCGCTCCCTTCTGAATGTGCGCTAATCAGAAATCACTTGCCCGAAGGCTCGGCGGCCAGCGCCGCCAACGGGTCCAATCGACACAACCACGCGTACGAATCCTGTACGGTCTTGACTTCAGTTTCAGCCGGCTGCTTCTGCGAAGCCATCATCGACTTGCGGCATCGATACAGCGTATCCGCCACATTGGCGGCGAGCGTCGGTTCCCACTCGTCCAAACCGAACCGCTTGATGTCGTCCTGACACTCCTCGAGCAACGGAGCAGCGAGGCGATGCCGCTGTGCATCAAAACAGAGGCGCGCGATCGACATTCGCCACAAGAATCGGTCACGACGCTGCATGCACGTGCCCAAACCCTGTTGAAGTTCCTGCACCGCCTCCTTGAGTTTGCCCGAGCCGGCCAGTTTCTTGGCTTTGTCCGAAGCTTCCGCGAGCTTACCGTCAACCGCGTTTGCTGCCCCGCCACCGCCGCCACCACCCATGCCCGCCAGCACCTCGGTTTCGATCCACATCTTGGTCTCACCGCTGCATAGGGGTTGTCCGCCCCGAAACTTGAGCTCGAACAACCCGTCGCCCAATCGGGATACCAGCCCCGCCGTAGCTGACATCACCGCCGCCCGGGCCTTCTCGTAGCTGGGACCAAAACCTGCCATCGCCGCGCATGTGTACCGCTGAAGATCCAACCACAGCGGATCGCAAGACCGAAACGCCGCCTCCGAGCCCTTGAGGAGATGGTCCCAAAGCTGGTTGTTCAATTGGTGACTCAATGCATCGACCACCGTCGCTTCCGGAGGCGGAATCTCGAACTTGGCGGCGTCGGAGGTCGGCATGGAAATCTTCGCCCACTTCACTATGCGCGCGACGGCATAAGATATCGGGTCAGTCGGGTCGGTATTGCGTATGAACGTGGCGGCTGACAACAGCCCGTTGATCGCCCCGCTGACGTCTTTCGCTTCGCCGCCGACGAACCCACCGCCGCCCGCCGCACCGGAAGCCGACGGCGATGCGGCTGGCGCTGCACCGGCAGCGGGTGCGCCCGCAGGAGCGGGCGCCGCAGCCGGCGCGGGGCGCTTGCCGGCATGAGACTTGAGCCCTTGAAGAAACTTTCGGAAGTCCGGCGGGTCGTCGGGCATCTTCTCGGTCAGAAGGTTCTTCAGTTCTTCAGCGCGGGTAACGCAAAGATCCAGGGCGTCGAAGTCGTCCGGTTTGGGCTGGTTTTCTTTGAACCATTCCTTTTCGGCGAATTGATCGCCCAAGGTCTCGATACGCGCTTTTCGCCGCCTGGGGCGCGACGGATACATATCGTCCCAAAAACTCCTGACCATCTCGCTCATCATCCCCAGAGCGGCGGCCAAACCTGCGTAGCTGTACCGTTTGAACAAAGCGAACCCGTAGGCGGATCCTATCTCGGCGTCCTTGGAAATGGTCGAGAGCAGGGTCTTGCATCCCTGCTCCACCTCAAACCAATCGGGTTCGTCGGCCTCGATTCGGCCGAGCTTGGAAATCTCTGCGGTGATTTCGATGTAGGTCGTGTCGTCGGCCGCATCGATCCCACAGGGCGAATCACCTGGGATAGCGGTCTTGCCGATTTCGATAATCGGCGCCTCATCGAGTGTGGGCATGATACTCTCGTCGAAATCGCTTGGTCATCAGTCAATTCGAGTTCTGAATGGCTACGAACCCCAAACTCCAACGGGCCGTCTGAATTCGACGTCTTCTTTCGGAAGAACATCAAACCAAAGTGCGATACGACCCTCGCCGGGCAATGACTTGCTGCCCGCTCCGCCTCGGCGGCCGACCCAAGCCGCACGGCGACGGTACGCGACATGCCCGAAACAGACATGAGAGCAGGTCGCCACCAGCGAGCCGTTTATGATACGGCGGTGAATCGCCAAGTCAAGTCGGTGTGGCGGTCGACGCGGCAAAATCACTCCACGCGCCCGACAAATCGAACCTCCGCGAGAATCCCCCGTCCGACAGAGCACCGGAATGCGTCCCGTCTACAGTCGAACGCGACACGTCATCGACGTAGGAGAGTGTGGCGGCCAAATCGCTCATCAGAAGAAAGTCGTCCGGCAGCAGTTCACGAGCGACAATGCTCAACTGTCCCCCGCTCTCCTCCACGTCGCCGGTGACCATGAGCGAATAGGCCCGTCGCGAGAGGTCGATCCGAGATTCCAGCCAGCGTATCCAGCCGGCAAGCTGAAGCTCGACGCCGATGCCCGCCGCCAGCGGGAAACGCAAGGTCGGCTCGAAATCCTTGGACTCCAGTCGTGCGATGCTGTCTCCCCAGCTAGTGACGATGCGAAACCACTCGTCCGAGTTGTCGATCTTCACGCCACTCCGGATTGCTTCGAACCACTGCGACAACGCGATCGAGCGGGCGTCTCGCTCCCACGAATCGTCCACACGCTCTGCGTCAAGGGCGGCCAAGCTGATTTGACGATCCGCAAAAATATCCTCAAATCGCCCTGGGGAGTTCATAAACCGGGTCACCTCGCGGCGAAGAGACAAAAGATCTCTGATCACCCGGGCAGCACCATTGACTTGTCCGGCGGTTGGACCTGACCATTGCGAAGTCGGAATTCCGACATAGAAGCACATCGGGAACGGCCGACCACGCATGTCGCCGCCGTAGTCCATGATCGCGGCCAAGACGGTCATCTCGGACTTTGGAAGACGAATCACGCAGGCACTCAGCGGAAGTGGTTTCCCGCCTTTGCCCGACTCCGGCATCCGAAGACGCAAAACTTCGTACCCTTTGAGCACCCAATCGTTGAATTCCACCGCCCAAGACTCGTCGGTTTTGGATGTGTAATAGTCGGCGTAGGTCGGCAGCTTGCCGAACCAACGAATCCGTGGATCCGGGTCGTTCTTTTTGGATTTGAACAGGTCCGTCCAACTCATCAGATCTGGCTTCCCACCGACTTATCTTACCCGCCAACCGCCGACCCGGCAGCGACGACCCCAATGGTCCCGACCAGCGAACCACGCACGATGCCTACCGAACCTCCTAGGTCCATCGCTCATGACGTGTCCGCACATCAGCGGATCGGCTTGATCGGTTCGGGCAAGGCGCGATCCAGTTTGAACTCAAACATCTCCGCCAGGAACTTGTCCTTCTTCGCACCCTCTTTCAACTCGAATTTGTGCAGCGTCCACCAGATGCGCCGATCCGGATCATGCGAATCATGGCTATACGCTTGAAGATACGCACAGATTCCCAGAGGGGATGTCTGCCCCAAAACAACCGAAATCGGAGAATATCGGTTGTCGTCGCGTTGAACGTCAATCGCTGCGCCTTCGATCAGCGACGCCTCCATGACCGCACCGCGACTCTGCGACCAGTCCCACGGGGCACGGTACTCAGTTTTGCGGAACTCGTTCTCGGTTCTCCGCCTCAACGGACCGCGACTGATCGAAGCGTCGGGATCGTCCGAGGTCCAAGCCAAGTCCCCGAGGTTCAACTCAACGGTGCGGTAATATTGATGGGCCGTGTCCACGAATCCCTGGCCTCTGAAACGCGGATCGTTCAACGGATCACCACCCCGAACCGTCAGCAACAACGGCGTCTCACGCCCGTCCTTGTCCAGCCC
>CAYQFV010000152.1:0-10836 GCA_964416845.1 uncultured Phycisphaeraceae bacterium | reverse complement strand
CCTGTGATTGCGACGCCCACGCCGAAAGCACAGCCGATCGTCGATCATGCGGGTCCGGCGGAGTTCACCGTGGTCGATCCGAAGACCGAGTCCAGTTCCGCCTTTCGGTTCAGGAAGCTGCGACGCGATGCCAAACGCCGCATCAAGGGGTTTAGCTGAAGTCGTCTCGAATCAACGCGGCAAAAAGTGGGTGGCCCACGTCTTCAGACGTGGGGAAGCGATGAGTGAGTGCGTGCGAAAGATGTCGGCACATGATCATCCATGACGGAACACGAGCGACGTAGTGTGTCATAGAAGCAGTTGGACGGGGCGGGCATTCCGTTAGGAGAGGGCTTGATGGCATTGACGCTGTTCTCACGCAAGAAAAACCCGGCTGTCGGGCAGGACGTGCCGGTGCGAACACCGCAGCCTGTCGCGCCGCCTCCCCCTCCGCCCGATTCATTGCTGGCGGAATATCAGCCAGCCGCCGAGCAAGTGGCCAACGACGACCCGCTCACGCGATTCATGCAGCAGCGTCGCTTCGGGCTGATCATCCAAAATGCGGAGCGATACCACGCCCACCCGAAGGCGGAGAAGCTGATCGCCACGGCGAACCAGGGTCTGGAAGATGCGTTCGCACTCGTTCCGGCAGGGTCAGCCTCGCTCGCCCAAACCCTCAACGATCAACCGGGAAGCAGCCAGGCGGACGTTGAAGTGGAACCGTTCCTGCTTGCGATTCATTGCGTTACCAACGCGGAGTTTCAATGGTTTGTTGACGACGGCGCGTACGAAAACATGGACCTTTGGCCTGAAGAAATCTGGCCGTACCTGATCGAGTTCCAAGACCTCACCGGCGAACACGCTCCCAGGTTCTGGCGAAGCGGGCGTCACGATCGACGTCGGTCCGACCACCCGGTTACCGGCGTAAGCTGGTACGAAGCCGCCGCCTACGCCGCCTGGGCAGGCTACCACCTGCCGACCGAAGCCGAATGGCAGATGGCCGCCAGTTGGCGCATCCGCAGTTCAGCCGACCTGCTGCGACGCTTTCCGTGGGGCGACGCGCTTGAAAGCACGCGCTGCAATCTTTGGAACTCGGGCGTTGGCATGACCGTGCCGGTGGACGCCAACCCCGGCGGCGCAGCGCCCAACAACGTGCAACAACTCATTGGCAACGTGTGGGAGTGGGTCTCCACCGAGTTCAATATTCTCGCCGACGACGCAACGCCAATCGTCGGCGAAATGCCCATGATGGGCATCCGAGGCGGGGCGTTCGATACCTACTTCGAATCGCAGGCGACATCGACGTTTCGGTCCGGGCAGATCGCTTTGGGGCGAACCCACAACATTGGCTTTCGATGCGCGCTCGACCTCGACGAAGCCGACGCGCACAACCACTCGTGATTGGGGGACCACCAATGTCTGCGACCATCACCGCCACACAATGCCTCATCTGTCAAACCGTCAACCCGGACGATGCGGAACTCTGCACACACTGTGCAGCCCCGTTAGCACTCACCCAGGAGGCCATCGCCCAAGAACGCAAGCCCTGTATGTTCACCATCATCGGTGACAGCAACGTCGGCAAGACCGTCTACCTCGGGTACCTGCTCGACATGCTCAGCCGGCGCGCCGGAGAGTACGAAGCCGTCCCCAAAGGCCCGTTCTCGATCAACCTCCAGCAGACCGTCATGAGCTACCTCGCCGCCAGAATGTTTCCACCCAAGACGCCCAACGAGGTCGACCAGTGGCATTGGGCATACTGTCAGGTGTCGCACAGCAAGAAATCCGAACGCTGGTACGACCTGGTCATGCCCGACATGGCCGGCGAAGCGATCGCCGCCGAACTGGACGCTCCACAAACCTATACCGTCATCCGCGGTGTGCTCAACCAGAGCTCCGGCATCATGCTGCTCGTCGATGCGTCGCAGGCTGCGATGGGAAACGTGCACGCAGACTTCTTCGCGTTCAAGCTCATGAGCTACGTCGACCAACTCGCCGGTCTCAAGACCGACGTCAAGATCGACACGCCTGTCGCCGTCGTCCTTTGCAAGAGCGACTATTGCCCCCAGGCTTTCGACGATCCGATCTCCTTCGCGCAAACCAACCTTAACCGTCTTTGGAACCTCTGCGAATCGCGATTCCGCAACGTCGCCTTCTTCGCAACCAGCGTCATCGGCGCGATCGGCTTCGGCTCTGATCCCGACGACAACGTCGTCCCCGTGCCGCTCCACTCTGCCCCGCGCGGCGTGCTGGAACCGTTCGAATGGCTGCTCTCAGCGATATGATCGAAGTCGACCAGGCCATCTTCACCTCGGCGGAGTCGATCATGGCGCAGGGATATCGGCTGGTCGCCGCATCGCCTGGCATCTCCGCCGACGAGCGGAAAACGATCGCCACCGTGTCTCCGTCCCACGATTCTCTTTCCGACAAGTCCGACGATGCCCACGCAATCGCCTTCTATCCCCTGCCGACGGGGCGATGCTGCGTCGCCGTGTCACACTTTGCCGGCAACGAACAGACCGGCCGCGGCGGAAAACGCGTGCGCACCCACATCGTTGTGCTCGACCGCGACCAGTGGACATCCGTCCACGCCAACCCGTTCACGGTCGCCCGAGCCGTCCAACGCGCCACCGCCGATCAACCCAGCAAAACCAAGGGCAACCGCCTGCCACTGCTGGCAATCGAACCCGAAATCGCCATCGGCCCAACATCCATCTCCACAGCCACGGCAGCGGTCGGCGACGCGTCAGTTCGATTTCTTCTCGATGTGGCCATGCGAGATACCTGCACGGTCGTCCCCGGCGTGTCGAACGCCGAGGCGATCATGGAAGGCGTTTTCGCCGCCATGCCATCAACCATGCGGCGCGAATGCAGCTTCTCCATAGGCCTTCGCTTCGCCATGGGACGTCGTCACCGCCTGATTTGGGTCGGTCAAAAAACGACCGACACCAAGCGACGGGCCAGAGGCCACACCATCCAATTCGCCGAGCAAATCGCCGATGGAATCTCCCCGCAGTTTGAGCCCGCAACGTGGGAGCAACTGCTTGCCGATTGCCTGCACACGAACCGCCTGAACTCGTTCGCCGCTCTTTGCGACCAACCGTTCGCCAACGTCGAACCCGACACACTGGAACGATTGGCCGGCATGCAGATTCTGTGCAATCACATCGCCGACCAAACGCTCGATCAACTCATCGAATTGCTCCGAGACGTGGTTGATCTCGAAACCGACGGCGTTGAGCGATACCTGAACGAACAATTGACCCGCGCCGCCAAGAACGAGTTGATTCGCCGCGTCGACAGCGCGCCCGCGGACCTCGCGCAATTCTGCTGGGACCGTCTCCACCCATTCGCGGATGCCGACGGCGAGATGCGCGAATTGTGCGAACGACTGCAGGAGCACATCGAGCAGATCGAACGATCGCACCAACCCGAGTCCACCGCGCACGTTGACGCTCCGTAGCCCTCATACCGCGGTCGCCTTCTAGGCGCCTATCGCAGAAACACAACTGGCGACGCAATCGGGCTATCGTTCGCGCGTCCTCAGGCTTATGATGCGGCAGCTTTCAGTTGGCTGTCTTCACATCCGTCAGCCGAGCCGGCCCGAAACGGGTAGACCGTTGTGACTCATCAACAAGGAGGTCTGTCGATGCAATTCAAGACCGAGGTAGCACGCGTGACACGTTCCCTGTGGGGTCTCAAACCCGAGGGGCAATCCATCATCTACAAGGGCGAGGAGATCGAAGAAGTGTCTCTGCTCAACCGTCTCGTGGAAGACGGATGGCGATTGATCGGTGTCACCGCGATTGCGACCGACGTGCTGGGCGGCACGAGCGAAGTCGTGATACGATACTACCTCGGCAAAGACTGACCACCGTCGCAAGCGCGAAGCGGACAGGATGATAATGTGTGCCACTGCTCTCGAGCAGTGTGCAAATGCCAACCAGACCTTCGCATGCGCGGACCGAGCGCAACGAAACGCGCGAAGGCGATGACCGCCGCAGATTAGGACGGGTAGCCCATGTCTTCAGACGTGGGCGATGCGAAGGGGATCAGGCTTCGATCTTCTCGATCTTGACCTGTAGATACTTCTGACGGTGGCCGATCTTGCGGCGATACCCCTTGCGTCGGCGAAACTTGATCACGTGGATCTTGTCGCCCTTAAGCTCGGCGCACACGTTGGCGACGACCTTGGCACCGTCGACGTAAGGCTGGCCGATCTTGCTGTCTGCCCCGTTGCCAATCATGACGACGCGGTCGAACTCGACGGAACTCTGCCCGTCCTCCAGGTCGCGACGCTGAACCTCCAGCGTGTCCCCTTCTTCAACCTTGTACTGATGGGCGCCGTCTTCAATGATCGCGTACACGTTGATATCTCCGCCAATTCACGCCCTGCAACCGGCCCGGACGCCACCAAGCACCGCAAACCAACCGCAAGCCCCGCATTATCCCCGATCACGCCCCCCAGTCAAGCCCCCCGAAAACCCGGTCGACGTCGGGTCCGCAACAGTTTCGGCGCCCTGGAATCAGGTGCGGGTGACCCATTCTTCGCGTCACCGCGCGACGCACCGCATTGGAAGTACAAGCGTCCGGTGACGCGAAGGGTGGGGAACCCGCCGATACCGTCGCGCACCCGGCCGGCCGCATGTTCAGGCACGTCATGGCTAGGATTTTTTTCAGGGGAAGCGTACAATGCCGGAATCTCTTGGTTTCCTCAGACGCGAGTCCCCCTAGAGGAGAAAAGGCACGATGCATAAATTCTGGAAGGCGTACTCTGCAGTGACTGCGTTCACTGGGATTGTTGGGTTCGGCAGTCCGGCGATAGCTGAAGTCACGTTCGAGTGGGCGACCGTCGGCAGCCCCCGCAACGCGGCCGACGCAGCGGGGTGCGGTTCGGTCGCCAACGAATACCGCATTGCCAAGTTTGAGGTGACGAACGATCAGTTCACAGAGTTTCTCAACGCGGTCGCAGCCACGGACACGAACTCGCTTTTCAGCACGTTCATGGGCTCCGATCCACGCGGCGGCATCACGCAAAGCGGCGTATCGGGTAGCTTTACGTACAACGTCAAGGCCAACATGGGCAGCAAGCCGGTGAACTACGTGTCCTTCTTCGACGCGATGCGTTTCGTGAACTGGCTGCAAAACGGGCAGCCGGCCGGCGATCAGAACGCGGCCACGACCGAGGCTGGCGTCTATACCATCAGCGACGGACTGTCCGAAGCCCGATCAGCAGGCACCCAGTTCTTCATCCCAACAGAGGACGAGTGGTACAAGGCGGCCTACTATCAGCCGTCGGCCGACGGCGGCGACGCGGACGACTATTGGCGATACCCAACGGGCAGCAACATCATCCCAACCATTGCCAACGCCAACGCTACCGGCGACATCAGCAACCCCGGCGCGAACGTGGCGAACTATGATTTGGGCGCAGACTGGAATGGGCTGGACGGTAACGTCACCACCGTCGGTTCGGCCGGCGTGTTAAGCGAGAGCTTCTACGGCACGTCGGATCAGGGTGGGAACGTGTTCGAGTGGAATGAGACGGTGGTTTTCGGCGGTTGCTGTCGCGGCCTCCGCGGCGGATCGTGGTTCGCCCCCGCGAGCGTCATGCGGGCGTTTGACCAGAGCGGCCATGGGCCAGCGGTCGAGGTCGGCGAAGTCGGGTTCCGCGTTGCAAGCCCTGTCCAACGTTCGGCCGATCTTGACGCCGACGGCGACGTAGACTTGATCGACTTCGGGCTGTTCCAGGACCAGTTCACCGGAGCGCGCTAGCGGCGGGATTCCCGTACGATCTTTACCCATTCCCGTCGAAAAAGTGCACGACCTTTTGAACACTTGAGGACGCCCGTCGCCGCATCGGCCGACTGATGACCACCGTACCCGCCGACAAGACGAACAGCGTCATCACGACCAATCCCCATTCGGATGTCCCTGGAACGGGCGGTTGGGCGAACTGGAACTTCTGCACGCGGAAGTTGCTCGAGTCGGTGACGTACACAACGCCATTCGCCCCCGCTCTTATCCCGTAAGGAAGGTTAAACTGCCCCGCGCCGTTGCCGGAAGCGCCCCACTTCGTCAGGAAGGCGCCGCTACCGGTGAACTTCTGCATGCGATGGAGGTTCCGGTCGGCCACCAGCAGGTTGCCCTCGTCGTCCGTCGAGAGGCCGCGCGGGAAGTTGAACTGTCCGTCCCCCGTGCCGCCAGAACCCCACGACGTGATGAACGCGCCGTCGTTCGTGAACTTCTGGATCCGCGGGCTACTGTCGCCCACGTACACGTTGTCATCACCATCCACCGCCACACCATTCGTGCCGGTAAACTGCCCATCCCCCGTCCCCGGTGTCCCGAACGCAAGGATGAACACGCCGTCGCTGGTGAACTTCTGAACCCTGTTCTGGTTCCGGTCGGCAACGAACACACTACCATTGCCATCCACCGCAAGGCCATGGTTATGCTGAAACCGACCATCGCCCGCCCCAAGCGAGCCCCACATCGTCAAGAACACGCCTTCGCTCGTAAACTTCTGAACGCGATTGTTGCCGGTCTCAGCCACAAACACGTTACCCGCCGGGCCAATGCCAATGCCGTGCGGATGATTGAACTGCCCCGCACCGCTTCCGGCCGTTCCCCATTTCTTCAGGAAGACGCCATCGCTGGTGAACTTCTGAATACGATTGTTGGCGGTATCGGATACGTAAACATTGCCGCTCGCGTCAACCTCGATCCCATGCGCTCCGCCGAATTGGCCGTCGCCGGTCCCGTTTGATCCCCATTCAAGCACGAACTCCGGCGGAGCGGCCTTCACCCACTCGCCAGACGAAAGGAACGCGACCATAAGCGAGACTATTCGAGCATTCATCCCCATTCCTCCGTTAACCAAGCAAACGCCGAACATGCGCGCCCGCGGCGCGACGATCAGCGTTCCAGCGATTAGCACCAGGAAAGTCGTTGCGGTCAGGCCCCATTCAGCGACCGCAGAACCCAATGTACAGAAGCGACCGTCGAATTGGAAGCTCCGCCCTCCGCTAACGCACACCCGTTCGCGTCCAAACGCCCCGCCCCACGTATCGCTGGCCTATCGCGACGACCACCAGAATCGGCACCAGCGCAACCAAGCTTGCACCCATCAGCAGGTTCACCCACGTCCCCGCCAGCGACTGATACATCCGCAGGCCAACCGATACCGGAAACGTGCGGAAATCCGAGAGATACAGCAGCGGATTGAGGAAGCTTCGCCAATGGTAGACAAAGCTCAGTACCGCGACGGTCGCGACCGCAGGCCGGGCCATCGGCATGAGAATGTACCGATAGCACTGCCAGCGACTCGCCCCGTCGAGCACCGCTGCCTCCTCCACGCTCCGCGGAATCGTGCGAAAAAACTGCCTGAAAACAAACACGTTGAACGCTCCACCGCCCAACCACGCCGGAACGATCAGCGGCTTGTACGTGCCGACCCAACCCAAGACATCGAACGTGATGAAGTGCGGAATCAGCAACACCTGAGCGGGCAAACACATGGAAACGATCAGCAAAGCAAACCAGAACCTCTTGCCCCACAGCGGCAGCCTCGCCAGCGCGTAACCCGCCATGGATGACGTAATCACCGCCCCCGCCACCGCCGCCGTGGTGATCACCAGCGAGTTCAACAAGAACCGCCCGAACGGAAGCGTGTTGAACACCTCAACATAGTTGTCCCAATCCCACGAGTCCCCCGCCAACGTCGGCGGAAACGCGTAGGCTTGATCGAGCGGCTTGAGCGACGTCGTCATCGCCCACAGCAGCGGCAGAATCTGCACCAACACAATGCCGCCCAGCACGATGTACAACAACACCGTCGCCATCCGATTGCGTTGCGTCATCGTTTGATCTCGTCGTACACGTATCGTCGCCCCAACAGCACCACGGGCAACACCAGCACCAGCAGCACCACCAGCAGCACCCACGCCATGGCCGACGCGTACCCGATTCGATACGGCGGCTCGAACGCGACCCGATACAACTGGACCATGTAAAACAGAAGCCCGTCTTCCTGCGACCGGTTGTACAACAGGTAGGCTTCGTCAAACGTCTGCATCGAGAAGATCACCCCCACGACCAGATTGAACAGAATCGCCGGAGACACGAACGGCAGCGTCACATGCCGAAACCGCTGCCACCGCCCGCCGCCGTCAATAGCGACCGCATCACGCAGCTCTTGCGGCACGCGTTGTAGCGCAGCGAGGAAAACCAGCATCGACCCACCGCCCAGCCAAACGTGCATCATCACCAGCGCAGGCTTGCACGCACCCGGAGAATAGAACCAATCCGGCGTCGACCACCCGCTCGTACCCGATCCTCCGAGAAGCTGCACGACCGGGTCGATCACAGCGAACAGCCATCGAAGCCCCCCGTTGACCAGACCGTACTGCGGATTCAACAGCCAACTCCAAATCATCACGGTCGCCACGCCACCCAACACATACGGCAGCACGAACGCAACGCGGAACACACCCATCCCGCGCACCCGCGCGTTCAACAGCAACGCCGCCCCCAACGACGTCACCAGCGTCAACGGAACGCCCACCGCCGTGTACCACAAGCTGTTTCCCAGTGCTCGATAGGCCAACGGGTCGGGGCGGTCGCCGACGCCCTGCCCGAGCAGCTCGCGATAGTTCGCCGCCCCAACCCACGACAAACCGTCCGTGATCGACAGGCCGTCCCAACGTGTCAACGAGATCAAAAACGAAATGAACACAGGCCCGAGCGTCAAGACGAACAGCCCCGTCAGCCACGGCAGCGCGAACAGTAGGCCTGCTCGCTCCGACCCGGTCGCCACGACATCATGCGTGCGCCGTGTCGTCACGATCCATCATCCGGCAGGCCGCCAAACGCGCCCAGGATGGCGTCGTCGTGCGCCAAGTCATCGAGAAATGCGGCTGGCGTCAGATCGCAGTCGTCGCGAATGAACCGTTGTAAGTGTCGGCTGATGGCCCGATCCGCCTCGGCGAACCGCTTCGATGCCGGCTGAAGACGTGCGTACACAAGTGCGTCCACAAACGCTTGCCGACGCACGTTTCGCCCGCCTTGGTCGTAGGTCGCCACCGCGTCTCGACGGGCGGGAATCGATCGCCCCGTCCGCGCGATCATCCGCTGTGCGTCGGTCGACACGCAAAACGAGACGAATTCAAACGCCGCCCGCCGCCGGCGTTGCGACAACGCGTCCGAAATGCACAGCCCATCCCACGTCACCCGAGTCGCTCGACCTGCCGGCCCGCGTGGCATGGGCATCACGACGTACCAATCGTGAAGTTGCGTCCGCGCCAAAAACGGCTCAAACCAAGGCCCGTTCACGCACATCGCCACCTTGCCCGTCACGAAGCCTACGTCCTGAATCAACTGAGGCACCTCCGCCGGCGTGGGACACACGCGACGGTCGCGGGCGATGTCGCGATAGAACCGCATCGCCTCGGCAGCAGCCGAACCCCGAAACGCCCACCGACCCGCATCGTCCACCACCTCCGCCCCGAACGACCACGTGAACGGAAGGTAGTACAAGAACCGCGGCAGCCAGAACCCCCACTGATCCAACCGACCGTCGCCGTCGGTGTCGCACGTCAAGCGCTCCGCCACCGACGCGAACGACTCGATCGTCCACGAGTCCTCCGGCATCGCCACCACCTCACCGCGCACTCGGGACGCCGTCGCAAAACAATTCGGATTGAGATAGATCAACAAATCGCCGCCCGCCACCGGAACGCCCCGATGCTCCGTCGGTGTCAGACCGCCGTCACCCATCGCGAACGCCCGCACGGCCGTCGCATCGAGCGCAGACAGCATATCCGCCACCGTCGCGTCGTCAGACGCGCAATCTTCCAACGCTGCGAAATGTTTCGATAGACGGGCGAACGGGCCCAGTTGAATCAGCGAAACGTCAGGAAGCGTGCCCGACAACACCTGCTGCCGCAGCTTCGTCTCATACCGGCCGTACCATCCCGGAACGAACTCCTGTTGAACGCGAATGTGCGGGTGCGTCGCTTCGAATGCTTCGATGATGCTCGACCAGAGTTGATAATCCCAATAGCTGCCGAAATGCGCGAAGCGGATCGTTCCGTCGTCGGGCTTGGGTCGATAGTGCGTGACCGTGTCGGCAAACAGCCACCAGCACGCAGCCGCCGCAACAACCAGCGTCGCCCCACCGCGCAGCCACCGCCCGATCGCCACCAATAGCTTCCTTACGAATCCAAAACGTCGATGCGCGTGTTCTGGTCCAGCGATATCCGCGACAACTCGCCATCGTCCTTCTCAAGGTCGATCCGCAGCAGCCAGTAGCGGTCGTCCTTACCGTGCGCATACCACGAGCCGGTCGGCTTGGGACCGATCGAAACCACGCGACCTTCCACCTGCGTCTCCCAGTTCCCACCACGCCGCTCAATCCGCTGCGTCACGCGGATCCGTGTACCACACTGCACATCGGGAATAGTCATTCGTTTCGATCTCCCAGTCATCGTCGCACACCAGCCCGACCGACGGCGTACCAGTATAAGCGATCCATCGCATCTGCAAACTCGCCCATTGGGTCCGCGATCTTTCGGAGGCCGGCGGTAGGGCATGGTGGTTCTCCCAGCCACACCGGGAGGTTCACCTGCCACGCGAGGAGGGCAGGCCAACGCTCTGCCGATGCGAAACAACGGCCTGCCCTTCGACGGTTTATCCCAGTCACGAACCCCTCACCCATCCGCCCCACCCAGTCACACAAGACACTCGCCCAACCGCCGTCTATGATTCTAAAGGGTGCGATTCATGGTCTCCGATGAATCACGCCGATGGACAAGACGATGAACATTCGCCGATCAACTTCCCATATCTGCGTCACCA
>CAYQFV010000151.1:0-10876 GCA_964416845.1 uncultured Phycisphaeraceae bacterium | reverse complement strand
CATGGATCTATGGCTATTATACCATTGATGGACTGGATGTCAAACCGTAGACCGGGTTTTCCTGAGCCTCGAGTGATGGTCCACAACCGCCCCGAGCTCAAGTGCAGGCACGGCGTACAAGCGGGGCACGCCAAGTCGGTCTGTGGTGACGTGCATCGGCGTGGAATCCGTACCGGATGTGGTCCTGATTGGCAGCGTGAGGATGTTCGTGGATCGGCACCCCCAGAAGGTCGCGCAGCCCGGCCGGCGGCCCTGACGGTGGATATTCCGCGTTTCGGCCATCCGCTCAATTTGGGGGCTTGACTTTCTGACGATCATTTCTACAATTCCGGAAATGACGAAGCTAGGGGCTTGATGGCGATGAAGCGGCGTGCTGAAGATGGGGTTTGCGAGATCGACTCGGTTGATTCGGCGAGTGTCGAAGAAGCGAGAGTAGCGTTGTCTGATCCGACAATGCTCCAGCAAGCGGTTGAAGCATTCAAGGTGCTCGCCCATGCCAACCGGCTGCGTGTGTTGGAAGCCCTCGACGGTCGAGAGCTTTGCGTGTGTGACGTGTCGGCAGCACTGGACCTATCTATGTCCACGACATCGCAACAGCTTCGTGACCTCCGTCGGCTCGGTGCCGTCGAGTATCGCGTTTCGGGCAAATTCGCCTACTACACGCTCGCGGATCGCTTCTGGCGGGAACTTGCCCGGTCCGCTATATGCCATATCGCTGACTCTGGCGCAAATCGAGGCGCAGTCGAAACCTCGAGGTCGTCCGCATGAAGGTGAGGATGCTGCCAACGCTTCTAGTATCTTGGGGCCTGATTGGCGTGGTGGCGCTTTGCCAGGGTGGGATACTCGTGGAATGTTGTGAAGACGCCTCCCCGGACGAGGGCGAGTTATCTCAGACTTGCGAATGCTCGGCGTGCATAGCATTGTGTAACGCGGCCGCCTCGCACAAAGATCAGGTAAGCAAACCGAGTCCTGGGCGAAGCGTTGTACAGGTGAACATTGCTCTTAAATCCATCTCTGTTTGGCGCGAAGCAACGCATAAAGACTGGCGTACTCGCTGCGCCTATCCGCAGCGGATGAACATCCCGTATCCCATTCCCCTCCGACCACTTCTCGTCTGATTTTCGATTCGCAAATGCGGTAGACGGGCAGAGTTTGCGGCAGTCGCGCGCTCACATCTGCCAAGGCCGGGTGGGACCACCGTTGGGCGCAACCTCGCACTCCTTCATGAGTTTTTGAGACGAAGAGAAGCACGAGAAGCGTATAAGCACGACCTCAAACGCGGAGACAAGCGAATGAAAACGAATCGAGCCTACGAGGGTCGTTTCGCGGTCCTCATAGTGTTGTTGATGGGGCAGTTGGCCGGTTTAGCGTTGGCCGACGAACCGAGCGAGCCGGACTTCTGTACGAAACACAAAATCGCAGAGTCCAGGTGCCCGTTCTGCAATCCCAAACTGATTGAGACGAAGGGGTTTTGTGCCGGGCATGATGTGCCGGAGGCGCTTTGCACGCGGTGCAACGCTTCTCTGATTCCAGCGTTCAAGGCGGAGGGCGACTGGTGCGACGAACATGGCCTGCCGGAATCGCAGTGCGTGGCGTGTAATCCGAGTGCGAAGGACAAGTGGGCGTCGAGGCGACCCAAGCCGGACCCCAGCGCAAAGAGAGACCCGACGAGACTTTGGTGTTCGGAGCATGACGTTTACGAAGATGAGTGCTTCATCTGCCACCCCGACTTGAAGAACAAACCGGCGGACGATGGTGGTGCGACACTGATGTGCCAGGAACACGGCGTCCCCGAGCACGAATGCGGCATCTGCCACCCTGACCTCGCGCCCAATCTTCAACCGGGGGAGAGCTTGAAGATCAGACAGGTGTCAAGGGAGTCGGCGTCGAAGGCAGGTATTACGACGGCCAGACCGCAGCCCGGCGAATCGTCACCGGGCGTCACCGTCTTTTGCGAAGTGCGATACAACCAGAACCACGTCGCCCGCATCACCCCGCTCGCACCGGGCGTGATTGAGCGCGTGCTCGTTGACGTTGGACAGGTGGTGGCCAAAGGGGACGTCCTCGTCGAGATTGCGTCCTCGGAAATCGCATCCGCGAAGCGAGATTTTCTGCTGGCGCTTGTGGATGAGAAAGTGAAGTCGCTTGCCTTTGAACGCGAAGGGCAGTTGGTCGCAAAGAAGATTGCATCCGAAGCGGATTATCAAAAGTCCGAAGCCGAGTTCGAGATGGCGAAAGTCGTCACGACAACCGCAAGGCAAACGCTGCTGAACTATCGCTTCACCGAAGAGGAAATCCGGCAAATCCAAGACACGAAGTCGAGTTCGTCGCTTCTGAGTGTTCGCGCTCCGTACGCGGGAACACTGGTCGAACGCATGGCCGTGGTTGGAGAGGCTGTCGAGCCCGGTGAAAAACTCTTCACGCTGGCTAATCTGTCAACCATGTGGCTAGAACTAGCAGTCCCGGAAAACCAGATTGAGAGAGTGCATACGGGGCATGTGGTCGAGGCAACCTTTAGCGGATTACCCGGCGACATGATTCAAGGCGAACTCGTTTGGATTGACTCGCGCGTTGATGAACGAACCCGACTCATTAGGGCACGTGCGCTGGTTCCGAACCCTGACATAAGACTGAAGAGTGCCATGTTCGGTACGGTCAAGGTGGTCCTCGACAAACCGGTCAGCATGCTCCGCCTGCCATCATCCGCGTTGCAACGATTTCAGGGGCAACCGTATGTCTTTGTCAAAGAGGACGCGGACTTGTTCGATCTGCGGCGTGTTACGGTGGGTGCCAGCGATTCTCATTCGGTCGAAATCCTCGCGGGCATTCTCGCTACCGATGAGATTGTCGTTTCGGGTGGATTCATTATGAAATCTGAGTTCCTCAAGTCGCGTCTCGGCGCTGGCTGCGTGGACGACTAAGCGGAGCCGCCCTTATGTTGAACCGTCTTGTAGAATTCGCGCTCAAGAACCACCTGCTCGTACTACTTCTCTTTGTACTCGGGATTGGGCTTGGCGGGTGGACGCTCGTACACATTCCGGTGGACGCCTTTCCCGATACGACACCGGTGCAGGTGCAGATCAACACCGTCGCCCCGGCTCTGAACCCGGAGGAGATCGAGCAGCAGATTACGCTACCCGTCGAGCTTTCAATCGGGGGTTTGCCGGGGCTTGCAGACGTTCGCTCTGTATCGAAGTTTGGGCTATCGCAGGTCGTAGCGATTTTTGATGACTCATCCACCATTACCGACGCGCGACAATATGTGTCGGAACGCCTTGCCGGCGTGGAACTTCCCGACGGCATCGGCAGGCCGGAGCTTGGGCCGATGGCTACCGGCTTAGGGGAAATCTTCCACTATATCGTTCGCTCGGAAGATCCGAATCGGACGCTCGAAGACCTGCGCACGATTCACGATTGGGTCATCAAGCCGGAGCTGAGGAAAGTTCCCGGTGTTGCCGAGGTGAACTCCTGGGGTGGCAACGAAAAGCAATTCCACGTCATCGTGTCGCCCGAAGCGCTCCTGAAATACAACCTGACGCTTGACGACGTGTTTGAGACGCTCGAAGAGAACAACCACAACGTCGGCGGTGGACAGGTTGTGTCGGGCGGCGAGTCGAGACTCGTTCATGGCATCGGGCGGGTTACCAGCGTCGAAGAAATCGAGAACATCGTTCTCGCTTCCTACGACGGAACCCCACTGTTCATTAAAGACATTGCGACAGTTGCCATTGGACACGAGATTCGCCGTGGCGCGGTAACCGCGCAAGGTCGCGGCGAAGCTGTACTCGGTCTGGGGTTTATGCTGATGGGCGAGAACAGCAAAGTCGTGACAGAACTGCTCAAGAAGCGACTCGAAGGCGTCAAGAAGTCTCTCCCGGATGACCTCATTGTCGAAATCGTCTACGACCGAACCGAACTTGTGCATGAGGTCATCGGTACCGTCGAGCACAACCTGTTGGCCGGGGCTGTGCTTGTGATCGTGGTGCTCTTGATCCTGCTCGGCAACATCCGCGCGGGCCTGCTCGTCGCGATTTCAATCCCGATCGCCATGCTGTTTGCGGTGCTGGGGATGTACGAGTTCGGCATTGCCGCCAGCCTCTTGAGTCTCGGAGCCATCGACTTCGGCGTGATTGTGGACGGCTCAGTAGTGATGACAGAAGCGAACCTCCGCATTCTCGCCGAACGTCAATCCGAACTTGGTCGTCCCCTGGAGCGAGGTGAGCGTCTGCAGTGCATCATCGATTCCAGCAAGCAGGTCGTTCGGCCAACCGTGTTCGGCTTGAGTATCATCATGGTCGTGTTTTTCCCGATCCTTATGCTTGAGGGCATCGAGGGCAAAATGTTTCGACCCATGGCGTGGACCTTTATCTTCGCGTTGATGGGGGCGCTCATCGTTTCCGTTACGCTCTCGCCCATCCTGAGCTACTATTTCCTGCCCCGAAAGGTGAGCGAAAACGCTGGTCTCGTTGGGCGTGCCCTGGTCTCGGTCTACGGATTGCTACTCAATTGGGCTTTGCGGTTACGGGTCATCGTTCTGCCCGCCGTGGCCGTTCTACTCGTGGCGACCGGTCTTTCGGCCTTGCGCCTCGGTGGCGAGTTCATTCCGCGTCTGAGCGAAGGTTCCATGGTCATCAATACGATACGACTCGCCGGTGTCGCGATCGACGAATCAGTTGCCTACAATTCTCGCATTGAACGTCTGCTGCTTGAGAAGTTCCCGGATGAAATCCGCGATGTGTGGAGTCGCATCGGAACGGCGGAAGTCGCGACGGACCCGATGGGGATTGAGCTAACCGATATCTTCATCTCACTCAAACCACGTGATGACTGGACACACGCGGCTACGCAGGCCGAGCTAAGCGCACTCATGCAGCAGGAGCTTGCAGATCTACCCGGCTTGAATCAGGTGTTCACGCAGCCCATTGAGATGCGCATCAACGAAATGATCTCGGGCATCCGCTCCGACCTCGGCATCAAGATTTACGGTGATGACTTCGACGAACTCATCCGTCTGAGCAATCTTGTTCAGGATATCCTCGTGGATATTGATGGGGCTTCGGATATTGCCGTGGATCAGGTGACAGGACAGCCGACGCTACGAATCCGGGTGGATCGGAAGAAAATCGCCCGATACGGGATTCCCGCGCGTAACGTGCTCGATTTCGTGGAGACCATCGGTAATCGACGTGTCGGGGAAATCTTTGAAGGGCAACGGAAGTTTCCGCTTGTGGTGCGTCTTCCTGATGAATACCGGGCGGACAGCGAACTGCTTGCCCGAGCGCTTATTCCGACGAAGATCGGGCCGCGCGTGCCACTCAGCGAACTAGCCCAGATTGAAGACACGGAAGGGGCTTCCACGATCAATCGTGAATGGAGTCGCCGCCTGATTCGAGTGCAGTGTAATGTTGTTGGAAGAGACACGACGTCCTTTGTCGCGGAGGCGAAAGCACGAATCGACAAGGAGGTTTCTCTGCCCGAGGGCTACGTCATCAACTGGGGCGGGCAGTTCGAGAATCTGGAACGTGCAAGACTTCGCTTGAGCATCCTCGTCCCGCTCACGCTGATTCTCGTGTTCTTCCTGCTGTTCTTCAGTCTCAAGAGCCTTCGGGATGTGCTGCTCATCTATACGGGCATTCCGTTTGCGATGGTCGGCGCGGTCCTGGCCTTGCAGTTTGCAGGGCTCCCGTTCAGTGTGAGCGCCGCCGTAGGGTTCATCGTTCTCGGTGGTATCGCGGTTCTCAATGGCCAGATACTGGTTTCCGCGATCAGACCGCTGAGAAAACCCGGCGCGAGTTTGCATGAAGCTGTGACGACAGCGGCAAGGCAACGTCTTCGCCCGGTACTAGCTACTGCGGTCACCGACGCTGTCGGTTTCTTGCCCATGGCCATTTCGACCGGCGTCGGTGCCGAGGTACAGCGTCCCCTGGCAACGGTCGTCATCGGGGGTATCGTGACATCGACGGTCTTGACGTTGTTCGTCTTACCATTGCTCTACGAGGTGTTTGGCGGGAGGGAAACGGAGAATCCTCTGGCATGAGGGGATGAGAGCAATCACTGCATTCGTAAACCGTTCTGACTCGAGAGCAAGACCGTGAAGCGAGAACATAGCGAGTCGCAGACAATCGCCCTCCCCATCGATACGGCCCGCGCGACGTTCACGTTGGACGCGACAACGGTGACAACTGACCAAGAATTCCGCGAGATCGTCACGGCCTTCTATGTTCACGTTCTGCTGGCCTGCTCCCCCAAAGCTGATCCGGGTGTTATGAGAGTCCATTGGCCCCCGGCGTGGGGCAGGAAGGACTCGACTATGAAACGGAAACGACACAGTCCGGAGCAAATTGACCTGCCCCCGGTTTATGTACCAGTTGTTATGAGAGTTCCAGGTGCCATTTGTCCTTTCTCTTCTCCTTTGGAGGGGAGGAAGCCGGGGGTTCGGGTACTCTTTCATCCTTCCTCGATCATCCATCAAGAGCCCTCCGCCCACAATACCGAGACGTGGGGATTTCGGCGCGTGACCCATGCTCTCTTGGACATGGGTCACGCGATGATAAACGCTCGGGAGGGCGTAGCACCAGCGAATCAGGTGGCTGGTGCGATGGTCACGGCTTGGCTGCGGTGGTCGGTTGTGGTTGTACGTTGCAGGGTGTAGATCAGGGCGCACAGTGCGACCAGTCCCAGATCGATGCCGCCCATGAGGAACATGTAGTGGGCCACCGCTCCGGTTCCAAAACCGTAACTGTGCAAACCCATGCCCAAGACGTAGTTCACGCCGACGTACGTCATGATGATCATCCAGAAGGCGACGACGCTCTTGAGGGCCGTCCCCAGCATGCCGGGGACCGTGACGAAGACGACGGTTCCGACGGCAGCACCGGCGATCGCCAGAATCTTGCCGCCCGACAGCGGGGCAAGTTTGATCGTTACGATGGTGAAGACACACGCGCCGGCCACCGCTGCCAGCGCGTAGGCCCAGCGGGGTATCTTCTCGTGGTCGATACGCACGTGGAGAATCGTCAGGTAGGCTAGAAGCGCGACCAGCGACCAGACCTCCTTCGGATCCCATCCCCAGTATCGTCCCCATGACGAGGCTGCCCACATGCTGCCGGTCATGATACCGGCGAGCAGAAGAATCGATCCGACGTGGATGTACCAGTAGTGCAGAAGGTCGACGGAATGAATCAGTCGCTTCCGGTTGGGTACGGCAGCCATGACGAACAACTGCACGTGAGCGATGAGCACGCCGAGCGCCAGCACCGAGTAGGAGACCATGATGACGGGCACGTGAATGGACATCCAGACGGTGTCAGCCAGGACGGGCGGAATGGGTCGGATGAAATGGTTGAGCGGCAAGCAATCGGCCAGAATGAGCGACAGGGCGCCCATAACGGCAGCGGTGAGAGGCACCATGCGTTGCCTGAAGATCAATATGGAAACGATGGCGAATGCGCCCATTCCCCAACTGAGGAACAGCAGCGATTCGAACATGTTGGATGCGGGGATGCGCCCAGCGATGGTCCATCGAAGCGAAAGTCCGTAGGTGAGCAGTCCGAAGCCTGCCAGCATGGCGACCATCGCGATCGCATCGAACCACCGGCGGCGGACCATCGTCGCGAGGGCGAACAGGATCGCACCAACCAACATCACCTGCCACGCGATACGGAATGGGTGCACCCGGTTGTATTTCAGTTCAACGTCGATCAACGCCCGGTCGGGGCGAAAGGCGGTGGGCAGCTTGTTGAGTGTGTCCCGCAGCGTGATCGAGGCTTTGGCGAACGCCTGCGGATCGTTCGCGACGAAGGCTCGTTTCATGGTGAACCACGCGGGGGCTGCCGCAGAGTGCTCGCCCGCGTCGTGCCGGTCGGACATTGGAAAGGTTTTCCACATGCCGATCGGGTCGGTGGCGTTGGGAATCATCTTGATGACCCGGCCGGCGAAAATGCGTTGGAGTGTCGCGAGCTTGCCGTTGATTTTCCCGACCTTGGATTGGAGCGGGTCGGGCTTCTTACCCTCTTCCATCTGCGAGAGTTGTTCGATGAGCAAACGCAGCGGGCGATGGTTGATGAGGTCTGCGTAGGAGAAGGCTGTTCGATCCTGGGGAAGCTGAAGTTCGCGACGCAGTTCGCTGTTGGCCAGTCGGATCAGGGGTTCGCGCGACCACACCTCCGGCTGAAACGTCCATGCGAGCAGGACGGCCACCGGATCGTGCCCCTCGAAGAACGAGTCTCCGGTAACCGATTCGACGACGTCTCGTGCGACGGTGTCCAGCGGCGGCCAGCGACCGTCGTGCTGCGAGGGGATCGCCCGGACAACGGAGAGGTCGAGGTCGTCGGGGATCGTCGCCGCAAAGACGGACGACGCTCCCAGGGTCATGACGGCGATGTATCGAGCTAGCTGAAACATGACACGTTCATCCGATTAGTGGCGGCTGACTTCTTCCGGTGATTTGACGCCCTGGTTCGTTCCATGCTGCTTGCGGCGACGTTTGCGGCGAGCAGCGCGCGAACCGTCGTGACTGTCGTTCCCGGTGGTCGGCAGGTTATCGCGAGACGCGTGCGTTTCGTCGGCCGAGGCGCTGTGCACCTGCAATGAACGCCGATGGTCCGCGATGCGTATCGCGAGCACCCAGCACATGCCGAGAACCATCATCCCGTATCCAGCGAAGACGACCCACTGCCCGGGGTCCCGGGCGACGCTGAGATAGCTGATCGGCTTGTCGCCATCGAGCCGGTAGCTCGATTGGTACAGCGTCCACCCGGCATAGCTGGTGGGGCGGTTCATGCTGATGATTCGGGTTTGTTGGCCGGGGTGTAGTGCGTCGTTGATGGTGACGGTGCTTTCAAACGTTCGAGGCATGCCACCACCGGGGTAGTGTCCGATGCGAAACTTGTCGAGTGTTAGACCAAAACCGAGCGGGACCTGCTTGGTGGCGTAGATGAGTTGGTATGAATCGTCGCCGAGGGTGACGGTGCGCGGGTGGTACTTTTGCAGCCAGACACCGCTTGATCGCTTGCCGGAAGCCAGTTGAACGTGAACAGCAGAATCCCGGTTCTTTGCCCTTGGTGAGATCGGCGCGGCGATGCGTTCACGACGGGCGTGCTCGAATCGGCGCAGGAGGGTCAAGCGCACGTTCGACGAGGGAACGTCGAGTATTTGGTCGACGGCAATCTTGTGGATGGCGGATTCGGGAGCAGCGTTCGCAAATCGTACGAACATCGCGCTGTCCGGAGTGGTCAGGATTTCCACCGGCGGCGGTGCGGGCGCGTCCTGTGCGGGTGCGACGAAGGTGACGGTCACGCCTTCGATCTTCGTCGGCTTGTGCATGGAGGAGAAGTCTGGAAACTTGGAGAATGCCAAGCGTTTTTCGCGTCCTTCCGGACCGGCGACGACGGCTTCGATCGCTGGATTGACCTTGTCGTCGGACAGGTTGACGAGGCTGTTGTCCGGGCCGACGGTTGCGTGGGGCAGGTATCGCAGGACGCGTACGGAGTACCCGGTGTCGGCGATGGGAACATCGCTCGCGAGACAGTCGCGCAGGGGCAGGTCGTAGGTTTGCTCCTTGTAAGTGATGCGAACGATTCCGTCGTCGCCCTCCGAGTCGGTGGCGTTCGCCGCGTTCTGCACGTCGTCCAATGACTGAATCTTCCGAAAGCCTACCTTCATGCCGTTGATAACGGTTGCTTGATCGGCGAAAAGCCATGTCGATGCCCCGCCTCCTGCACCGACGGAAAGCTCGACTGCGACCTGTCCGCCGGATTCACCGTTCGCGACCTCCTGGGTGATTTTGCTGTCCGGAAGATACTGATCGACCGTGATGCCGAGCGTGTCGAACTGGTCGCTGGCAAGTTGGGCACTGCTGGCAGCCTCAAAACCGCCGAAGATGTCCGCGCTGAGCTCCAAAACGTGACGTTCGTTGTTGCGGCGGTTGAGCAGCACGAGCGTTTCTTGATTGCCGGAGAACTCGCTCACCGTTTCGCCCTGACGGATGCCGACCTGACCGTCCACTCCGTACTGATTTGTGATGAGCGCCCCGCCCAACGTGATGAGAATGGCGAGGTGCGTCAGAACGAATCCGATCTGCCGTTTGGAAAACGGAAACCGGGCGATCATCGCGGCTAGCACGTTGACGGCAAGCAACGCCAGCAACGTTTCGAACGCCCTCGAGTGGTAGAATTCACGAAGTGCGCGATCCGTTCCGTACATCGATTCGTACACGGTCGCGGATGCCAAGGCGACCAGGCAGAGCATCAGCAAGACCGCGGCGAACCATAGTGATCCGACGATTCGAAAGAGTGATCGCGTGGTTGTCATGGATTCACCTGCCAAAAGAACAAGCCCGAATATCACGCACTCCCTAGTTGCCTTGTGACCGTGCAGGAGGCGTTCCAGATGAGTGCCCTGTGACCGCGCCGCGACAATCATCGACATGCGACCAACCTGCACAGCCAGGCCTGATATCGGGCTCGCAAGCAGTCGTGATGGCCGTCTGACGGCTGTATACGGTGGACGATGGGGACTGGCGGCGGCAAGCGGCGCTTGAATACTGTGGCATTTGCCACGACCGCACAGCTGACGGCAGTCGGTACACCGGAGTTCGGAGTCGTTCGATAGGGCCTTCAATTGCACAAAAACCGCCCCGACGCGGCATGGTCACGGGTATTCTTTACATGACGCTTTGGACTTGCATACACTTGATGAAGGTGGGCCTTTGATTTCGATTCGCCATGACCGAGTGCGGACTTGTGTCGGTTCTGTGGTTCGACCGAGGACCATTCCGGCTGACGTTCTATCCGACGAGGAATGTTCTTGATGTATGACAGTCGGCTTGGACATTGCGCGGTTTGGGGTCGGGTGATGGGGGTTGGGGTGTTGGTGG
>CAYQFV010000150.1:0-11102 GCA_964416845.1 uncultured Phycisphaeraceae bacterium | reverse complement strand
CATCAAACGGCTGATCGGCTGTGCAAAGCCCGATGAGGTGCATCTGGTCTTGCCCACGACGGCGAGCTTGCCGGTGCTTCAGGGCATTATGGACAAGTTTGACTGCCTCGGCGTGAACCGCGTGATATTCACGAAGCTGGACGAAGCGGTGGGGTTTGGCGTCATTCTGAGCTGTCTGGCCAAGGCGAAGGCGGAGCTTTCGTACGTCACCACAGGCCAGAGTGTTCCCGACGATATCGAGATTGGTCGCGGCGGGCGACTGGCTGATTTGATCGTTGGGTTGGCGGGACCTACCCCGAGCGCCGGCGTTGCGACGACGGCTGCGATCGACCAGGTCAAAGGAGCGTAGGCATCCAAATCGCACGATCGGCGACATCGTCCACGGATCAGGCTGAAGGGCTGCGACAGTTGGCGTGTAATCGCGGCGCGGGCGGTGTTTCCCTCGCGATAACGAGCGGCAAGGGGGGCGTTGGTAAGACCAACATCGCGGTGAATCTGGCAGCTTGTCTCGCTAGCTGGCGACGGCGCGTGACGTTGGTCGACTTGGATGTCGGCGTGGCGGATGTGGACGTGCTGCTCAACGTTCAGCCGCGTTTCAACCTGTCGCACGTCGTGACGGGCGAACGCACCATCGACGAGGTCGCCGTGGATACACCGTTGAACGTTCGTCTGGTGGCGGGTGGTTCGGGTGTCGATGCGCTGGCGAATGTGGATGCGATGGGTCGTCAGAGACTGGCGAGTGACATTCAATCGTTGGAAAAATCTTCCGATTTTTTGATCTACGATTGCGGCGCGGGCGTCTCTGCCAACGTGCTGACGTTCGCGGAGAGGGCCGACATTGTGATCGTTGTGAGTACTCCCGAACCGACTGCGTTAACTGACGCTTATGCAATGGTTAAGGTCCTCACTCAGAAAAAATATCACGGGTTGATATTGTTCGTTGTGAACATGGTTCAATGTCGGTCGGAAGCGCTCGCGGTGTATCAGCGTGCGGCTGCGGTGACTGAAAGATTCTTGCATTTTAAGCTTGCGGACGGTGGATACGTCCTACATGATAGTCATGTTGAATCGGCGGTACGGGCACAGAGCCCCTTCGTGGTGCGTTTTCCGCGTTGTCCGTCGAGTTTGTGCATGACGGCCTTGGCCGCCCGTTTGGTGCGGTCATGTTCGTCGGCGCCACAACCAGGCGGATTGTTGTCTCGATTCGCCGGGTTGTTCGCGTAGTCCGCACGGTGGCGGACTGCCGGTCGCTGACATGGAGGTTAGCGACTTGAATCGACGGTGGGATACAGACCGAGAATGGATTCTGAACTCGTTCGCCGCGCGTCGCGCGGTTCACGTCCCTCGTTTTTTCAATCGCTAGAACTCCGACGATCAAGGGAGTGACACGAGATGGCACCCCGTGCTGTTGGCGCGGCGCTCGGGTTGTTGGCTTTTTCCACGACCATCCTGTCGGGGTTGTGGGTGCACAATCCGGTAACGGTGACGCTGTCACGTGCGCTTTGGGCGATGCTGGTTTTCTGCCTTATCGGGCTTGTGCTTGGTTGGGCCGGCGAGCTGGTGGTCCGGGAACATATCCGCGAGCGGGAAAAGTCGGTTTTTGGGTCCGAAGAAACGGAGCCTGACGACGAAGAATCGAACGAGGAGCAAATTAAATCTACCGAGGGCGAAGCCGAGCCGATGGGTACGTGAATCGATCCGGGGACGTGTGGGACCCGACGTGAGCGGGCCGGCGACGTGCTGTTGTCCATGCGAGTGAATCGCAGGGGGCAGGCAGTCGCCTCGGGCAGGGAGCGAATCGAATGCAAACGACGAAGGCGAGTGAAGACATCAAAGCCGTCTGGCTGGAGTACAAGACGACCGCCACGGGCGAGTTGCGTAACCGGTTGCTGGTCAACTATCTCTACCTCGTCAAGTACAACGCCGAGCGCATCGGCGCCAAGCTTCCCGACGAGGTGGAAGTGCAGGACCTGATGTCAGCCGGTGTCTTTGGGCTGGTGGACGCGATTGATTCGTTTGACATGTCGCGTGGGGTGAAGTTTGAAACCTACTGCGCGCCGCGTATCCGCGGAGCGATTCTCGACGAGCTTCGTTCGATGGACTGGGTGCCGCGTCTGGTTCGCAGCCGCGCCCATCGCCTGGAACAAGCGACGCGCTCGCTGCAAGCTCAGATGGGCCGATCGCCGACCATCGAGGAATTGTCCGACCATATGAAAATGCCGCGCGACGAATTCGACCGCCTGATTCGGGATTCGAAAGCGGTCATGCAGGTGTCTCTCTCTCGCAAGCAGTACGAGACGGATTCGAGCCGCGAGGTTCGAGAGATCGACGTGCTGGTCGACCGCCGCGGCATGGATCCGCTCGAGGAGGCGGAAAAGCGCGATCTCCGTGACTTGGTGACCCGAGGTCTATCGCGGGCCGAACGCCTCATCCTGATTCTGTACTATTATGAGCAGATGACGATGAAGGAAATCGGCATGACGCTTGATCTTTCCGAAAGTCGCGTCAGCCAGATGCACTCAGCCATCCTCGCACGTCTCAAAGGGCAGCTCCACACCCGCCGAAAAGCCATCTGATCGCTCGGTCCGTTCTTGCGAATCCGGATCGCCATCGCGGGGCCGAAGGTGAGGCAGTGGCTTGCGAACACATCGCGAGCGTTTCGACCTTCAACGCACGATGAATACCAACGGGTTAAGGGCCGGGGCCGGTGAAGACCGTTTGGAAGGCGCACCAGTCGAGCAGGTCAATCGAATCGTCCGCGTTCATGTCGAAGACGCTGCATCCCGGGCCGGGAGCGACCCCGGGGACGGATGCGCACGCGATCAGGTCGCGATGGTCGAATAGATCAAGGTCGTTGTCCCCATCCGAATCGCCGGGCATGGCGAGGACGGTGACCGTGACGCTGCCCGACGAGTAGGCTACGGCGTACTCACCCGGACCGACGATCGTCTCAAACTCGCCCGTCAGCGTGCCGCCGGTCACCGTAAGGATTTCATACGCCTGACCGACCAGCGGGAGGAATCCCTTCACAGGAATGAGACGAAGTTCTCCTGCCAACGTGACACTTCCATTGATCGTCAGTTGATCGTGCCCGACGCCGGGGATGAGGCCGCCCAACTCGATATTGAGCGCAGCCGTGGAAGCTTGAACATAGTCGGCGTTGACCGTCAAGGTTCCGGGGGATTGCCCTGGGGCGAGGTGTCCGACGATGTTTTCCAGCAATTGGCCGTTGATGGTACCGTTGCCCGAGAACGTGCCACCGAGCAATCTCAGAACCTGTGCGGTCAGTGAGCCGTGAATGACGTTAATCGAGCCGGGGCGACTTTCAAGTCTGGCCAACTCGGCAGCGGCGCCATTGCTGATCCGAAACAAGCCAAGATTTGTGAGAGTCGCGATGACCGTCAACCTCGCGCCATTGCCAAAGACGGTGAGCTCACCATTATTGGTCAAACTCCCAGTCTGTAGTGCTGCTCCGGTTCGAAGATCGAGTTTCCCGTCGATGGTGGTGACCTGCAGTTGTGGGAAGCTACCACGGCCGCCGAGGATTACGGTGGCTGCTTCGCCAATGGTGGTGATCGTGTGGTTCGGCATGTCGAGGATGGGCGGAGATGGTGCAGCGCCACCTTCTTGAATTCGCCACGTCCCGCCCGTGAGCACATTGCCGGTCACCTGCTCGATTGGACCGGTCAGGCGAAGTCGTCCGGAACGAATCTGAACAGTCCCCCTGTTGTTTAGAGACGCCGAAAAATCGGACACGGTGTTCACGTCGACTCGCAAGGTGGGGAACGATTTGTCGGGGATGAGGTCGAAGCGGCCTCCAACATTGGCCTGAATGTCCGAGTCTTCTGAGATGAACCATGCGCCCTTCTGCACGAGGACCTTCCCGCCGTCGAGTATCAGATCGGCATTTTGGAAGGTGGAGCTCGTGGGCGACGCCAGCGTGAGCGTGCCGGCGAGCGTTCTCGCAGCGCCAACCGGGATATTCAGATTCCCACGGTTGAAGACGATCTGTGCAGAACCGGGTCCCAGGTCGGATCGGCCTATGGTTCCGCTCCGCCATTCCATGAATTCGTTGTTCACCGTTATCTTGCCAGACCCGACGATGTCGCCACCGTCTAGAAAGAGTCTGGCAGAATTCAACTCCAGAACGCTGTTACTCAACACGCTCAGCGTCGCGCCCGAAGATACGCGCAAGATGCCGTCGCCCGTGTGGACGAATCCGCCTGCTACGTTGAACGTTGTCTTTCCCGCTTTGAATTGGTAGGTTCGATTGACTGCACCTGCCGCCGCTAATTCCAATTCCGAGGTGGTTGCGAGGTTCAGTCCTTGCGTTCGAGACGTGTTCAGGAGGATTTCGGCACCGCCCATGAACTCCGCACCGCCGCGCAGGACGAGCTTTCCAGCGTCGATGTCGGTGTGACTCATGGGACCGGCGCTATAGAACGCGTCTATCGCGGAGTCGGCTGTTTCAACCGATTCCGGTTTGATGAGTGATCCGGTGTTGTTGAAAGCTCCGCCGCCCAGGCCGACGGTAACGTTGCCTTTGACGAGTTTCCATGTCCCACCCGTCAAGTTTTCGATCGTCGCGTTGTCGAGATCGACGTTGTCTTTCTGGAGCGTGTTCGCAATGTTCGTGTTCTTGCCGAGAATCCTTCTCGGGGGCGGCATTCCGCTGGTTGGGGCGGGCGAGACCATCCCGTCGATCGTGAACGTTCCTTGATTCAAGACGCTGCCCGTTGTCGCGTCGATCCATCCCGAACGCCAAGCGCCGTCGCCGGAGAGCGTGAGTTGCCCGGCGGTCGTGATCAGTTCATTTCCCGTGGTACCCAACGGGAACCCTGCCTCCATTTGAAGTGATTCGATGCTTGAATTCTGCGCGAGCGTTAGCGGCTGAGCGACTGTCAGGCTGCCCTCGGCGGTCAGCGACCCGATTGACACGACCCGCTGGTCGAGAACGACACCCGTCGCGGGAACGCTATCCCGGATGGTAACGAGTTCGAGACCCGTGCTTCCGGGGGCAGTGCGGGGCAGGCCGCGGGTGTCGATCCAGTTGGTTGTCCCCGCGTTGTTGGTGTCCCAGTTGTCGTCGCCCGCCGCGCCGCTCCAAGAATAGAGGTTGCCGGGCGGCGGGATATTGCCGACCGGTGCGCGGATGATGGCCGTCAGGTTGGAATCGAATGTGGCCAACAGGGCTACTTCGAAACCGTCGCTGAAGCCGGTGCTCTTGCCGCTGACCGGTCCCGGTCCGTCCAGGAACGCGGCGTCGGCGATGGTGCGCAGGCCTCGCTGGGTCAGCAAGACGTCACCCGGTTGCAAAACGTCTTGAAGGACCCCGTCGGCATCCTGCGCCCAGATGCCGCGCGGTGTGCTCCAGCCGGAACCGGTGTAGTTTCCGGTGAACACCACCTTGCCACTGGGACTGACGGCGAATTTGCCGAAGTCGAAGAAAACGCCGACCGTTCCGGGGGCGACATCGCCGGGGATAAACGTGCCATCGCTCAGGAAAATGTCGCCCCTGACGATCGGCTGCAACACGCCGCCGACTTCCTTCCAGATGGCGTCCGTCGTCGCCAGGCCGTTGGCTGAGAACAGTAATTCGGAACTCGATGCGAAGACCGGTCCGGAAAAGCCGAACAGATTCTCGGTGAATCCAAGCGATGTCGGTTTTTGGACTCCGCTGACCGCCGCATCGCGCAGGTCGGCGGGATTGGTCCCTCGCCAAATGCCCGAGGGGCTGAATGAATTGCCAAGTCGTCCTTGGAACGCTACTTCGCCCGTGGGGCTGATCGCCGTCTTGTCGAGGAACCCCTTGAACGGGTTGGCGAACGCTCCCCCCGGAGCGACATCGCCCTTGCGTGCTACGAGTTTCAGCACGCCGTCGCAGTAGCACCAGATTCCTTCGTCGTTGCTGAATGTGACGCCGCCGGCGCCCTGTCGGAGTGTGCCGCGAAATGCAACATCACCACGAACGTTGATCACCAGGCTGTCCTGCCAGAAGACGGAGAACAGCGAGCCGGCGGGAGTGTCGGGTGCTTGTTCGCCCTCGATCGCGATGCGGGTCGCTGCGCTTCCTCCCTCGGTACGGAAAAGGGCATGCAAGCCCGGCTCTGCACCGAACGCACTGGTGATGAACGCGGCTGTTCCGGAGTTATTCAGGGCGAATGCAGAGATGTCGGCAGAGACGAACTCGGACAGGCCGGGCAAGTCAAACGTGTCGGAACGGGCTATGTGGCTGAGGTTGCTCACATCCGTGCCCGTGAACAGGACGGAACTTACGCTGGCGGATCCTGATTCATCGCGGATCGCTGATGTGAATGCCAATGTGCCGGCGGGGTTCATGAGTGGATTGCTGGAGAAGGGAAGAAAGAACAGGGGGTCGCCTTGGTCGTTGGTAAAGCCGGGCGCGATGTCCGGCATGCGAATGACTTGGGAACTGAGGCCGACGGTTTGGAAGATGAGGTACGAGGGGGTGATTTGGCCGACGTTGCCTCGAAAGACGACGCGTCCGTTTGCGTCGATTGCGGGCAAGTCAAAACCGCGCATCAGCGTCGCGCTGTCGGGAACCGGATCGCCGAATTCCGCAACCAAATCGACCGAGATCGTTTGCGCGCTGCTCTGTGTAGCCGCGAGCACGGCGCACGCGATGATCGTTGAGAGTAACGCGTGCGCTCGCAGCATTGCACTTGTCCCCTTCGGCGTATGTCACTTGTGAAGATGGTGGACCCGAACTCGGAACATTATAAGCACTTGCGCGGCGATATTCCACTGTTCGGCAATGTTGCTCGTCGTCGAATAAGTGGTCACGGCATGCCTCAGTGGGTCGCGCGCGGCATTCCTCTTGAGGCGACGATCGTGAGAGTCACTGCCGAACGTGATGACGGCGGTGGCACGCGTCGTCTCGACAATGGAATGCAACGTGTTTCGACTGGATTATTGTTCTCGACTCGTCCGATAGTCTCTTGGAATAGCGCGCTGTGGCGTAGAGAGGCGCGCTCGCTCGCGGAGCCGCCTGATGTCCGACATTCCTCCCATCGCCGCCTCCGGCGCTCAGGCCGGCTATCAACAGGCGGAGGTTACCCGTGCTCGCGACGCTCGCCGGGCGGATCAAGTCCGCGCACGCGCTAAAAACGCCAACGCGATTGATGAAGCCGGCAACACGATCGAGACGGATGACAACGACTCGCGCGTGTTCACCGATGCTGAAGGGGCTGGCGGACAGGGGCGGTCAGACGAAGACGGGGAGCACAGCCCCGAGGCCGACGAAGCTCAAGAGGGCGACGATTCGGCGATCGTCAGCGACGAAGACGGCGACGTGCATCTCGATCTTCAGGCGTAGTCGCCGCGTCCCAAGCATGTTGAACCACAAGAATCATCGCGTCCCCAAACGCTATGGGTTGATCCGTAGCCGGTCGCTGGCGCTGCTTGCGCGTGCGTACGGCGAGTACATCGCGTCGATTTGGGTTGGGAGCACGAAGAACGCCCCGGGGGTTTCGCAGCGGACGCGATAGGTCAGCGTGCGTTGACCCTGGGCCAGCCAGTTGGCGAAGAACGCGACGTGGGTGTCGCGAAACTCGACGTTCGCGTAACCGCCTTGGTTGTATTGTGGGCCGCTACGGACCGACACCGGTTCGCAGCCGGCCAGCTTGGGGTCTTCGATCATCACGTATTCAAAATTGTTGCGGGCGTCGATTGTCAGTTCCACGTCCATAAGATCGCCGGTGTGAATCGGATCGATTGTGGCAACGGGCTGCCGATCGTAATCCACCGCCCGATACGTTTCATCGACGTACCGCGACGAAGCAGAGTCCCAGACCGATCTTGTGCGGTCGACCTCTTTTGGCGTCAGCTTCCAGTATCGCCTCGTGACGAGTAGATCCGAGCCCATTGCGATGATCGGGTCTTGCTTGGTGAAGTAGTCCGCGTAGACCGAGTAGTAGATGCTGCCGGTTCCGGTCTTATCGATGCGAACGGTGTGCTTGCCGGCGGTCAGATGCTCGGGCGCGAAGATCATTCGGGCGTCGAACGTTAACACGTTGTCCGGGGTGATCTGAAACGACCGGGTGACGTTGTTGTCCAGCGTGACAGTCACGCGCATGTCGGCTGCCAGCTCTCCGGATTGTTCGAGATAGTCGGCGAGGGCGTAGACGGCAAACGCAGTGTCCTTGGTCGACCGCCATCGCGCTCCCTCGCGATGTCGAACCAGCCAGTTGACCGCCTGATCGATGTAGGGATGGTCCGGTCTGGTGACCATGAGCGCTCGCAGGACCATCGCCGTCGTTTCCAAACCGTTTTGATACCATCGTCGATATCCTGACGACGGCCCCCAACTTGCTGTTTTGGTCTTCGGATCGAAGCGGACGGTGTTCTCGAAATTGTCGACCACGATGCTCGCTTGTTGACGGCGGTCGGTTCGCTGCAGAACGATCGCCAGCATGGCCCGCCCGTAGTCCGTTAGATCGTCTCGTCGCGCGTAGATGGTGTCGATGGTTGTTTGAAGGACGGGCGCGGCGAGTGCTTGGGGGTCGGCCACGCTGAGGGCGTAGACCATCCACATGCGCGTGTTGGGTTCGGACGCGCCTCGCCGGTTGCGCGTCGGGTCGGGTGGTGCGGTGATCTCCTTCTTCAGATACGTGATGCCGCGGGTGAGCATCGTCTTGTCTACCGATACGTCCGCGGCGGCTGCTTCAGCCAATCCGTACACCACGTAGGCTGACATGTACGGGTCTGATCTTCCCTCCTGAAACCATCCCCAACCGCCGGCTGGCGTTTGTAGTTCCGCAAGGCGGGACAGTCCGACGGCGACGATGTCGTCGAGAACGCTGCTCTTGAAGACGGGGTGGTTGTTCCATTGCCAGCGTCGGTCATCGTTTGGGTGGTAGGCGGCGTTGGCTCGTTTGGCGAGGTCGCTCAGTTGCACACCGAGCGTGTCGAGTGCCCGTCGCGTGACGACCGCGGGCAGGAACCGGCTCATGGTTTGCTCGGTGCAACCGTAGGGATAGTCGAGAAGGTAGGGGATTGCTTCGAGCATGACGCCGGCGATGGTGGGGCTTAGATGGACTTCGAGAATCGGGGTTTGACGATCCATGTCGGACGGCAATGCGAAGGCGACCACGTCGGTGGTTCTGTCGTCGGTGGTGCGGAGGGCGCCGGATTCTGCGAACAGTTGACGAGCGCCAAACGTCTTGACGCTGATCGCGGATTCCATTGCGTCGGCAGCGACGTCGGTCGACACCGTACCCACGAATCGCGCCAAGCCTGACTGCACGGTTGATACTGAAAAATCGACGGCGATCTCTTGGCCTGCCTTGATCGACACTTCGACCGTGTTGCGTTTGACGAAGTCGAGTTTTCGGCCGTCGACGGTTGCGTTTCCGATGGCGGCTGGTCCGGTGACGCTGAGTGATACGCGGGCGCGTTTCTCGACCGGAAGATCGTTGCGGGCGATGACTGTGATGGAGCATCGATCGCCTTCGACCAGGAATCGCGGCGTTTGCAAGCGAGCGATGACGTCTTTGCGCACCACGAGGTCGCGGCTTGCCTCACCGACGCGCGTTTCGTCGTCCACTGCGACGGCGATCAGCTTCCAGGTTGTCAGCGAATCGGGGAAGTTCAGTTCGACGGTCTCCTGTCCGTCGGCGCCGGTGTCGAGTTGCCCCAGCCAGATCACAGAATCGGGGAAGTCGCGCCGAATGGCTGCGACGGCGAAGTCAGCGGTGTTCTCGGCGGAGGGCGACGCCTTGGCCATCCGACTGTCAGCCGCCATGGGCATGGCGGACGCGATCATGGGCTGGCCGAATCTACCTCTTTCGCGAAGGTAGGACACCGGTCCGTCGCCGGTTAGAAAGTCGTAACTGGTGCTGGTGGTGACCTGATGCGGACGGATCTTTCCGTAGAAGCGCTTCTGGATAGCGGTGCGAAACTCGGGTTGGATGGCGTAGAGACTCGCATCGACCATCATGACGGCGAGTTCGGCGTCGACGGGCTTGTCGTCGGAATCGATCGTTTTGAGCGTGAACGCGGCGTGCTCTCCGGGGCGAAACGTCTCTGACGGGGCGTCGATCGTTACGCTGAGAAACTGTTTGGTCGGCGGAACGACGACGGCTCGCTTGTCCTCGAAAACGCGGTTGTTGTGAACCATGGTCGCGATGAGGTAAATGTTCGGAGTGTGCTTTTCAAGCACCGGAAACTCGACAACCTGTCCGCCGTTTGAGAGTTTGACGATTCGATGGTCGAGCAGTTCGTCGGCTTCGATGGTCAGCAAGACGGTGCTTTGGGCGTAACGCGATTGCACCAGCACGCGCATGGTGTCGCCGATTTCATACACGTCGCGGTCGAGCACCAGTTCCACGTCGCGAAACGCGACGTGTTTTCGGCGACCGCCGCTCCGCGCGACCCAGACGTCGCAGGTGCCCTGAATGTCGTCGCCCGAGTCATCGGACGCGATGACCGTGAAGCGAATCGGGCCTTCGGAGTCTGCCACCATGCGAAAACTGCCGCCGCCGACTGCCGCTACGCCGATGTTGCCTTGGCCTATCAATTCACCGAGGATCGGTTCGTTCGGTTTGGTTTCAGATGTGAGATCGGCGGTCTTCAACGTGTGAACTTGGACATGCCCGTTGAACGAGACGCTTTCTCCGTTAGGCCCTTTTGCGGAAACGTCGATTTGGACGGTGTCGCCGGGTTGATACAACCGCCGCTGCGGCCTGACGTCGATGGTGAAGGGCGTGGGCGTGACCGTGATGGTTCCCGACCCGGTGATGGTGCGGCGCGAAGAATCGGTGACGTTTGCTTCCACAATGTAACGAAAACCCCGGGCAAACTGCGGCGCGTCGTCGACGTTGTCCGGTGGGGCGATACGCATGACGGCGACACCGTCGTCACCGGTCGTGAGCGTGCCGCTCTGGACGAGCGTGCTTCGCTCTGCCGACGGAAGGAAGCAGTAGATCGGCATGCAGCGAAGGTTGTTCTGCGCCCACCATTGCCCCAGTTGATCGAAGTACCACGGATACGGCGAGGGGGATCGAAAACGCGGCTGAATTGGGGAGCGAGGCACGGTGTACGTCAGCGCTGCTCCCGATACGGGCGGTCCGCAGTAGTATTTG
>CAYQFV010000149.1:5131-10131 GCA_964416845.1 uncultured Phycisphaeraceae bacterium | reverse complement strand
GTGGCACTTCACGTACGACGAGGCGGTCCGACTTGCTCGACGTGAAGAGCGCGACATGCTGGTCTTCTACAAGGACCCCTTGGATGTCAATTCCGGGAAGCTGCGGGATGCGGTTGAAAGCCCGAGCGTTCGACCTCTCGCGAACGGGATGGTGCAGTGCTTGCTTGTTCCGTCGTATCCGCCGAACCGTAGTTTCGTCGCGCAGTACGGTATCCGAGACACCCCCGCTTTGATCGTGATCCATCCGGACGGGACGTACCAGCGGCTGAAGGGGGTCCATTCCGCTCAGGAGGTTCGCGCGTTTCTGGAATCGGCGAAGGGGCCGGGCTTGTCGCCGGAAGTGAACCCGCGTATCCCGAGAGGCACGACGTTCGATTACTTCAACATTTACGAGCGGGCGGTGGAGGCGGCCCAACGTCAGGGACGCCGACTGATCATCATCTATAAATGGTGGGTCAACGCTGAATCGACGGAATTGATACGGCGGATCTCTCGGCCGGACGTCGCGCGTTATTTCGCCGAGTCCGTCAACTGCATCCTCGATTGGGACCACGTGCCCAATCGCAGCCACGTGAAGAAATACGGGGTGACGAAGTTTCCTGCGATCATCATCGTCGAGCCGGACGGGCGCTATCGGTCGCTCACGGGTCTGCCGGCGGTCGATCGGATCGTGCGGTTTGTGGTGGCTTCTCCGCAGCGCACGGAAAAGCGTGAATCACCGCGGCGAACGTCGTCGGTTATTTGGTTTGCGGATTTCGACGCAGCTAACCTCGTTTCGCAACGAACGGGCAAGAGCCTGTTTCTCTTTTATCATTCCAAAGTTTCGAATCGATCGGAACGCGTCGCGCACATGCTCGACGAGCCGGATTTGCGGGACGTGCTTTCCAAATTCGTCACCTGCCGACTTGATTGGTCTCACCAGGCGAATCGTGCTCGAATGTCTCGGTTCGGCGTCCAATCCGTTCCTGCCGGGGTTGTGGTGCATCATGACGGATCGTACGACGTGATCGCGCGTGACTTTTCCGCGCAGAATCTGAGGGATTTTTTGCTCGCGCAGCTTCGGGCTGAGCGTACACCGTCACCGTAGGCGACGTGCTTTCGACGATCGTCAGAACCACTCCGAATGCCGCCGCGTCTTGGGACTTGTGGACCGCCGCGGCGGACAAACGGCGATCGCGTGTGTGTGGCATGATACGTTGGGTTTGTGGTAGAATCGTTGGCAAGAAAAATCGCCGAAGAGGCGATTTGAAGGTGACGAAACGAACGCATTGAGGACATAGGTTATGGATTCCGCGCCGTTCAAGCCTGTCGCACAGGCTTTCGAAGATCTGCGGGCCGGCAAGATGATCATCCTGGTTGACGACGAAGACCGGGAGAATGAGGGCGACCTGGTGATGGCCGCCCAATTCATCACGCCCGAGGCGGTCAACTTCATGTTGACCCAAGGCCGGGGCGTCTTGTGCTTGCCGTTGACTCGGAAGCGCTGCGAGACGCTCAACCTGCACAAGCAAACGCCGGAAAACACAACTCGGTTCGGCACGGCGTTCACGGTGACGGTCGATGCCCATGCGCGTTTCGGCGTGACAACGGGCGTCTCCGCCAACGATCGGGCCAAGACGATTGAAGTTGCAACTGCGGACGACACCCAACCGCACGATCTCGCGCGCCCGGGGCACATCAATCCGTTGATGGCCGTCGACGGGGGCGTACTCGTTCGGGCGGGGCAAACGGAAGGGTCGGTAGATCTGTGTCGTCTGGCAGGGCTCAAGCCCGCGGCGGTGTTGATTGAGATTATGAACGACGACGGCACGATGTCGCGCGTGCCGGAGCTCACGCGCTTTGCCGAAACGCATCAACTCAACATGTACACCGTCGCGTCCATCGTCGAATACCGCATGCAGCGGGAGTCGTTCATGCAGCGAGGCGAGACCATCAAGCTGCCGACGCGCCACGGACCGTTCACGTTGACCGAGTATCATTCTCCGGTCGATCCCGAGCCGCACTTGGCGTTGTACTGTGGCGAGATAGGCCGGCGCGATGGCAATGGCAACGCGATCCCGATCAGTAGGCCGATACTGGTCCGCGTGGAGTCAGAATGCTTGACAGGCCACGTGTTTGAGTCGAGCCGATGCGACTGCGGGGATCAACTCGCCTCCGCGATGGATCTGGTGCAGCGCGAAGGCGAAGGGTTGATCGTGTACTTGCGTCAGGAGGGGCGCGGCATTGGATTGCACAACAAGTTGAGGGCGTACAAACTGCAGGACGAGGGGCTGGACACGGTGGAGGCCAACGTTCAGCTTGGTCTGCCGGTCGATCGGCGTGATTACGGCGTGGGTGCTCAGATTTGTCGCGATCTGGGGCTGACGAAGATTCGCGTGCTCACCAACAATCCCAAGAAGACAAACCGGCTGAACGTCTACGGTTTGGACGTTGTCGAGCAGTTGCCGATCGAGATCACGCCAACTCCTGACAACATCAAGTACCTTCGCACGAAGAAGGAAAAACTCGGCCATCGTCTGGAAAAGATATGAGCCGCCGATCGCGGTGTCGCTGACCAAGCCGCGATGAACCGTTGAATCGCCGCGTGGGAGTCGCCGGTTGGTGCGGCTGTGGGCCTGCTATCATGGATGCCGCTGTCGCGAGAATCCTCGACGCCAACGCCAATCGAACCGCCGAGGCGCTACGCGTCGTCGAGGAGTTCGTCCGGTTCGATCTTTGTGACGGCACGCTGGCTGCTCGGGTCAAGGATTTAAGGCACGCGCTGGCGAGCATCCTTGGCGCTCCGTGTTTTCAACATATCAATCGCGCTCGAAACACCGCTACCGACGTTGGTCGCACGATCAAGACGGAACGCGAGCTCGAGCGTTGCGACGTCGGTGATGTTGTGACCGCGGCATTTCGCCGCGCGACCCAAGCGCTTCGCGTGTTGGACGAGTACACCAAAATCGCAAGCCCTTCGGACGCGCGTGGGTTCGAGACGCTTCGATACAAGCTGTACGATCTGGAGCACGCGGTTGCGGTGCGGGCACGCGGGAGGGCGACGCTGTCGGACGTGAAGCTTTACGTCATCGTCAGCGAGTCGGCGTGTGTGTTGCCCTGGCTGCGGTGTGTGGAAGAAGCGATCCGCGGCGGTGCGGACTGCATTCAGCTGCGAGAAAAAAACCTGTCCGATGCGGAGTTGCTCGCTCGGGCTGGGGCGTTGGTGGACCTCTGCCGGCGGACCAATACGCTGGTGATCATCAACGACCGGGCGGACATCGCGCGTTTGGCGGGGGCTGACGGCGTTCACGTCGGGCAGGGCGATTTGTCGGTTGCGGATGCTCGCAAGATCGTCGGGCCGTCGAGAATCGTCGGCGTCTCCACCCACACCGTCGAGCAAGCTCGTGCAGCGATGACCGCATCGCCCGATTACATCGCTGTGGGGCCTATGTTTGCGACAGCGACCAAGCCTCAAGATCACATCGCCGGTCCGTCACTGGTGGGGCAGGTAAAACGCGAGACGTGTCTTCCTCTGGTCGCGATCGGTGGAATCGACTGCGACCGGGCGGATGAGGTTCTCGCTGCCGGGGCTGACTGCCTGTGCGTCTGCCGAGCGGTCGTTTCGCAATCTGATCCGTCGGCAGCGGCGGCGGCGATTCGATCCCGTATTCGATCGCCGCGCAGTCTGTCGGAGGAATCGCATGCCGTTTGAGCCGCGTGATCTCGACCGGATGATGGGCGACCCATGGAGGATGGAGCTGCCTCCCACCTGCCCGCGTTGCGATTTCAACCTGAGCGGTACGGATAGCAACCGCTGTCCTGAATGCGGCCTGATTTATGTGCGTAGTGCGATCTCCGAGCATGCCAGACGGATGCAGGCGGAACTCCGCAGAATGTCCAACATGAACGATTTGGCGAGCACGGGGTTCAAAATTGTGCTGGCGGGTGGTGGTATCCTTATTCTGGGAATCATCCGGGCGAAACACACGCCGTCGCTGGATGAGGTCGCCCGGCTGATCGGTGTGATCAGCGGCGTTTTCGGCCTATCGTTGGGGCTGAACGTGTTTCGCATCAAACGGTTTCCGGACTGGGTGCTGGAGTACATTCCGAAACAGCCGAACTTTCCGCTCGCGATCCTGACGGGCGTTCTCGGCGTCCTGCTCATCACGTTCAGCGTCGTGTAGCGGCCACGTCGTCTACCGGCCGTTGCGAGGCAGAATCCGGTGGGTCGGCCGGTGATTCGCGGTTGCCATTTCGATGAACTTGAGTCAAGATGATCGGTGCATGCTCGGGCGGTGAGTCGCCTGGGTGCGAGGGCGCTGGCGGTTTGCGACGGCGGCGAGGAAACGAGCTTTTCGGTACTGTTGGCAACTGACGGGAACCTATGGCCTCTGTCGAATCAAATTCAGCGATGGTGAGCCAATCGCGACCTGTGGGCAAGAAGCAGATGTCCGTCCGGTGGTGGGGGGCGGTGTTTGCGGGATTGGTTGTGTCGGTTCCGCTGGGGTGGCTGCTATCTTATGGAGCGGCGTTGGTTGCGCTGCTGGGGTTGTTTTTTTTCGCACTGTTCGGCTTGGTCATCGGCGCGGTGATGTATCGTTTCGGTGCACCAGCACGTCCCATCCCCAAGCATCAGGTCAGCTTGGGGGCGGCGGTGGTGGTGGCGTTTTGCTGGTGCCTCGCCATGACGATCGAGGTGCATGAGTTTCCGACCGACCGCGGCAACGCCGCGCTTCGAGACGTTTCTCCGCTTCCAGACGGTATGACGGCTGCTGAATTCAAGAAAAACGTTGCGGATTTCGTTCGCAACACGCTCGTCGAGAATTATGGTGGTCACGGTTTTGTAGGCTATGCACGTTGGATCCTCGCCAGCAGTCGAATGGAATACCCCGTCGAGACCATGACCAACCCGATCGTGATCAAGGCGACCCAGTATCGCTGGTGGTGGGTCGTTCGCGTGGTGCTGACCATCGTGATGCTGTCGTTCGGCATTTTGGCTCAGGTGTTGCCGCTCGCCAGAT
>CAYQFV010000149.1:0-5031 GCA_964416845.1 uncultured Phycisphaeraceae bacterium | reverse complement strand
CCCACCGGGCTGGTGCGAGAAGATGAATCCCCCGAAGCCGGCATGCGTCGTCTCGCGTCGGAGCTCGTGGGCGTGGATGTTGATATTCACACCGGCCAACCGCCCGTCGAGGGGCGCTACGGCGATGCTGATGTCGTGTTCCGATTCTTCTTGGGACATGTAAAAACGGGCGAGGGGCAGCCGCTGGGGTATCGAAACCTCCGCTGGGTAGCCGTCGCACAGCTTTGCGAATACGAGTTTTCTCCGACGTATCAGCCGGTTGCGGATTGGTACGCAGAATAGCTCGGGCGAACCGGCAGGATGTCTTCGTCAACGCTGCCTAACACTTGCCCGGCGATTATTCCCATTCGATCGTCGCTGGGGGCTTGGTTGAAATGTCGTAGACCACCCTGTTGACGCCACGCACTTCGTTCATGATTCGCGTCGCGATCCGTCCGAGCAGTTCGTGATCCACCCGCACCCAATCAGCGGTCATGAAGTCCGCCGTCTCCACGAAACGCACAGCCACCACATATTGGTCGTCGTAGCTGCGGTCGTCGCCCATGACGCCAACGGTGCGGATGGGGAGCAGCACGGCGAACGCCTGCGCGATCTTCGCGTACCAACCGCCGGCGACGACTTCGTCGACGACGATCTTGTCTGCTTTGCGAAGGATGGACAGCTTCTCGTTCGTTACCGGCCCGATCATGCGAACGGCTAGTCCCGGACCGGGAAACGGATGGCGCCACGCGAGATCATGCGGCAGCCCCAACTGCGCGCCCAACTGCCGTACTTCGTCCTTGAACAGATTGCGTAGCGGTTCGATCAGTTCGAAACCCAGCTCCTCGGGAAGACCGCCGACGTTGTGGTGCAGTTTGATGTTGGCCGCCGTGCCCCCGACGCTGTGACCGGATTCGATCACGTCGGGATACAGCGTTCCCTGCGCGAGGTACTTCGCGTTGCCGACGGACTTCGCTTCGTCGCGGAACACGTCGACGAATTCGTGGCCTATGATGATCCGTTTCTGTTGCGGATCGGACACGCCGGACAGCTTCGTCAGGAATCGTTCCGCCGACTGCGCGACGCGCAGGTCGATCTTGAAATGATCTCGAAACGTGGATTCGACCAGTTCAACCTCGCCCTGTCGCATCAACCCGTTGTCCACGAATATGCAGACCAGCCGGTCGCCGATCGCCTCGTGCAAGAGGGATGCGGTGACCGAACTGTCCACGCCGCCCGACAGGCCGCAAATGACTCGCTCGTCGCCGGCGACCTGCGATCGCAACTGCTCGATCGCGTCGCGCATAACGTCGCCCAATCGCCACGTCCCCGCGCAGCCGCACGTCTCGAAGAGAAAATTGTGGATCATGAGACTGCCTTCGGGCGTGTGGGCGACCTCGGGATGGAACTGCACGCCGACGAACGGCCTCATCTTGTGTCGCACGACGGCGTATTCGCATGATTGGGTTCGTGCAAGCGAGACGAAGTCCGGTCCGGGGTCGTTAACGATGTCGCCGTGACTCATCCACACGTCCGTCGTCTCGGGCAGATGCGTCAGGACGCTTTCTCGATGGACGACTTCCAGCTTGGTCCGACCATATTCGCCACTCGATGTCGGCTCGATCTTGCCGCCCAGGATCTGACAGCCGATCTGCATTCCATAGCAGATGCCCAAAATGGGGATGCCCAGATCGAATAGTTCGTCGGCGCATCTGGGCGCACCGTCCGCGTAGACGCTGGACGGACCGCCGGACAGGATGATCCCGACGACGTTCAAATCTCGCAATTCGTCGGCCGACACCGACGCGCCGGTGATGATGCTGTACACATTGTGCTCACGCACGCGACGCGCGATCAACTGGGTGTACTGGGCGCCGAAATCGACAACCGCAATCGTTTCAGGTTTCATGAGACTCCCGACCAGGTTAGTTTGAACAGCGGCCACAGCAGGGCGAATAGTCGTTGCATTCCCATCAGCCAGCCGACCAATAGCCCCGCGCACACCGCCGGGGCTACCAGCGAAAAATACACGAGACTTCGTGTACGAAAAGTTTCGGGTAACGTGCTCGCCACACGAGTAAGCCAGAACCACCACATCAACGCCGCCAGCCCGGCAATCGCCGCCGCGGTCCCCTCGACGACGCCTCGCGGCGGAACCAGACGAAAACCCGCAAGCACAATCATGTCACGAATCGGTAGCGCAAGCAAAACGAGCGAACCGACCATCGCCGGAAAACACCAGGCTGTTGAGTAGTGGATCGCACCCAGTAGGCGCTCCTGCGACCGGTCGTGGATACCGGTGATCCGTTTCGCGCTCCAATTGAGTACGCCGATCATCATGCACGCGACCATCCATCCCGACACGAACGACAGCGTCACCGCGATGGCGGCTTGCACCGGGTTCCACCACAGCGAGGTGAGCCCGAGTGTGACCGGTGACACATCCCCTGACACGACCGACACCCACGAGCGCCCAGAGGGCGAGGTCCGTAGCAACGACGCGTTGTCGGCTGTGCGAACCACGCGATGCCAACCCACCGAGGAAAACGCGGCGCACGCCGCGGCCAGTCCCAGTACAAGGAGATGCCATCGGACAAACGCACGAGACGCGGGCGAACGACGAATCAACGCCAAATGGGTTAGCCGCGTGCCGCTCGCGGTGTACACCCAGCGTCGCATGATACGTCGTGCCTGCCGGTTTCTCCGCGACGTTTGTGCGAACGGCGTCGTGTCATCACTGGTGACGTGGTCGTGCGGAAGTTCGGCGTTGCAATGCGGGCACGCTGGGGCGTAAACGGCGGAAATGTCGCGTTGGCACGCGGGGCAGCGTTTGACGCCCGACACTGCGGGCGATGATACGATGTGCTTGGTCGGCATGGGCGCTCGCCGGGCTTACCCTCCAGATTGTATCGGCGAATCGTCAACAGGCCCGTCGTCAACAGGCATGTCATCAACCGGAACTCGGTCATCGCCGTTGGCGACATCCTGAGAAAAAGCCCATGTTTCGTGAACATCGGGTGGTGTGGTCACCCCGGCGCATCGCTCTGCGTCGTGGGCGAGCGGTCGTCCGGTGTCGTGATCCCGTTCGTCGATGCCGTCGCTACACATCACCGCGTACGGAGGAGCCAGGATCATTCGCCCCGGCAAGAACGCCGCATTGGCAAGAAACTTGCCGATTCCGTACGGGAAATACAGGATGTCTTCGAGTGTCGCAGCGAACTGCCCGTCGTTGCTGCCGACGGTTTCCACTGGATCTTCCATCCACAACGGCGCATGCGCGACGGTGCCGTCTTGAGCCTCGATACGAATCGGCTCGAAGCCGCGATGTCGCGCGACAGGCTCGACCGGCGCTTCTCGTGCGACGTATGCTGACATGGTCGTCACCATCGATGACTGCGGCAAGTCATCCAGGAACGGGTCGGGAAACTCGTGACATCCCGCCACGACGGCCACGCCTGCGGTGCACGCGGTCAACCAGCCGTTGCGGCAAAACCCGTTATGATTCGGCCGGTACATCCATCGCATAATTCGGTGCCTCTTTGGTGATGGCCACATCGTGAGGGTGCGACTCCAAAACGCCTGCGCTGCTGACCCGACAGAATGTAGCATTGTTCTGCAGAGCGTCAATCGTGGGCGCGCCGCAATAGCCCATCCCAGCCTTCAAACCACCCACGAGCTGGTAGACATAATCGGACAACGGGCCACGAAATGGCACTCGGCCTTCGATCCCCTCGGGAACGAGTTTGCCATTGCCCGCCTTGTCAGCCTGACCGTATCGATCTGCCGACCCCTTGACCATTGCCCCGAGCGATCCCATTCCGCGATATTCCTTGAACCGCCGCCCTTTCCATGTGACCAGTTCGCCAGGAGATTCCTCCAGCCCCGCAAAGAGCGACCCAATCATGACGCAGTGGGCACCGGCGGCGATCGCTTTGGTCACGTCCCCCGACCGGCGTATCCCACCGTCGGCGATGACGGAAACTCCCGCACCGGCGGCTACCGCGACAACGTTCATGACGGCGGTCAACTGTGGCATGCCCACTCCGGAAATCACACGCGTGGTGCAGATGCTCCCCGGACCGATCCCCACCTTGAGGGCATCAACCCCAGCGTCGATCAGGTCCGCTGCTGCCGCCGAAGTCGCGATGTTGCCCGCGATGATCTCGATGGAAAACTTCGATCGCAATTCCTTCACGGTGTTGATCACGTTGTCGCTGTGTCCATGGGCGGTATCGACGATCACAACGTCCACGTCGTGTTCGATCAACGCTGAGACGCGATCGAATTCGAACACGCCGACCGCCGCTCCGACGCGCAGGCGGCCGCGATCGTCCTTGCAACTCCGCTGAAAATCGCGACTGCGCTCGATGTCGCGCATGGTGATTAACCCGGTCAGCTTGCCCGAGTCGTTCCTTAGGAGGAGCTTTTCCACCTTGGCTTTTTGTAAAATGCGCTCAGCTTCATCCAGGTTGGTGTGGGGCGGAGCGGTGACGAGATTGTCCTTGGTCATAACCTCGCCCGTGGACGCGCTCTTGGATTCGAGGAATTTTAGATCACGGCGAGTGATGATGCCCTGAAGAATGCCGTTGGAATCTGTAATCGGCACGCCCGAGATATTCTGAAGGCGCATCAGATCGCGCGCTTTTTGAACCGAATCAGTCATGCGCAGCGTGACCGGATCGAGGATGACTCCGCTTTCCGACCGCTTCACTTTCGTGACCTCGCGACACTGATCCTCAATCGACAAGTTCTTGTGGATGATTCCGATTCCGCCCTCCTGGGCGAGCGCGATCGCCAGCGCGGAGTCGGTCACCGTGTCCATCGGAGCGGACAACAAGGGGATGTTCAACCGGATGTTTCGGGTCAGTTTGGTGCTGACATCGATCTTGTCGGGGACCGTCGAGGACCGCTGCGGAACGAGCAGAACGTCGTCAAAGGTGTACGCTTCCGGAATGACTTGGGTGACAGAATCGACGTGTGTTTGCGGCATCGGTACCTACCTTTCTCAACAGCTACCTAATGCCCAGTATCAATTACGCGTTTTCGCGGTCT
>CAYQFV010000148.1:0-11169 GCA_964416845.1 uncultured Phycisphaeraceae bacterium | reverse complement strand
TTTGAACCGATCCGTCCCACGCGACGCGATGCGATAGCTCGTCGTACTCTTCCAACACCGCGTGGAAATTACTGCCGCCAAAACCGAACGAACTGACAGCCGACCGCCGTCGATGGCCGGCGGACGCGACCCAAGGACGCGTTTCAGTGTTCAGGTAGAACGGGCTTTGGTCGATCTGCAGATTCGGATTGGGCTGCTCCACTTTGACCGTCGCCGGCAACACCTTGTGATGAAGCGCCAACGCAGCCTTAATCAATCCCGCCACCCCGGAAGCGGCCTTGGTGTGCCCAATCTGAGACTTGACCGAGCCAAGCGCACACCACGCGCCACGAGATTCCGCCTCGCGATACACGCTCTGAAGAGCGTCGAATTCGACAGCGTCGCCCACCTTCGTTCCCGTACCGTGGGCTTCGACCAACTCGACCGTCGAAGGATCGACCCCGCTGATACGATAGGCCTTGCGAAGCGCGTCAGCCTGCCCTTCGGACCGAGGTGAGTAAATGCTCTGACTTCGGCCGTCGCTCGATGACCCCACCCCACGAATCACCGCGTAAATGCGATCGCCGTCGCGGCGGGCGTCGTCAAGCCGTTTAAGCACGACCATTCCCATCCCCTCGCCGATCACCGTGCCGTCGGCGTCTTTCGAAAACGGCTTCGCGTCCCCGGTGGCAGACAGCGCATGCGTCTTGGTAAAACACATGAACATGAAAATATCATTCAGAGCGTCCACGCCACCCGAAACCACCATGTCCGCCCGGCCGGTGCTGAGTTCGAGAGATGCTAGATGGATGGCACTTAGCGAACTGGCGCAGGCAGCGTCAACGACGCAATTCGTGCCCTTGAGGTTCAGACGGTTCGCAATCCGACCGGCCACAACGTTACCCAACAAACCCGGAAAAGAGTTTTCCTGCCAGGGAACGTATGAATCGGAGATGCGCCGAACGACCTCGTCCGCCACGGTCGAATCCACGCCCGCGTCGCGCAACGCTCGCCGCCAGATGGGATGCCCCAAACGAGCCCCCAGCGGGATAACCAGTTCCAGCGTGCCGGTCACACCCAATATGACGCCCGTACGCGTGCGATCAAACTCCCGCTCCGGCCCGTATCCCGCGTCATCCAAAGCGGATTTGGCCACCACCAGACCGAGCAACTGCGCGGTGTCCGTCGCTTCCAACGTGGATGGCGGTATGCCGAATTCCGTGGGATCGAATTCCACCGGCGCAAGAAACGCGCCGCGGCGGCAATAGGTCTGATCCGCCGCACGAACATCAGGGTCGTAATAATCGTCAACACGCCAATGGCTACTCGGAACGTCGGTCACACCGTCCTCCGCCCGACGAACAAGCCGCCAATACTCCTTCAGCCCAGGCGCTTTGGGAAAAAGACACCCCATACCGATGATAGCGATCGGCTGGTGAGGTGAAACTGCAGTACGTCCCGATGATTTCAAACGCCGGACTCCTCAACTGCGCGCCAGCAGCGATTCCAGTGTTGTCCTGTCGCGAGGTTCGAAGCGCCGTGCGCCCGACGGCAGCGCAGCCCCCTGGCTGCACAACCAACTCGCTCGGGTCACCGCAGCCGCGCCGACAAGTAGGTTCATACCGACCGTGACGACGTCACGGTTACTCGGGGATTCCAGAATAGACCCGCGCGCCCACTCGTTGAACGCGCCCATCGCCGGTCCGCACCATATCTGGTAATCCGCCTTTCGGCTTTGCTCTCCGCTGTTCGCCCATTCGGAAGATCGGCCAAGATACGATCGAAAAACGAGCGCCATTCTGTGCTTGGGATCGCGCTCAGCGCGAACAATCTGCTCCGGATCTCGAACGGTGAAAAACTCCCGTGTCTTTGACCACGCCTCAGCCAAGGTCGCACGAAAATAATCGCGCTCCAACGTCACCCGCTGGGCAGCAGGAATATCCTCCAGCGCAGCGTACGTCCGGTATAGATCGTAGAGCTTTCTCGCTCGGACCGCAAACAAGGTTCCCCACTTCAGAACCTGCACCTTGACACCCATCTCAAACATGTCCGCCGCCGGCGCCATCGTCACATCCGCTTGGGTCGCCTTCGCCAGCATCTCACGCACCGTCTGCGAGGTCCCAGCCTCCACACAAGCCTGATTGACCGAACCAGTCACAACGTACGCAGCACCCATTGCCACCGCCGCAGCGACGGATTCCGGCGTCGCGATCCCCCCCGCAGCCCCCACACGCAACGCTGTCGCATACCCGTAGGCCTGATTGAGTTCAGCGGCGACGGCGAGCAGCGTCGGGACCAGCGCGATGGCCGGACGATTGTCAGTGTGACCGCCCGAATCCGCCTCCGCGGTCACGTCACACGCCACCGGCAGTCCCGCCGCCATGACAGCCTGCTCTTTCGTGATAACATAATTATCCACAAGCTTTTGAAGCATTTCATCCGGCGGCGGGCTGAAGAACTTGCGCGCCAACTCGACCCGCGACACTTTCGCCAGAATTCTATTCGGGGCGACGACCTCGCCGGCTGGCGTGCGATGAATGCCCGCCACCCGATAGCAAATCAGCGGCAGCGTCAGGTCCAGGTAGGCCGACGCACTGATGAGATGAACGCCCTTCTTGACGTAAAGTTCGACGACGTCCCGCTCGGCGTGCGGTTCACCGGGCGTGTGAATCAGATTAGACCCGTAGGGACGGTCGCCGACGGTTCGCTGTATTCGGTCAATCGCGGCGTTGATCTGACCGAGCGGCAGACCAGCGGCCCCGAAAAATCCAAGCATGCCCGCCGCCGACATCGATTCCACGATATCCGCAGACGCGATACCGTTGGCCATGGCGCCGGCGATGTACGCGTACTTCAGGCCGTGTTCGCGTCGGAAGGCTGCGTCACCCAGATCGTCTGGCAGCATTGCGGGCGCGTGTGCGACCATCGGAAGCCCTGCCGAGTCCGACAACCCGACATCGCCCAGCACAGCCGACCCCGACGACGCAACCCCCAGACGCCCCCGGTCATCAACCAGGAAGACGGGCTTTGCAACATGATGAACCGCCGCCCGAATCGCCGAATCGCCGAACTGCAGCGGTTGTGCGCCCGATCGCCACCAACCGCCAACAGCGCGTTTCGTGCCAACACCATCCGTACTGAGTGGCTGCGTTGCCAACGTTGCAGATTCCTTCGCGATAATGACGTCTATCCGATGTCTATCCGTTGAACCCTGCTATCGCGGTGATCCGACCGACTTCGGGCCTGTACGCCCGGTGGTCTCGTCTGACGCGTAATCCGGCACTGCGTCGCGCCCGCCATTCACGTCGCCCGGCGAACGCAGGATGGTTGGCAACTGAAACGTCGTATCTTCCTCAGCCGTAGTACACAACTCGACTTCGCCAGCACCGAGCGACTTCAGACGCTCCACAACACCCATCACCAAGCTGTTCGGGGTGCTCGCACCTCCGGTCACGCCAACCGATTCCGCCCCGCGAACCCACTCAGCATCCACTTCGAAGTCGCCGTCAACGAGATGACCCGCAACCCCGCGCACGACAGCCATCTCCACCAGCCGCGCAGCGTTGCTCGAATTCTTGGATCCGACCACCAACAAAACGTCAATCCCACGGTCGCACATCGCCTTGACCGCATTCTGACGGTTCTGCGTCGCATAACAAATGTCGTCGGTCGGCGGCAGGTCAAGACGATCAAACCGCCGCCGAAGTTCCTCCACTATGCAGCGGCAATCATCCACGCTGAGTGTCGTCTGGGTCAGCACCATGAGCTTCTCGTGCGGCGGAACCGGACGGGTGCGAGCCTGCTCGACATCCTCGATCAGCGTCATGTGCTCCGGAGCATGCCCGATCGTCCCCTCAACCTCCTCGTGCCCCGCCCGCCCGATCAGTATGATGTGGTACCCCTCGCGTACGAAGCGCACCACCTCCAGATGTACCTTGCTCACCAATGGGCATGTCGCATCGATCACGCGTAGCGACCGGTCGCGCGCCATCTGATGAACACTCGGACCAACACCATGGGCACTGAACACCACCAACCCGCCACGAGGCACGTCGTCCAATTCACCCACAAACACCGCACCCCGGCGACTCAATTCGCCGACGACCTGACGGTTGTGAACGATTTCCTTTCGCACATAAACCGGCGGATGGAACTTCTCCAACGCCAACTCCACGATTTGCACCGCGCGATCGACCCCAGCACAGCAGCACCGCGGGTTGGCCAAGACCACCTTCATCGCATGCACCATTCACGCCTGTTTCCGGACGCGCCCATCGTCACCCCAGTTGACCGATCTGCCCACTTGCCAGCCGTTTCTACGGACCGGATGCAACGGTTTACGGCCACCATGGTTCGCCGTCAACTCCCGCACACCGCCCCTCGTTGGCGAGTCCGCCCAAACAACCATCGCCGACCGCCGTCGACCGCTCCACACGACCGCCCGCAACCGGGACGCCCAATCGCCCCCACCCACAGAGGAGAACTGTATCGTACAGTGCTCAGGTCGCGCCTGCGATGTCAGCAGCCTCGACGAACGACAAACAAGGGGACGAACATGAACACTTGGCAAGAACGATTCACACAAAAACTCGACAACGTTCGCGAAGCGGCCGAAGGGTTCTTTCAACGATTCTGCGGTGAAACACTCGATGTTGTGTTCGACGAGTTCTGCGACTTCACTTCCCAACGCGGACTCGCCGGCAGCGCACCGCTTGCCAAGGCGAACGTGCGGACGTTCAAGTTCGAAATGTCCGAAAACGCTTACGTGCTCATGACGTTTCGGTCGTGCGATTTGGAGCATTGCGAGGTCATTAGCGAGTTCAGCATCCCGCATCACGAGAAGTTGCCCACCGCCAAAAATCGCGTCGAAATGGGCGACGCCGACGATGCCTGGGCCCGCAGAATGTTCGAAGAGTCCCTCGACGCATTCGCCGACGCCCTCACCACGTCCTATACCAAACTGGCCAACCCCTCAGCGGAGATGATCCATGCATAACGCAAGCGGACAACGCCTCACCCGACTCGTCATCACGCGCCGCGGACCCCTGCCGGCCTACGCGTCCGCCGCCGCCATCCCGTGGACCGCACGGGCTCGCGTCCGCCAACCCAGCATCGTCGCACGCCCCTGTCAGCCGCGACGTGACCGGTAGCACTTGACCTGATCGGTGGAACCTTCGGCCCAACAATGGGTCAAAACGCGACGGGCAAGCCCTCTTTGCGTCGAACAACGCTGAACTGGCCGACGTGCATCATCTCATGCAGCGCTTGCAGGCCGATCGCCTCGCCGAGGGTCGGCGCGACCGCCTTGATGAACTCCGGCGCCGGGCGATTCAGGTCGTCGACGCTGAGTTGGTCGAGCAGCGCATTGGTTCCCGCGCGCACTGCGTCGTACAACTCAAGATAGCGATCCTTGGTTTCGAACTTGCTCGGGTCGTCCGACTTGGACGACTCCGCGGTATACGATTCCGAAAAACCGTCCGGCAGACCGGGCGCGTGCGCCTCGGGCGTCTCGACGAGCAGCTTATGCTCGGTGGAAACGAGGTGACCTAGCTGCCACGCGATGTGATTGGCCCCCGGTACCGGTCGAACGAGCAACGCATCGCCCGAAACCTTGTCCAAGCACATGTTGGTCACCTGCCGAGAGAACGCCAAACTCGATTTCATCGATTCCTGTGGTGTCTTCATAATTCCTCGATCCGCCTTGTTAGAGTAATCGCACCGCCGTGAAGGACTGCATGCTACGGAATTCCCACGCCCGACGACAATGTTATAGCCCCACCCCTCCAATTGTCGAGCTTCTCCGCCGATGACCCGCGCAACCGCCGGCAGTCGATTGCGTACACGGTGCGTTCACACGTTGGACGGTTGATCCAGAACCAAGATGTCATCACCGGGCGAGCGTCTCACAAGTCGCCACGGACTCTTGCAACATCTTACAACCCCGCTCGGCCCACACGAATCAGTCGTTTGGTCACCACTGAAGCCAATAAGTGCTGCGGCAGGATTGATGGGCGAAACGTTCACGCTAATGACGCGTTCCGCCAACGTCACCGGCGGCGTATAATCGTTACGTCATGAAGTCCATCAGCCTGGCCACTCTGTTTGAGACCATCTGGATGGGGATGAACAACCTTCGTCTCCACAAGCTTCGCACTGCGCTGACCGCCCTGGGTATGATCTTCGGCGTCGCGGCGGTCATCTGCATGCTCTCCATCAGCGAAGGTGCTTCCGCCGATGAGATGCGACTGATCCAACTCATGGGAACGCAGAACATCATCGTCAATTCGATCAAGCCGAAAGGCACGACCCAGACGTCACAAGAAACGACGACCATGATCGAGTACGGCGTGACGCGGTCCGATCTTCGTATGATTGCCGGCACGATTCCGCATCTACGTTACGTCATCCCGCTCAAGACGGTCGCCTACGCGGTGCAGTACCGTGACCGAAAGGTCCCCTGGGAGTTGATCGGCACGACGCCTGAATTCTTCGACACCGTCAACGTCGATGTCTACCAGGGACGCGTGCTGACCGCTGAAGACATGGAAGATCGCAAGGGAGTCTGCGTACTCGGTTATGCCGTGTCGAAGGAGTTGTTCGGCTTCGAAGATCCCATCGGACGATCCGTGTACGGCGTGAGCGCGTTCGGCATGCGTCCCTATAAGGTCGTGGGAGTGTTGGCAGAAGTCATTACGGCAGGGGCGCCCGCCCGCGGAATTGAGGAACGCGATCTCAACCGGGAAGTGTACATTCCATACGCCACCGCGGAAGCGACGTACGGCTCGATATCTGCGAAACGGACCAGCGGATCACGCGAATTCTTCAAAATGGACTTCTCGTCACTCTACGTCAACGTCGACGACGTGGAATACGTCCTTCCGGTCTCTCGCATGGTGCAGCGAGTGTTGGAGCACAACCACGAAAACCTCGACTACGAAGTCAAAGTGCCCCTCGCCCGGCTCAAGCTCGCCCAGAAAAAGAAGGCCAACCAACAACTCATGCTCGGATTCATCGCCGGAATCTCCCTGCTCGTCGGCGGAATCGGCATCATGAACATCATGCTCGCAAGCGTCACTGAACGCACCCGAGAAATCGGCATTCGCCGGGCCCTGGGCGCCCGGCAACGACACATCACTGTACAGTTCCTCGTCGAGACCGTCGTGCTCAGCACCGGCGGCGGCTTGCTCGGCATCGCACTCGGATGCGTCGCCGCGTATGGGATTAACCGTTTCGCCAACTGGCAGACCATCGTCGAGCCATGGACCGTGATCGTCAGCTTCACACTGTCCGCTTTCGTGGGGATCTTTTTCGGCATGTACCCGGCCATCGCCGCCGCCCAACTGGACCCCATCGAAGCGTTGCGACACGAATAAGCCGCGTACACTTCCACATTTCTCGCACAACAAACTGCAACAGCTTCGTACGCGTCCACAAAATGACAGGCTAAACGACGCTTGACGCCCCCGAACGCGTCGCCGCTTGATTTCGTCCGGTAAGAATGAATCAATTGTGGTATAACCTTGTCCAAACGTTTGCGTATTCCCAACCGTGTGCTATACTTTTGATGTGCAGGTTGGCTCCTCACAACGCTCTCCCCGCAGGACATAGGCCGAAAGCCGCCCGCAGTATCCAAGATGGTAGCGGTGCGCTTCGGCAGCGATAGTCGTTTTATCGCACCCGGGTCAATGCTCGTACGTACCAACTATTGGTGCGTGTGATCGGCGGCTTGGTTAGGGTCGGTACTGAAAGGGAACGCGGACCGGAGGATAACGACATGACCGTCACAGAAACGAAGGCAACTTCAAAAACAGACGAAACTGGACTATTTGACGTCCTGCCGCCGCTCCAATCGGTATTCGAGTCGCTGGCTGCCGAAGACCAGGTCTTGCTTTCCCAATTGCTGGCCGAGCCGCCAGACTATATGGACGACGCCCGGCTGGCCGAATGCGGCGCGGACCGTGCGTTTTTCGGGGTCGAATCCAAACTCATCAACCGAACCGCGACGAGGTTCATTCGTCCCAACCCGGTAGTCCGAAAGGGCAAGACCGGCGCCTCCCGCGTGCCAACCCTAACTACAGACCAGGAACAACTGCTGTTTCTGCGATACAACTACGCCCGGCAGCAAGCCCGCACGATCCTCGCAAACGCTTCCGGACGGCGTCTGACCGCTCTTGAAACACGCAAACTACTGGCGTGGGGGCATCGCGCACTGACCACGCGCAGCGAAATCGTCCGGTTCAACCTGCCCTTGGTTCTGGCGATGGCCAAACGGACGCGACTGACCAGCATCGACTACAACGAACTCATCAGTGAGGGCAACGTCGCCTTGCTCCGCAGTGTGGAGAAATTCGACTGCTCTCGCGGATTCAAATTCAGCACCTACGCATGCCGCGCGATCCTCAAGAGCTTTTCGCGGGTGGCGATGCGAGCGTCGCGTTATCGAGGCCAATTCCCGTGTGAGTTCGACCCCTCCATGGAGCGGAGCGACCACATCGAGCGCCGACGCGTCAGTGTGGAGTCGGACTGCGTGGACGAGTTGAAAAGAATCCTCGTCAAGAACATCGCCGACTTGAATGACGTCGAGAAAACCGTCATCAACGAGCGTTTCGCGCTGACAGGCTTGCGGTTTCTTCCCGGCACAGCCGCACCGCCATCGCAAGCCGCTCCCAAAACGCTCGAGCAAGTCGGATTGATGATCGGCGTCACAAAGGAGCGTGTCCGCCAGATTCAAAACAAGGCGCTGCGGAAAATCCGTGTCGCCCTTGAGACTGAATACCTAGTTGCCTGACCCTGGATGACGCCGCCGCACCCGGCGAAAACCTCCAAAACGGCCGCCGGTTCTCCGGTGGCCGTTTTTTGTTTGGACTTTTCCGGCCGTCGATCATCGCGCCGCCGCCCCAACCCTTCGCCCCATCAGCTTGAAAGTCACGTTCCACCGATCACGCAGGCCTGACTCCTTCGACGAAAAACCTGCTTCGCGGTACACTTGGTTGTAGATTTTGGGGAACCGTAGCCGGCTTGACGTGTCCAACGTGACGGGTGGGGGGAGAAACGCCTTTGGAGATCGCCCGATGATGCGTACGATTCGAAGGTCGCTCGCGTGTACCGCCTTCATTGTGGTAGCCGTACTCGCCCGCGACAGCGACCACTGGACCGATGCCAACAAGGCGTTCGAGTTGCACAACTACGCGTCGGCGCTGGCTTCACTCGACGAAATGTTGCCCGACTCGACCCCGGCAGTGGGCGTCAGCGCCGTCCAAGCGCTCCGCGCCCAGTGCTTGTTCAAGCTGCGCCGATGGGACGAGGGCGTAGCCGTCATGGAATCGCTGTTCAAGAGCGACCCATCGTACGACGCCCGCCCCGACCTCCACCTCGCCGTAGCGGACGCCGCCGCTCGCCGTCACGGTCGCAAAGCCAGCGAAATCAACCACCTGCGCATCGCCTACCGGCTGCTGCTGGAAGCCGGTGACAGAACGGCCGCCGCCACAGCGGCTGTCCGGTGCGGGCATGCGTTCATCAATTTCACACAATGGGAAGATCTCGATCCACAGGTCGGTCCGCTCCCGAAAACCCAAGACGAATCACGCGTCCTTCGCCAACGCCTCGCGGTCAAGTGGTTCGACCGCGGAATCGAGCTTGCCGACGGGCGGGCAGCCGCATCGACGATGTACCGCAAGGGCATGCTCTACATTCGCGAACTCCGCCTCAGCGACGAGGACACCGACCGGGGCGTCACGATCCTGCAAGATCTCGTCGAACGATGGCCTGACGCGCCGGAAGCGCCGATGGCGCTGGTCGAAATCGGGCGCGTGTACGAATACCAGCATCACGACTTCGTCGCGGCGGCGAAGCGCTATCGAACCGTGCTCAAACGCTACGCGACGTCGCGCATCGCCGGCCGCGCCTCTGCCATGCTGAAAAACATCGAGACGCCCGTCATTCAGTTGGGCGTCGAAGGACCGGTGCTACCCGGCGAGCGTGGCAAGCTGCAACTGACCGTGCGCAACGTCCCGAAACTGACGTTCACCGCCCACCGTGTCGACCTATTCGATCTCATCCGCGACATAGGCCATCCAGCCAAGCTGCAGGAATGGAAACCGAAAGACCGACCGATCGCGACGTGGTCCGTCACAACGCCCGACCACGGTGCCCACAACCGATACAGCACCCGCGACGACACCATGCCGGCCGTAGAAGTGCCACTGCTTGACACTGGCGCGTACGTTGTGACCGCCACACCCGACGCGACAACCAAAGAATCCGTACGCGGGGTCACGTTGCTGGTCGTGTCCAAGCTGGCTGTCATTTCCAAAGGATCGCGCGGCGGTGGATTGACCTGGACCGTTGACGCTGCCAGCGGAGCGCCGGTGGGCGGCGCGACCGTGATGGTCCAGGAGACAATTCGCGGAAACACCTACCGCTACCGCGACGGCGTGACCGATGCCTCCGGGCTGTTCATCGACCCCGCCAGCCAAGCGAGGAATCGCGCCGGACGTTCGCTGCTGGTCTTCGCACGCGACGGCGATGACTTCGCCGCCAGCCGCAATTCCTCTTTCTGGTATTGGTGGGGGTTTCCAGGAGACTACCGGGCCTATTCCTTCACGGACCGGCCCGTCTACCGCCCCGATCAGGAGATTCACTTCAAGCACATCCTGCGGCGATACGATCACGGCCGGTACAGCAATCTGCCCAACCAACAGGTCGAGGTCACCGTTTTCGGCCCCAAGGGTGCGTCGGTATACGAACAGACATTGGTCACCAGCGAGCACGGTTCCGTCACGGGCGACATCAGGCTGCCGCCGGCGGCGTCACTGGGCGTGTACCGCATGCAGCTTAAGACAGCCAAGCGGTTCGTGGACGGCGGCGCTGGGGCGCGCTTTCGCGTTGAGGAATACCGCAAGCCCGAATTCGAAGTGACGGTGTCAGCCGCCAAGCCGATATACAATCTCGAGGACGAGGTCGAAGTCGAAATCGCCGCCAAGTACTACTTCGGATCGCCCGTATCGGGAGCAGCGCTGACGTACACCGTGTCTCGCTCACCAATTCAGCCGCGTTTTCGATACCCCTCGCCGTATCGGTGGTACTTCGATTAAACTGTGCCATGGTGGTTGCAGAACAACCTGCGTTGCTGGCTGATCTCCTGGTTCCTTTCGTAGGCAGAGCGAAGTACTTGAGTCCATAGCTGCTTGC
>CAYQFV010000147.1:0-11272 GCA_964416845.1 uncultured Phycisphaeraceae bacterium | reverse complement strand
TTGAGGATCGTCTCGTCGCCGCTTTCAACGCCGAACATGATCTGATGACAACCGGCTTCGACCATGGCGCGAGCCATCGTTTCGCTGAAGCAGTCCGCCCGGACGAACGCGGCCCACGATACGCCCAACTTGCGTTCTTTCATGAGCGCGCAAAAACGCATCACGTTTTGCTTCATGACGGTGAACGTATCATCGTAGAACTGGATCTGACGAATGCCGTAGGTGCGACGCAGGTGTTCGATTTCGTTGACGACCAGGTCGGCGGTGCGCGTACGCAAGACCGTGTCGGCGCTGTTGCAGAACGTGCACTTGCCGGGGCAGCCTCGCGTCATCAACATGTTGATCGCCGGCAAACGTCGGTACGCACCCAGGGTCGGGTAATACCGGCGCATCGGCACAAGGTGGTACGCGGGCATGGGCAGCGAGTCGAGGTCCATGATTTGTTCGGCCGGCGGGTTGTGGACTGCTTGCGTGCCACGCCGAAAGCTCACGCCGCGGATCGACTCGACTGGGTCACGCGCTGCGATGCGCGAAAACGTTTTCTCACCGTCTCCGCGAACAGCAAGATCGATGGCTGCGTTTTTCAGGCACTCAGTCGGCATGGCTTCGGCGTGGACGCCTCCCACCACGACGGTGCAGTCGGGTAATTCTTCCTTCACCACACACGCGACGCGATTGGCAGCTATGGCGGTGGCGGTCATCATGGAGATGCCGACGACACGCGGCGTTAGGTCGCGAAGCGACTCGCGAAATGCCTCGATGCTCGTTCGCTCGACGTGCAGGTCGAGGACGCGGACATCGAAACCTTCGCGCTCGGCGTAGGCGGCTACGCTGAGCAGGCCGAGCGGCGGCATGGCGCCTTTGATGCCATGCCAGATATTTCCGTCCTTGGTGATCCACGGCGGATTGATCAGCAGCACGTCGCAGTGGCCCGAAGTGTGTTGCGAGGGGTTCATTCTGATCCTACTCCCGATTGATTCAATTTGTCGTCCTTGCGGAGCGCGCTACAACGCATTGACCACCCGGTCGATCTGGTCTTCGCGCAACTGCGGATACATGGGCAACGAGAGGCAGGACGCTGCCAGCGCTTCGGCGTGCGGAAACGTGCCGTTGGCGTATCCCAGGCAACGGTAGGCACCGAGTTGGTGCACCGCGAACGGATAGTGAATTCCCGCACCGATGCCGCTCGCGTTCAGACGCGACAGTCGTTCATCGCGGTCGTCGCACCGGATGACGAACAAGTGATACGCGTGTCCGCAGTCCGCCCGCACGACCGGCAACAGCAGGTCGTCGCGGTCAGCCAGTAAGGCATGGTATCGATCGGCGATTTTCCGCCGGGCATCGTTCCAGTCGTTAAGGTGCTTGAGTTTGGCCTGCAGCACGGCAGCCTGAATCGTGTCCAGCCGGCTGTTGAGTCCCAACTGCTCGTGGTGATATTTCTTGTGTGATCCCCAGTTTCTCAGCAGACGCAGGCGACTTGCCAGTTCGTTGTCACTGGTGGTCACCGCTCCGCCGTCGCCGCACGCGCCGAGGTTTTTGCTGGGGTAGAAGCTGAAGCAGCCGAGCTTGCCCAGTGAGCCAGCCGGCCGGCCTTTGTACGTCGCGCCGTGCGCTTGGGCGGCATCTTCGATCACAAAGAGGTCGTTCGTGGTTGCGATGTTGTTGATGGCGTCCATGTCGGCGCACTGTCCGTACAGGTGGACCGGCATGACTGCCTGTGTGCGATCGGTGATCGCGTCGGCGACGCGCTGCGGATCCATCAACCCCGTTTCGGGGCAGACGTCGACGAGCACCGGCGTTGCTCCGGAAAGCGACACTCCCAGCGCCGTCGCGACGAATGTGAACGCCGGGATAATGACCTCGTCACCCTCGCCGATTCCGGCGGCGCGGCAGGCAAGGTGGATCGCGTCGGTTCCGCTGCCCACGCCGACACATTCAGCCGTCCGGCAAAATGTTGCGAACGCCCGCTCGAACTGCGTGACCGAATCGCCCAGCACGAAGTCGCATCGGTCGAGACACCCCCCGATGGCGGCGACGATGTCACCGCGTAGCTGCGGGCTGATGGCGTGAAGGTCGACCAGCGGGATCGGCGCCGTTGCTTGCGACGCGTCGGTCGTTGGTGCGTCTGTCAATGTTGGTGCGAATGCGTTTCCGGTGTTCATGGGTATTGATGCCTTTGTTAAGCTGGCGCTCCTGCCCATTCGAGTTCCGTCGAGAGTCGATGGGTCTGGCGCGCGGCGGGTTCCACGACCGCGACGGATTGTCCGCCGCAGGCCATCGAGCGGTCGGCTGCTTCGAGCGACCGCACCACCTCCATACCGCCTTGGGCGTTGTTGACGGGTGTTCGCCCGGACTTGATGCAGTCGATGAAATGGGCGCATTCCGCGACGAGTGATTCACATGAGTCGACGCGCGGAATGATGACATCGCCGTCGCGAATCATGGCCCGAAACGAGGCGAAGGAATCGGCGTATTTGCAGGATTCGCCGACGTCAATTGACTTGTTGTAGATGCGGACCGGTTCGATCAGGTCCATGTCGTCCCAGACGGCCATCTTCTTTTCACCCACGACGGTGATCTCGCGCACCTTACGCGGGTTCAGCCAACTCGCGTACGCGATCGCCAACTGTCCGCCGGGGTACGTGAAGCTGGCGGTGACGACATCGTCGACGTTCTTGCTGATAAACCGCTGCCCGTTGACGCTGACTCTCTCGGGTGTGTGACCCAGCCAATAATCGAAGATGCTCAGGTCGTGGGCTGCGAGGTCCCACAGCGCATTGACGTCGTTGCGGACCGGGCCGAGGTTGGTGCGGGTCGCGTGAATGTAGTAGATGCGGCCTAGCTCGCCGGAGTCGATGTATTCTCGAATCTTGCGGATACCACCGTTGAATAGGAACACGTGACCGACCGCCAGCACGCGGTCGAACGTGTCGGCCTTTTCGAGCAGAGATTCGCAGTTGGCCACCGAGTCGCAGAGTGGCTTCTCGACGAGCACGTGTTTTCCCGCCTCGAGCGCACGCGTGGTGAGGGCGAAATGAGTCTCCACCGGCGTCGCGATGACGACCGCGTCCGCTGTCGGATCGGCGAGCGCGCGGTTGACATCCGTGGTCGTTTCGACACCGGGCATGCGTTGGCGAATAAGATCCAGCCTGGCCGTATCCAGATCGCACACCAGGTGGATTTGGGCGTCCGGCAGGTTGGTCAAAGCCCGAACGATGTTCGGTCCCCAACGCCCCGCCCCGATGCAGTTCACGGTGATCATGTCATCACTTCCGTTAAAGCCCCGTCGACCGCGACGGATCGCGGGGCGGTGAAACGTTTCCACACCTAACGCCGGATACCCATGCCCAGCAGGAACACCGGCCGGAGAATGCTCCACCAGCCGGCGATGGGTGTCATTTTCGTGTAGCCCAGCTTCTTGGAGGGGTAGATCTTAGTGCAGGGCACTTCCATGTGCCGGTACCCCAGTTCGATCGTCTTGAAGAGCAAGTACACTTCCAAGCCGTAAGCGTTCAGCCATCGTTGACGCAGATTGATTCGCGAATCGTCAAGCATGGAGAGTCGAAAGGCCCGAAACCCGTTCGTGCTTTCGGTGAGTCGCTTGCCCGTCAGCCTGCTCATCAGCCACGGGTGCAAGCGCGTCGCAACCTTCCGATAGAGCGGCATCGCCCCGCCGCAGATACCCCCGTTGAGATAGCGCGAACCCATGACCATGTCGAACTCGTCGTCACAGATGGGGTCGAGCAGTCGCGGAATTTCTGCGGGATCGTCCTTGTCGTTGCCGGCGAGGAACACCGCGATGTCGTGGCCTGTACGTCGACCGTGCTCGATGCCCTCGCGAAGGGCGGCTCCAACGCCGCGCACGCTGCCCAACGAAAGCACGTCTGCTCCACGTGACCGGGCGGTGTCAGCCGTCGCGTCGGTTGATCCGTCATCGATCACCAGAACCGTGTCGACGGTTCGCCGGTCCACGCGCGACACAACGCGGCCGATCTTGCGCTCTTCGTTGTACGCGGGGACAAGAACGATGATTTTGCGATCCTTGTACAACCGTAACACTCCTGTTCGGATCGAATCCGCCGACCCATGCGCGCCGACGTTGGCAGGGCGCATACGTCTGTTCTGCTACTCGACCGTCGACGGGGCATCGCACCGAGGCGATCACCGTGCAGCGTCCGAGAAAGCGACAGTCGCTAGGGTTATCGGATTTCCAGACAGCCCACTTTTGCCGGTTCGGCGCCCACGAATGATTCATGGCACTTCAACGAACGTGATGTGAATGTGACGCGACAACGATCACGAGACACCGGGGGCGGAATCGGACTTTCGCTAAAGTTTGCGTTGTGTGTTCGTTTGAAACCGGCTCGTCGCGTGTGGATCGGTCGGTCTGGCGGCGTATCGTGCGGGATTCGTCTTAGCACCGAATGCTGCTACTCGAGTACGACGAGCTGTTCGTTTTGGAGCTCGAATTCTCGGTGGCATCTGGTGCAGGCGTACGCGTCGTTCAGTCGCATGCCGCAGATGCAAACCCATCCGCGTTGCGCAGCGGGTGATCCTGCGACGAGGCAGTGGGGTGGGACGTCGCGGGTGACGAGTGATGCTGCTGCGACCGTGGCGTACCGTCCGATCGTAACACCACACAAAATGACCGCAGCCGCCCCGATGGTTGCACCTTGTCGCACCGTCGTCGGCTCCAGCCATCGGTCTTTGTCTCGATACTGCGGCGGAGCGTCGGCCATCCGCGGACTGCGGGGGTAGCGATCGTTGGTGAACACAACCCCAGGACCGACGAAGACGTCGTCCTCGATTGACACGCCGTCCCAAATCAACACCTGATTCTTGATCGTGACCCGATCGCCAACACGAGCGCCGGTTTCGATGAATGCGTGTCCGCCGATGTTGCAGTCCCGGCCGATGGTCGCTCCCGACATTGCGTGCGCAAACGCCCAGATGCGCGTGCCTTCTCCGACCCGGTCGGTTTCGCACAGTGCATGAGGGTGTACGAACGGTTTTGAACGTGTTGCCGTTGTCATGGTCGGTGCTTGCGCCAGGATCGCACTCTCGCCATGTTTATCGGAACAACATCGGTGGCGGCTGAACCTCCATTCGGCGTGCGTTTGCCGGTCCAGCATCGGTCGCTACACTGGCTGCATGACCAGTGATGATTCGATGGGCCATGAAAGCGTTCCCTATCTGACGGCTGACTTGCCCGGTGTGGGCGGTGCAATCAAGACTCGGCCGGAAGATTTTCAGGTGACCGAGATTCCGCTGTACGCGCCTTCGGGGAGCGGAACACATGTGTACGCAACGATCCAAAAGACGGGCATAGGCACGCCGGAAGCAGTGCGACGATTCGCCCGCGCACTGGGCAAGGCATCTAATGATATTGGGTTCGCCGGGCTTAAGGATGCCAGCGCGGTCACTCGCCAGACGATCAGCGTCGAGCACGTCGCGCCCGAGCAGGTGCGGAACCTTCAGCTCGATCGCGTCACGATTCTGGCGATCAGCCGTCACACCAACAAACTCAAGACAGGGCACCTCAAGGGCAACGCGTTCGTCATCAAGATTCGCAACGTTGCCTCCGATCGTCTGCCGCGTGTAGCGCAGATCGTCGATGTGCTTGCGTCGCGTGGCGTGCCCAACGTATACGGACGACAGCGATTCGGCGTCCGTGGCGACAACGCTGTGATCGGTGCGGCGGTGGTCCGCGGTGATCTGACTGGGGCGATGTCCGTTTTGCTCGGAAACGCACGGGAGGACGACCCCGAGGGGGATCGCGAAGCCCGCCGATTGTATGACGAAGGCCAATTGGACGCAGCGACGGCGGCGTGGTCCAACCGCAATTCCATGCACGGGCACGTTTGTCGCAAACTTCTGCGCTCAGATGGCGACGTACGGCAAGGGTGGCGGGCGGTCGATCGACGAATGCGGAGCTTGTTTCTGTCAGCCTACCAAAGCCAACTGTTTAACCGCATCCTGGCGGAACGAATCGACGCGATCGACCGAATCGAACTGGGTGACCTTGCGTGGAAACACGCCGGTGGTGCGTGCTTCAGCGTAGACGACGTCGAAGTGGAACAACGCCGATGCGACGCATTTGAGATATCGCCGAGTGGCCCGATTTTTGGATATCGGATGACGACACCTACAGGCCAACCGGGTGATCGGGAAGCGAGCATTCTCCAAGACGAAGGACTGACACTCGAAAGTTTCAAGGCGGGCGTCTGCCAAAAGTTGCAAGGCGCGAGGCGTCCGCTGCGCGTGCCGCTCAACCACGTCGACCTCGAAAGCGGCGAGGACGACTTCGGCGACTACATCCGACTGTGCTTCTCGCTTCCGCCGGGTTCGTACGCAACGTCGGCCCTGCGGGAAATCTGCAAGAACGGGCAATAGAGCGATACCGCAACGTCATGCCGGAGATCACCGGTCACGAGCCGTCGCACCCGGAACAGCGTCAACCGCCACCCGCTGGTCGATGCGTGGCGGTGGGTTACTCTTTTGAGCCCCGTTATTTCGAACTGGCTACCGGTGGATAGTCCGGTATTTTCCACTCGCTGCGATAGGCTTCCTCAAGCTGCAGGTATCGCTCGCGCTGGGCGTCGGTGAGCACATCCAACGCTCGCTGGCGGAACTGCGCTTCAACCATAAGCTTGCGACGTTCTTGCCGTTTCTTGTTCGACTCGGAAAGGGCCGGGCTTAGCTCTACGAGTGCTTTGTGTACGATCGCGCGCTGCTTCTTGTTCACCTTAACCTTGTCGAGCAGCCGCTGCACGATGGTGAAACTCGCCGGTGTCCGACGCGTGCCCCATTGTTTTTGCAACTGCTCCATGATGTCGCGGTAATCACTCTTGAATTGTTCCCCCAGCGCTTCGGCGACCTCAGAATCGAAGCCGAGCATCGCCTTGAAGATCCGAGTCTGCTTTTCGTCGATTTCTTGAAGCTCCTTGATGGCTTCTTGCCAAAGGGTGATGTCCTTCGCCTTCTTGGCTTGTTCGAGTTGCGCGAGCAACGCGTCGATCCGTTCTGCATTGTTCCGGCGATTCTCCTGGGCCTCACGAACGAGCTTGGTGATGGCCTGCAACTTCTGGTCGAACAGGTCGTTGACCCGTTTCGCCTTGTCGTCGTCGAGTTTGAGTTTCGCAAAGATGGCTTTTCGGCGTGCCTCGATGCGGTCTAACTCCAGGTCGAGACTCGGAAGTGTCCGCTTGGGCGTGACGCTGTCTTTCGCTTCAGGTGACGCTGACTTCTTGTCGCCCGGCGCGTCCGATGCAAGAACGACGCACGCGAAGGCAGCGACCATGAACAGGGACACATAGCCGGCAGTTCGCCATCCACCGGCGTCGGGAGCTGGACTTTTCATCGATTAGATCTCCATGTACAACGGTGCAGACCGGTTGCCACCGTATTTCACAAACTGAATCCACCGGGCGGATTGTACCATCATGTGCGTCAAATCTCCCAGCCGGCCTTCGCTTTTCGCAACACGGCGAGGTTTGGCGCGTTCTCGTTCGTTATCGGAAGCACCGAAACTCGATACCTGACATGCACTTACACGTCATCATGGCCTACGCGATGCTCATCTGGTGGTCGCGTGACCAGCCGTTCGCCCCGATCGTCACGTCGACGGCGGGCACTTGGTGCGCGGTGTTCGGCGGGCCGGTGATCGTTTTGGTCGCAGCCCGCGTCGCCTCAGTCAGAGCGTGCGCCTCGCTCGAGCGCAACCCGAACGGAGCCTCCAACGTCGCCCGCATCCACCACCGCACCCAGTTCATCCTCCGCATGCTCACGTTGTTGACGTTCGCTGCAGTCCTGACGCTGACACGGTGGTGTCCCATGCTCAAAGCGAGCGAATCAGTCGGACGTGTTCCGGGTCTCGCTGACATGATCGCCATCAGCCCGTTCTTGCTTTCGTCCGTTCTCGCGTTGTGGGCCGTTTTTCCGATCGACCATCTGCTGCGTCGATGCGATGCCGACGCGACCCCCCGCGCCAACCAAGCGTCGCACCCGGTTTGGGGCTTGCGAGAGTATCTCGGCTTCAACATTCGGCATCAACTACTTGCTGTCGTCGTCCCGATGACGGCGATTCTGTTCGTCTACGACCTCACGCGTACGTACCGCGACGCCATCGAATCGTCTGTCCGAATTCCCTGGGCACCGGACATCGCGATGGGGTTGACTGCGGCGATCGTGTTCGTTTTTTCCCCGTGGATTCTGCGATATATATGGACAACCCGGCCGCTTCAACCAGGCAAGCTTCGCGGTGAGTTGGAATCCTTCTGCAAACGCATCGGACTGAAGTGCCGCGACATTCTCATATGGGACAGCGGCGGGATGATCGTGAACGCGGCGGTCATGGGGATGTTTCGGCCTATGCGGTTCGTCGTGCTCTCCGACGGGCTGCTCGATTCGATGACCGACAAGCAGGTTGAGGCGGTCTTCGGCCACGAGGCGGGTCACGTGCGACACGCCCACATTCCGTTCTTCCTTCTCTTTGCCCTTGCCAGCATGCTCATTGCGTCGGGCGTGATGGAATGTTTGTTCCGGTTTTCGTTGATGCAAGGCTCGCCGCTGCGAGTCAACGATATCACGATTCAGGGAGTCGGTCTGTTGACGATGGTCGTCATTTGGGGATTGGGTTTCGGTTTCGTGTCGCAAAGATTCGAGCGACAGGCGGACTTGTTCGGCGCGAGATGCGTTTCCGCCAAGACCGACGAACTCTGTGTGACCCCCTGCACCGTTCACGGCAATCCGATTCCGAACACCGGACAGCCATCCGGCGTGTGTGCAACCGGCGTTGACATTTTCGCCAGCGCGCTCGATACCGTCGCTCGTATCAACGGCGTTCCACGAACGGAATGGAGTTGGCGGCATTCGTCGATCGCCAACCGGGTCACGTTTCTCAAATCCGTCGCGGGTGATCCCGGTCAACTGCGGCGGTTCGAGCGATCCATTTTTTGGATCAAAACGATCCTCATCGCGACGTGCGTTGTTGGTCTGGGCATTGGGGCTTACTATGTCGGGCCGTACGTTTGGAAGGTGATGAGCGCCCGACGATAATCGCTCGCTGTCCCGGCGCACGGGCGATTCGGTCGCGACATTTCCGACGATGGACGGGAGCAATCCGGTGGGCACGACGATTCTGGACGGCAAAATCATCGCAGCCGGATTGCGACGGCAGACCAAGAGATTGGTCGATCGGATGCGGAGCGACGGACACGATGTTCGGCTCGACGCGATCATGGTCGGCGACCCGTCGGCGGGCGCGATCTACGCTCGCTCCCAAAAGCGACGGTGTGAAGACGTCGGCATCTCCTACACGCTCCACACGCTTCCGGCAGGCGCTCGGGAGGCGGATATCATCGAGACCATCACGCGACTCAACGGCGACCCCAACGTGACGGGAATTCTGTTGAACCTGCCCCTTCCGGACGGCATTGACACCCCGGCGGTTCAATACCACATCGACCCGTACAAAGATGTCGAGGGCGTTAATCCATCCAACATCGGGCTGCTCTTTTACGACAATCCCATCATCGCGCCATGCACCGCCGTCGCCGTGATGGAAATCCTGCGGCACATCGGTTGCAAACCGAGAGGTCTGAACGCCGTCATCGTCGGGCAGGGCGCGATCGCAGGGCGGCCGATCTCGTTGTTCCTTCAGCACGAGTTGGCCACCGTCACGACCTGTCACAAGGAAACGCGCGGCCTGACCGCCCACACCAAGGCGGCGGACTTGTTGATCGTGGCGGTGGGCAGGCCTAACCTCATCGGGCCCGAGCATGTCAAGGAGGGGGCGATCGTGATCGATGTCGGGATCAATCGGGTCGCCAACGACGACGGGACCACCGAGACGGTCGGTGATGTGTCCTTTGAGCAGGTCTTGCCTTTGGCGTCGGTAATCACCCCCGTCCCCGGCGGCGTGGGTCCGGTGACGGTGGCGACCCTGCTGCGAAGCGCCGCCGAGGCAGCGCAAAACCAGTTGGGTCCGCGACGTCTCAACGTTTGAACGGCTGAACCAATCCGGTTGATCGACAACACGAAACGCGACCGTGGCTTGAATCCAGGTTTTTCTTGCGAATAGCACGTGGCGAAAGTACGGTGCTCGCGGCGCGAAAGCTCTTGGGGTCTTTCGCCCATCTCACTGACAGAAGGAGCCAAGAATGGCAGCGCAATCAACTCGTGGAATCGTCGTGGCTGTCCTGTGCACTCTAGCAATCGTGCTGACGATGAATCTCGGATGCCCCATGAACGACGGTCAGAATCCGTCCGACATCACCGACGGGAACGATCTCGGCGGCGGTGACACGGGGACCTTGCCGCCAGGCCAAACCAACGACAACGCCAACGACAATGCGCCGCCCGGCACGCCACCGATCACCGATACCGATGGCGACGGATTTTCCGACGACGAAGAAATTAACGGCGTACCCGGAACCGATCCCAATGACCCGACCGACAATCCCAACAACGTTCGCGATTCCGATGGCGACGGGTGCTCCGATTTCGACGAAACTTTCTTCATCGGCTTCTGCGATCGCAATCCGAACACGCCCGGCGACGGCACGCCACCCCCCCCCGCGAATCCCGACGGAACGGTGACGATCAGCGGAACGGTCCTTGTCGGACAAAACCTGGTCGTTGACGGCGATACCAATGATCCGACAGACGCCACCGTTCCGAACGACGACATTGCAACCCAACAGACATTACCTAACCCGTGCACGCTCGGCGGATATTTGGGTGTCAGACGCCAGAGCGTCGACAGCAGCGACGTGTATCGCGTTCAGATGGCGGCGGGCCAAACCGCCACACTGTTTCTGGCCAACCCCACGCAGAACGATTTCGACCTGTTCCTGTACGACGAAACCGGCACCGCTCTCGACTCGTCGGAGGGGACGGGCAAGGCGGAACTGGTCACCGCACCCAGTAACGGGACGTTTCTAATCGAAGTTTTCGGTTTCAGTGTCGCGCAGTCGGGCGACCAGGGCGGTTTGTACACCCTGTTGATTGGTGACAACACGCTCGGCGGGGCGGCTTCGGTGAGTCGCAGGGCACGCCTTTCCAGCCTCGATCGGTTCGCCGATGGCGAGGTGGTTGCCTTGCCCAAGCGCCCGCGCGCCGGCGGGCCGCGGGCGAAGACCGCAGGTCGACCTGACGTGGAATTCATCAGCGGCGGAGACGATGCCGGCGGATTCGAACGCTTGCGTTTGACCAACCCGTTGCCGGTGACCGCTGCCAAAACGAACGGCGATCCGTCAGCGCCCTACCTCCA
>CAYQFV010000146.1:0-11278 GCA_964416845.1 uncultured Phycisphaeraceae bacterium | reverse complement strand
CTATGCGCTCCAATCGTTTCGCTCCGGACGTGGGGGCAGCGAGAAAGACCAGACTGATCCCGTTCTCACGACATCGCCCCACCCAGCCGTCAGCCTCTTCCACCGGCAGGTCCGGCACGATCAGGCCGGTGACGTGCGACGATTTCAATCGCGAAAACAGCTTGTCCCTGCCCATCGCCATCAGCGGGTTCAGATAGGACATCATGACCAACGGGCAGTTCAGCGTGACGCCCTCGAGCGCGTCCAGCAGGGTCTCAAGCCGAAACCCGTTCTCCAGCGCAGCATGCGATGCGTATTGGATCGTCGGGCCGTCCGCCACCGGATCGCTGAACGGAATGCCGATCTCAATGATGTCAGCGCCGTTGCGGTCGAGTACGCCAAGGTTCTCGATCGACGCGTCCAGCGATGGGAAGCCGGCCGTCAAGTACGGAATCAACGCCATTTCGGATCGACGTCGCAATGCGGCGAATGTTTCGTCGAGCGTCATACGCGGGCCTCCAGAATCTCCAGGTCTTTGTCGCCCCGGCCGGACAGGTTGATGACCAGGATTTGCTCCGACGTGAATGACGACGCCATCTTGACGGCGTGGGCCACGGCGTGGGCGCTCTCGAGCGCAGGGATGATGCCCTCTTGCTTCGATAGAAGTTTGACCGCGTCGATCGCTTCGTCATCGGTGACGTGCGTGTAGGCGACGCGTCCGCTGCGCATGAGGTGGGCGTGCTCGGGACCGACCCCGGGATAGTCCAACCCGGCGGACACGGAGTGCGTTTCAATCACCTGCCCGTCGTCGTCTTGGAGCAGGAAACTGCTCGCGCCGTGGAGGACGCCGACTCGCCCCGCTGACAGCGTCGCGGAATGTTTGCCGGTCGACAAGCCGCTGCCGGCAGCTTCGACGCCGATCAATTCGACCTTGTCATCGAGGAACGGATGGAACATGCCGATCGCATTGGACCCGCCGCCCACGCACGCCACGATCGCATCCGGCAGTCGGTCTTGTTGTTCGAGTATTTGCCGGCGCGTTTCCCGGCCGATGACGGATTGAAAATCGCGTACCATCCACGGGTACGGGTGCGGTCCGACCACCGATCCGATGATGTAGTGCGTGGTGTCGACATTGGTGACCCAATCTCGGATGGCTTCGTTGATCGCGTCTTTGAGGGTGCGACTTCCGGATTCCACCGAAATGACGTTCGCGCCCAGCAGATGCATGCGCAGCACATTCATTCGCTGGCGGTCCATGTCCTCGGCGCCCATGTAGACGTAGCATTCAAGCCCCAGCAAAGCGCACGCGGTGGCTGTTGCGACGCCATGTTGCCCCGCGCCGGTCTCAGCGATGACGCGCTTCTTGCCCATCCGTTGCGTCAACAGCGCTTGGCCGATCGCGTTGTTGATCTTGTGGGCGCCGGTGTGGGCGAGGTCCTCGCGTTTGAGATAGATGGTCGGCCCGTTGCAGTATCGGGTCAGTCGTTCGGCGAGATACAGCGGTGTTGGTCGGCCGACGTAATCTTTGAGGAGTGCGTCGAGCGAGCGATTGAATGCCTCGTCCGCCCGCACAGCCTCGTATGCCGCTGTGAGCTCGTAAAGGGCTTTCATCAGCGTTTCCGGAACGAACCGTCCGCCGAACTCGCCGAAGTAACCACGTTCATCAGGGTAGCTGTTCAATCTTGTCTCCCGAATCCGTCGCTGGGCTTCTCGTTGTTTCACGGTTGTTGCCCCCGCGAACCTGCGCCCGTCAGAGTGCGGGCGTCCTTGTCCGACTCGTCAGCATTGACCCACCGCCTGCCTCGATCCATCCTGCGCGCGAACGACTCCGGATCGTCGTCGAGCACGGCTCCGCTGATCGCCTCGAACACTTGTCGAACGCTGTGATACAGTTCCTGCGTATTCGGATTGCACTGCTGAATGGCGAAATACAGGTCGGGGTTCTCCTGAATCACCGTCGATGTCGTCTCCATCTGCGAATGAAACGTCGTACTGCCGACGCTGTTGAGCCGCTCGATCGGCATGCCGCTGTCGGCCAGCACACCCGTGAACACCACGTTCATCAGATGCGACAGCCCCAGCACGTAGGTCGCGATTCGATCATGCTCCTCCAAGGACAGATGCACGATGGTGGCAGCGGTGTCCTCGATGAACCGGACGACGCGCTGCGTCGCAGTTGTGTCGCCGCAATCGCAAACACAGAACACCTTGTCCGACAGCGTTCTCGCCACCGGGCCGAACATCGGGTGAATGCTCGTGATCGACACTCCCCGATCGCGTGCCCGTTCGATGGCCGGGGTCAGATGCCCCTTCAAGCTTGCAATGTCGAAGACCGTTCCGCCGTATCGGTGGTCGGTAATCTCGTCAATCGCATGGGGCACGCTTGCGAGAGGCCCTGCGACCAACGCGAACGACGCCTTCGTCAACCCTTCTCGTATGGTGGAAACCCGTGGGAAATCCGTTTGCCGATCAGCGGGATCGTAGATCCACACGCGATGCCCCTGATCCTGGAAGAACCTGGTAAACCACTGTCCCATCCTGCCAAGCCCGCCAATGATCAAGATCTCCTGCGCGGTCCCGGTGTAGCGCGAGTAGTGCAGACGCTCCTGTTGGGCGCGGGATTCAGCGACGAGGGACCGCATCACGCCTTGGATCAGTCCGACGTCGAGCCCCAATTCCTCCGCCTGTTTCACGGCGCGGTCGATGACTTGCTTTTCCACGCGCCAGTCGCGCAGCGGCTTGCCCGCCGCTTTCTTGGTCTCTCCAACCGAACGAGCCACCTCCATGCGCTTCGCGATCAACCTGACAATCTCGCGATCCAGCGCGGCGATCTGCTCTCTGGGGCCGTCCAACGTACTCATGATGCAACCCCGCGCAATTCCAAAAGCTTCGCCACAGGGTCGTCGGCGAGAAGGAGGGATTCCCCGATTAACACGCCGTCGAACCCGGCCTGCTCCACAGCCGCTGCATCGTCCCGACTGAGCACGCCGCTCTCAGCCACCACCGCGCGGTCGTCCGGGACATAGCCGCGCAATCGAAGCCCGGTTTGCAAGTCCACTTCCAGTGTGTCCAGGTCCCGATTGTTGATGCCCAAGATGGCAGCACCTGCTTCGAGGGCGTGCTCGATCTCCTGTTCCGAATGGACCTCGACCAGGGCTGCCAATCCGCATTCGTTGCTCGCAGCGATCAGGTCCGCGAGCTGCGCGCCGTCGAGAATCCGCGTGATGAGCAGGAGCGCGTCAACGCCGATCGCCCGCGATTCGTGAATCTGATACTCATCGACGATGAATTCCTTGCGAAGAATGGGAAGCGACACCGCAGACCGCATGTCGCGCACGTCGTCGATGGAACCTCCGAAGAAACGTTCGTCGGTCAATACGGAAATCGCCGACGCGCCGCCCTGTTCGTATGATTGTCCCACCGACTCGGGCGAGAGTTCCGGTCGAATCGCCCCGCGAGACGGAGACCTTCTCTTAATCTCACAGATGAACGAAAGCCCCGAGTTGCGCAACGCGCCGTCGAAATCGCGCGGCTGAATCACTCCGTGGTCCAAATGTTCGTGCAACGAGCCCGATCGCTTCAATCGGGCAACTTCTTCCTTCTTGTGGGCGACGATCGTGTCCAGCAGGTTCATGAGGATCCATCCTTCTTGACGGTTCGTAGGACGTCCAGTTTTGCCATTGCCCGGCCGGAATCGATCGCGTCGCGAGCAGCCTGCACGCCGTCCTCGAGCGACCCTGCCCGACCACCGACGTACAAGACCGCCGCCGAATTCAGCACGACGACGTCTCGCTTGGGACCTGTGTCGCCGCGAAGGATATCCGTGGCGATCTGAGCATTGACGGCGGGGTCACCGCCGGAGAGTTCATCAAGACCTGCGGAATCGAACCCCAACGTTGCGGGGTCTAGATCAAACGTTCGCACAACGCCATCGCGTAGTTCGGTCACGCGCGTGTCGCCCGATAGCGTGATCTCGTCAAGACCATCGTGTCCGTGGACAACCATGCAGTGGAGCGTTCCAAGTCTCTGCAACACTCGCGCCATCGGCTCGGTCAGTCGTTGGTCGTAGACGCCGAGAAGCTGGCGTTTTGCACCTGCGGGGTTCGTCAGCGGCCCCAATGTGTTGAAAATAGTTCGCACGCCGATCTCTTTTCGCGGTACGACGGCGTGCCGGGTGGCTTGGTGATACTGTGGGGCGTACAGGAAGCCGACGCCGATCTCCGTGATGCAACGGGCGGTCTGGGCGGGCGCGAGGTCGATCGAGACGCCGAGGTGTTCCAACACTTCTGCGCTGCCGCAACGGCTGGAGATCGACCTGTTGCCGTGCTTCGCGACTTTGCACCCCGCACCCGCAGCGACAATGGCCGCCACTGTGGAAATGTTGAACGTGCCGACCCCGTCCCCACCGGTACCGCAGGTGTCCACCAGATCGTCACCCGGCAGGTCGATCATCGTCGCCCGTTCACGCATCGCACGGGCGAAACCAGTGATTTCAGGAACCGTCTCCCCCTTCATGCGCAGTGCGACCAACAGCCCGGCGATCTGACTGGTCGTCAGTTCGCCCGCCATGATTCGCGATGCGACCGCAAACGCGTCCGTCTCGGTCAGGTCGCGGCCGTCAATGACCGCTCGAATGGCATCTTGTCCCGTCATGATCAATTCGGATCCCGCTTCTCCGGCAAGCAAAGCCGCCGGATTCAAAGAGTATGCGCGAAAAAAAACCCCCGGTTTTGATGCCGGGGGCTCTTGTCTTGCATTTCGTTGTTCACGTGTACGCAGACGTCAGCCTCCGGCATCTCCACTAAAATAAAACCACCAATAACGCCGGGCTGACAATGGTCCGCAGTTCATATTGACAAGGATAGCCCACTCTGGGCCGCTTGTCAAGTACGAAATCGCCGGACTCAATAAGGAACGCGCATCGTAATATAGGAGAGTGCTTCACGGACGGCGCTGAGGCGCTGCGCGCGGCGGTCTGGTTGGACAACGTGAAGGGACGGCGTATTGTGGGTCGAAGGCGCGACCCGGTCCACTCGAAGAAGCTCTGATGTGTTGACGTTTGGCTTTCGACCATCGTGCCGTGGACGTTTCGAGCAACGCGCGTGCGCCACCGATCCATAACGAATGTCAACGCCGACACCCGAGATGACTGAACCCGCAATCGCGACTATCGGACCCAAGGACGGCGAAGCTACAGTGCCGAACGCATGGCATTCCGGATGGCAACCGTTGACACGGACGGGTGCGGCTGCGCTGGCGATCGCCATCGTTCTGTCGGCAATTCTCGTGCTGCCACGCGTCGTTTGGGCACCGTGCCTGGACGACCCGGGAGAGGTTCAAATCACGGCGGCTGTTGGCGGCATTGGTCACCCTCCCGGACACGCCGGCCTGATCACCGTCTACCGCGCTCTTTGCCTGATGTTGCCCTTTCCGCCGCATCTCACCGTCAGCGGTGCGACGGCTTTGTTCGCGCTCGGGGCGGTCGGCATGCTCATGCTTCTCCAATTACGCAGCGGCGTTCACCCCCTCGCCGCCGGTATGAGCGTGTTCTATTTTCTGGTCGACAGCCGCTTCTGGCATGCCGCGCTGACGCCCGAACTGTACGCCATTTGCTACTGCGGTTTGATTGGCGCGACCTGGTTGTTCTTGAGCTGGCTACACGATCCCAAAGCCTGGAAGCTGTGGGCGGCGGCGTTCGTGTTTTCGTACATCGCAGCCAACCGTGCACCGGTCGGCGCGTTCGCCATCGCGTTCGTCGCGACAGCTTTTTTGAACCCGGCCGCCCGGCGATTCTGGACGATCAAGACGAAACGCCGAATCGCACTGCTGGTCGTGATCTGCATCGCGCCGGTTCTGGTGATGTTGGCCAGCGTCTGGATGCGCGACGTGCCTGGCAACCCGTACAATTATCTCGACCGATCGTATCCAGCGTTTCATTCGTACCCCGAGCACAACGTCACCGCTTCCGACAAGCTGGAACGACTTTGGTGGCTGGTGTCGGCCAAGCAGTTCGACTACATGTTTCATCCGAACTGGCGAACCGTGAAGGCCCAAGCACGTTGGATCGCGTCAGCACTGGGGACGAGATATTGGCCCGCAATGCTGGCCGGGGCAGTGATCATCGCGATCGGCGCATGGACACTGTGGAAGACGAACCGGTCCGTGGGACTGTTCGTGATCCTCTCCATCCCCGCAGCCGTCGTGCCGATCTTACTCATTCGCGTCGTGAGCAACACCGCCATGTTCCCTGATCTACTCTTTCCGCTCACCTGGCTGTTCGCCATCGGCCTGACGCGTCTGATGCAACTTCGGCCTGCTGCGATCTGGCAAGTCGTCCTGCCGGCGCTCGTCGCGTTCACGTTTTGGTTCACCGCGGACGCGTCGCTGCTTCAAAACCAAAAACGTTTCGACTCGAGCGGATTCGTTCGGGAGGTCGACCTTGAACGGCTGCCGCCCAACGCCGTCCTCATCACCGGCTTCGATGCCGTCGCCCTTGTGTACACGCAACAGGCTTTGGGAATCAGACCCGACGTCACGATTCTCAATCAGCACGGCCGACTCAACAGGAAGTTTCTCGAATCACTCCATCGACCGGTCTTCACCACCGAACCGGTTCCTCCGGAGATCGGCGCTCAATTGATCGGCGACGGACTGGTACGCGAGATTCGTTTGCCGAGCACAACGTCGCATCCGCCGGGAGGCGCGGGTGCGAAGACCCCTCCCCCGCCGGCCCAAGTTGGCTGAACGAATACCTTGTCATTCGACCACCAAGTCTCTAGACTCACCGGTGCTTCATGATGCGCGGAGCGCTCGGAGGGGTTGTTGGGTAGCGCGATGTGAATTGGGCTTGGATTCGACTCCGGGGCTTCTGTAGAGTTGCCATTCCCGCATATGTTCATCTATCGAATCATGCCAGACGGTCGACTTGTTTCGGCGTCCGCCCGGTGCGTGACAGCGGGGTTCGTTCTTGTTTGGGGCTTTGGGATATGAACACTGTTTCTGTCGATTCCGAGGCGTTGGCTGGACGATTGACCCGGTGGTCGGCGGAATTCGACCGTCGATTCGAGTCACTCCTGACTCCAGACCAAAACGTGCCACCGCAGCTTGTCGAGGCTGTGCACTATTCGGCCCTCGCGGGTGGCAAGCGCCTGCGCCCCTTCCTGGTCACACGATGCTGCGAGATATGTGGCGGATCGGCCGAGGACGCCCTTCCCGTTGCGGCGGCCATCGAATGCGTGCACGCGTTTTCGCTGATCCACGACGACTTGCCGTGCATGGACGACGACGATTTTCGTCGCGGCAAGCCCAGCAATCACAAACAGTTCGGCGAGGCTGTCGCGATTCTTGCCGGTGACGCACTTTTGGCACTTTCTTTTGAATTGATCGCGCGCCACGTGTCGACTTCGGATCGCGCCCGCGCCATCACGCTTGAGCTGGCGCGAGCGTCGGGCTGGGCGGGCATGATCGGCGGTCAGGCGGCTGACATCGCCGGTGAAAGTCAGCCTGTCTCCCTTGAGCGCGTCGAGTACATCCACCTGCGAAAGACGGCCAAACTCTTCGAGGTGGCCTGCCGCATCGGCGCCATCGCGGCCGGCGCTCCGCAGGCTGCGGTCGCTGCGCTGGCGGAATATGGCGGATTTCTGGGGCTTGCGTTCCAAATTGCCGATGATTTATTGGACGTTACGGCATCGCAGGACGATATGGGAAAACGGGTCGGGAAAGACGTGCTCGCGGGCAAGCAAACGTTCCCGGCGGCGGTTGGCGTCGAGGAGAGTCGTGCCGCCATGACTCGGGCCGTCGACGCCTCCGTGGGCGCGTTGGAGATGTTTTCCAACGAGGCGAAAGATCTAAGAACACTTGCATCGTTTGTCGTTCAGCGTCAACATTAGGATACGTGCCGCCGCGAACCGTGCGACGACGCATCGGACGGCCTTGGACCGGGCGTCTGAGCCCGTAACTTTGGTGCCACCCTGCATCGTTGGCCGCGCGGAGTCGCAAAATGCCTTTGCTCGATCATATTGAATCACCCACCGATCTCAAAAAGCTGCGCGTCAGCCAGCTACCCACTCTGGCTGAGGAAATCCGAAAACGCATCATCGACGTCGTCGGTCGCAAGGGCGGGCACTTTGCCAGCAACCTTGGCGTGGCCGATCTGACGATCGCCCTGCACTACTGTTTTGATCTACCCCGAGACCGCCTTCTGTGGGATGTGGGCCACCAGTGCTATCCGCACAAACTGCTCACCGGGCGCAACACGCGTTTCGAAACGCTACGTCAGGAAGGCGGCATTAGCGGATTCCCCAGCATCACCGAGAGTGAGTACGACCTGTTCAACGTCGGGCACGCCGGTACGGCGATCCCCACTGCGGTCGGGATGGCCCGAGGCGACGAGCTGCTCAAACGCGACACGAGCGTCATCGCCGTCGTCGGCGACGCCAGCATCGTCAACGGCGTTGCCTTCGAGGGGCTGAACCAGGCGGGCACGCTCGAACGTCAACTTCTCATCATCCTCAACGACAACAAATGGGGCATCGCGCCTGCTCAGGGCGGCGTGGCGGAACAACTCGCCAAATTTCGCACCAGTAGCGTTTACGAAGAGCTTCGCCAGCGTGCCAAAAGCGTTCTTCCCAAACTGCCGCTGGTCGGCAAACCGCTCATCGAAACGCTTGGCCACCTCAAGGAAGGCATCAAAGCCACCTTCAGCCCCCATCAGATTTTTGAGGCGATGGGATTGCTCTACGTTGGCCCGACGGACGGACACGATATCCCGCACCTGGTCGACATGCTCAACATGCTCAAGACGGTCAATCGGCCGGTCGTGTTCCACGTTCATACCGAAAAAGGTCGCGGGTGCTCATGGGCAGCGGCTGAGCCCGGCAAGTTCCACGCTCCCAAGCCTTTCGCGATTCGAAACGGCAAAGCCACCATTCAATCCGGCGGCGGCAAGAGTTGGACCAGCGCCTTCTCCGACGCATTGATCGAGCGCGCTCGCGATGACGAGACCATCTTCGCCATGACGGCTGGAATGCCGGACGGCACGGGGCTGGACAAGTTCGCCCAACATTTTCCGGATCGGTGTCGTGACATTGGCATCGCTGAAAGCTGCGCCGTCGACATGGCGGGCGGGATGGCCAAGAGTGGCCTGCGGCCCGTCGTTGCGATCTATTCAACCTTTCTGCAGCGAGCGTTTGACCAGATCTTTCAGGAAGTCGTCCTGCAGGGACATCCCGTACTCTTCTGCCTCGACCGCGCAGGACTGGTCGGCGGCGACGGTGCGGTTCACCACGGATTCCTCGATATCACTTTCCTGCGGGCTTTTCCGTCCATGGTGCTGCTCGCTCCGATGGACGAACCCGAGTTGCAAGCCGCCCTCTCGTTTGGATTGGCCAACCCGGACGCAACAGCCGTGCGCTATCCACGAGACGTCGTTCCGACGCCCCTCGCCAAGTGCCCGCCGTTCGAACTGGGTGTGGCTCGCCAGCTTCGCCAAGGCGACGATGCAACCATTCTCGCGTACGGTGTCACCTCAGTCGCAGCCCTTGAAGCAGCCGATTTGCTCTTCGCGGCCGGCCACTCGGTCAGCGTTGTCAACGCTCGTTTTGCCAGACCGATCGACGCCAATATGATCCGCGCGGCGTTTGGTCAACAACACCCGGTTATCACCGTCGAAGACCACTCCATCAACGGCGGATTCGGATCAGCCGTTCTCGAAGCGGCAACCGACATTGGGGTCACGATCGGTCCGTTCAAACGACTCGGCATTCCTGCGGACCGCTTCATCCGACACGGATCTCGCGCTGCGCAGTTGGCGGAAGTCGGCATAGACGCAGCCGGCATCGCTGCCGCGACTCAGCACCTCATCGAGACAGGGCAGGATACGCAGGCGATGATCGGCGACGCGGAGAAACATCGCGTGGAGATGCCCGAAACCACCGGTCGTGTCTTGACAAAGTAGTGCGCCGTTGCGGATGATCCGGCGGATAGGTGGTCCGTGGTTTTAGCCGTGGAAGACACGACGATCATGTGCCGATATTTTTCTTCCGCACCCATCACATCCGCGCGTCTGATCGAACGCCACTAGCGAGCACGCGGAAATGTCCGATTCGTCACTATCCAGACGCCTCTTCATCCTCGGTAACGCCGACAAGCCCGAACTCGTAGGCGCGATAGAAGAAGTTCGCGAGTTTGCCGAATCCCACTGCACCGTTGTCGGAACCGCCCTAGGTTTCGACGGCCAGGCGGCACTCGATGCCGGCGCCGATCTCATGGTCGTGCTCGGTGGCGACGGCACGATCCTTGCCGTCAGCCGATCGCTCGGACACAGACAGATCCCCCTGATCGGAATCAACTTCGGCAAGCTCGGGTTCATCGCGGAATTCACGTTGGCCGAGTTTCGAAAGAACTTTCAAACCCTCCTTCGAGACGCCAACTACGTCAGTGAAAGGATGATTCTCGACATTACCGTGCATCGCGACGGCGAGGTAACGTTTGAGAGCATTGCCGTTAACGACTGCGTTGTCCGCGCGGGTCCGCCGTTCCGCATGATCGAACTGACTGTCAGCATCGACGGCAATCACCTGACCACCGTCGCCGGTGACGGGTTCATCGTTTGCACGCCGGTCGGATCAACGGCTCACAACCTCTCCGCGGGGGGGCCGATCATTCAGGGCGGCGTCATGGGGATCGCACTCACACCGATCTGTCCACACTCGCTCAGTCACCAGCCGCTCGTGGTTGAGCACGAAGCCACCATCGAGATCGCCGTCACGCGGCCCAACGAGGGCGCTTCCGTCATGGTCGACGGTCAACTCGGCGAACGGCTGGAACCCGATGACCGAATCACCATCCGCCGCTTTGATACCAACATGCTTCTGGTGCGAAACCCGTCATACCCTAAGTGGCATCGCCTGGTCACCAAGCTGCACTGGGGCATTCCGCCAAGCTACGACGAGTAGTTCGTTGTCGCCAATGCAATCAGGCGTGTTGCGACGAACCATCGCGCTCGAACGGGGACACTTCACGTCACTACGATGTGCCGCGCATTCAGGCTACGCGTGCGCCCGCATCGGAAGCGGAGACGCGACTGGGACGCCGTCTTGATCTGTTCTGCTCGCGCCGACGAAGAACTCTTCGGGGGCGTTTTGCACCGCCGCGCGCCATTTCAGACGTTCGGCCCGCGTGAGGAGCGATGACAGCTTCGGCCGAACGAGGTCCGCCCGAGCGCGTCCGTTGGTGTTCTCGGGACGAGCACCGCACAACTCGGAATCGAGCAATCGTGTAAGAATGCCGAACAGCA
>CAYQFV010000145.1:0-11322 GCA_964416845.1 uncultured Phycisphaeraceae bacterium | reverse complement strand
CAAGCGCCCGTACAACCTGTTCCATCGTCGCAACTTGTACATGCGCACCGCCAAAGTCGCCCGATCGTTCGGAAACAAAGTCACTTGGGACCGTCCGTTCGACGTGTACTTTCACCGTTTCGTCGCCGAAGCGAACGCCGCCGTTTTCGACAACGGTCGGCCTTGTCGCGCGACGCGTTGTGATGCCTTGCAAATCGAAGGGCACTTCGACCTGGTGTACATCGACACGCCCTACGTCAGCGCCCGCGGCGCGAGCGTGAAGTATCGCGAGTTCTATCATTTCCTGGAGGGGCTGGTCGACTACGACACGTGGGTTGACCGGATCGACTGGGACTCGAAACATCGCCGCCTCCGACCTGTTCCCGACGTGTGGTCGTCGGCTCGGACGCTGCCCGGAGCGATGGAGCAACTCTTGGAGCGTTTCGCCGAGAGCATTCTGGTGGTCTCCTACCGTCGCGACGGCGTTCCGTCGATCGAAGAACTCGAGCGAATGCTACGGCGAATCAAGGGTAACGTCCGCGTGGTTCACCAAGACGGCTATCAATACGCGTTGTCGACCAACAAGCGATCGGGCGAGGTGTTGCTCATCGCGACGTAAAGCTGTGCGTGGTTCGCGGCACGTGGCTGGACGCGCGCCGTCGCAGCGCGTTCGGTCCGCTGACATCAAGCGTGCTATGCGTTGGTTCGTCCGGCGAGAAGCGTTTGGACGAGGTTGACGAGCGCTTTGCGATCGATGGGTTTGCTCAGGTAGTCGTCGGCACCACACTCGGTCGCCCGCTCAATGTCGCCCGTTTCGTTGAGGGCGGTCACCATGACGATCAGGATTTCCCGCGTCTTGGGGTTGCTCTTGATCTGCTTGCACACTTCGAACCCGCTCATGCGGGGCATCATGATGTCGAGGAGAACCACGTCGGGCGGATCGGACGCGATGATGTCCATCGCTTCGATGCCATCGGTGGCGGTGCGCACGGACATGCCGGGCAGGTCTTCAAGGTACACTTCCAGCAATTCGAGATTCTGCTGATTGTCGTCGACGATCAGAACCTTGGCCTGTTCCTGACTGTCTGCGTCTCTCGAAGACATGCGATCCTCCCTAGATCAACTCCCGCTGCGCGTGCCGCAGAATAGGCCGAACACAATGGGAATGCAATGACCCGCCGGGCTGACGCGGAGGATTTGACCCCGTCCGGGCGTCGACGTATCACAACCTCTATGTCTGTTCGGTTGATTCTCGGGCGAGCGGGAAGCGGCAAGACCGCCCACTGCCTTGGCGCGGTGTGGGACGCGCTGCGGGTGTCTCCACTCGACGGTCCGCCGCTGATTCTTCTCGTACCCGAACAGGCCAGTTTTCAAATCGAACGAGCGCTGGTCACCGGCGTCTCCGGGGCAGCCGTTCATCGGGCGCAGGTGCTCAGCTTCCGACGACTGTGTCAGCGCATCTTCGGGCTATACGGCGATGGCGGGCTTCACGTCTTAAGCCCCACCGGCCGATCGATGCTGATTCGGATGCTTCTCGCCCGCGTGCGTACGGATCTGCAATACTTCCGCCGGGTCGACCGCTTCGCGGGGTTCGTCGAGCAAATCGGCCGCACGCTGTCGACGCTGATCGACGAGGCGGTCACGCCCGAGGACCTGACCGACTCGCTTGCAACCGACTGTGATGACGCAGTGCTGCAGGCCAAGCTCCACGATGTCAGCCTGATCTATCACGCTTACTTGGACGCATTGGGCCAGGAATACATGGACCCCTCGCAAGAACTGGAGGTCGCGCGGAACCGGCTTGCCGAGCATGATTGGCTCGTCGGGGCGAACATCTGGGTGGATGGATTCGCGGGCTTCTCCCGGCAGGAGCGACTGATGCTGGTCTCGCTCGCGTCACGAGCACAGCACGTGGAGTTGGCAATCCTCGTCGATCCCGATGCCGCAGGCGACGATGTCAGCGTAGCGGGTCGATCGGCGGACTTGTTCGCCAGGCCTCGACGATTGATCGGCGAGCTTGGGGAGCTGTTTCGCGAACATGGCATCCCGATGGACCAGCCGTTGGAGCTTCGCTCACGAGGGCGCCGGTTCGTCCGCAACGCGGCACTCGCCCGGATCGAATCCGATCTGTTCCAGGCGATCCCGAGCGGTGTCGCACCGTTCGGTGACGTTTCAGTGGCGACCGCCGCTGACCGCCGCACCGAGGTGGAATTCGCCGTATCGCAGATTCAACAATTCGTACAGCGAAGCGACCAGCCGCTGCGCTACCGCGATATCGCGATCATCGTTCGCGACCTTGAGCACTACGATGTATTGCTTTCGTCCGCACTGCGATCACGCTGCATTCCGTTTTTCATCGACCGACGACGGCGGACCGACCACCATCCGCTGGTCGAATTGCTGCGCACGCTGGTCACGGTGGCTGAAACCGATTACGGCGTCGCGGCGGTTCGCTCGCTACTCAAGACGGGTTTTTGCCCACTGACCGATGACGAAGCCGACCTGCTGGAGAACCACCTTCTGGCGACGGCGGTCGCGGGGCGTCGGCGATGGGTCGGTCCGCGGTGGTCGGTGACCACCCGTGATCGTCGACCGACCGGCGACGCTGCCCAAAAAGCGATCGTCGGAATCAACGCCGCTCGTGAGCAATTGGTGGGCGCGGTCGACGCTTGGGTCGTTGCGTGTCGCGACGGGCAGGCGGTTTCGGGCGTGGAATGGTCCGCCCGCTTCGGCGCGGTGATTGAACGGCTCGGCGTTCGATCTCGGATTGAAGACTGGATCGCCGAAGCACTGGAAGAAGGCGACCTTGAGGCGGCGGAAATCCACCGGCAGGTTTGGCGGGATGTGGAATCTCTGCTGGCGGATCTCGAAACGGTACTGGCGACCCATCGCGTCGCGCTGGGAGCGTTGGGTTCGATCATCGACTCCGCGACCGTGCAGATGAGTCTCGGACTCGCGCCCCCGATGCTCGATCAGGTCTTGGTCGGGTCGATCGAACGTAGCAGACATCCGGAGATCAAAGCCCTTCTGCTCTTGGGGCTGAACGAAGGCGTCTTCCCCGCCGTCGCGCGCGAGGAGTCGATTCTCAACGATGACGATCGGACGTGGTTGGATGAGCGCGGCGTGTCGACCGGCATGCAGCGCGTCGACCGCGTCCTGGACGAATCGCTACTGTTCTACATCGCATGCACCCGTCCGAGCGACGTGCTGATCGTCACGCACGCGGCAGCCGATCAAGACGGCCGCCCGCTGCAGCCGTCACCGTATCTCGATGCGTTGACCGAGGCATGTCCGAGCGTGTCGCGAATCACGGTGGACGATCCGTTCAGCGGCGAGTCCGATTGGGGCGTCTTGACGGATCGCGACCTGGCTGCCCGTTTGGCGATGGCAATGCGTCAGCGTCCACTCCTCGGCGGCGCGACGGATGACCCCGAACAACGTGCCCATTGGAACGAACTGTACGAAGCGGCTCGCGTGGACGAATCGTTGCAGTCTCGTCTCAGCGCTGCCCTTCGATCGTTGGTTTATGAGAACAGCGCGTCGCTTTCGGAGCGGTCGGTCCGTTTGCTGGCGGTCGATCCGTTCACGGCCAGCGTGTCGCAGCTTGAGACGATGGCTGCCTGTCCGTTCAAACATTTCGCGCAGTACCATTTGCGGCTGAAGGAGCGGACGTTGTCTCAACTCGCCGCAGCCGATGTGGGCACGATCCATCACGCGATACTGGAGCACTTCGTGGAGTCGCTGGCGGGCCGCGATCGTTCGCTCGCCGATCTGGACACGACAAGCATCCTGGAAGAACTGGATCGCAGTTGTCGTGAGGTGGGCGAAGCGTTGCCGGTTGCAGGTGAATTGTCGCACGCCCGTGATCGTTACATGCTCGCACGCTCGTCGTCGGAACTGGCACGTGTGATCGAAATGCAACAGCGTCTGACGCGCTCGGGTAGTTTTCGGCCGCGTCGCGCCGAGCTGAAATTCGGACTGGACGACGATGCAGGCATCCCCGCCTTGGAATTGACCACGCCCGCCGGCCGACGCGTGTTGCTTCGAGGCGTGGTCGATCGCGTTGATCTGGCTGAGGTCGCAGACGAGATGCTGGGCGTCGTGATCGACTACAAACGCACCAGGGACAAACGACTGAACCTAGCAGACGTCTATCACGGACTGTCGCTCCAACTGCTTGCTTACCTTTTGGTTCTGGAGCAGCGCGGTGAGACGTTGGGCGGTCGGCCGGTCACACCCATCGGCGCCTTCTACATGAGCTTGTCGGCGGGCTACACGTCCGTCGATCACCCTGACGACGCTGAGGGCAAACAAACACGAACCCGCTCGCACCGTCCGCGCGGCGTGTTCGATGTGTCACGCCTGTCAACATTGGATCGAGACACCTCCACCGGCTGGTCGCCATTGTATGCGGTCTATCGCAAGAGGGATGGCGATCTGGGGAATGTCGAAAAATCGGACGCCGCTGACTCGCACTCCTTTTCCGCGCTGATGGAACACACGCGAATTCAGCTTGGCGTGCTGGCGGATCGCGTGCTCGACGGAGAGATCGGCGTATCACCCTATCGCCTCGGCAAGTTTTCGCCGTGCAGGTGGTGCTCTTTCGACACGGTCTGCCGCATGGAGCCGGGCAGTACGCGGATTCGATTCTTCGAATCGTTGAAACGCTCCGACGTCTTTCGACTCGTCACCAACCGGCAGGGAGCGTCGAGCGATGACTGAAATTGCCTGGACACCCGATCAGCGAGCCGCGATCGAATCCGTCGATCGCAACATCATCGTGTCAGCCGCTGCGGGATCGGGAAAAACAGCCGTGCTGGCAGAGCGGTGTGCGTACCTCGTCTGCGACGCGCCGACCGAGCATCGATGTTCGGTCGACGAGTTGCTGGTGGTCACGTTTACCAAGGCCGCCGCCGCTGAGATGCGAGCACGAGTTCGATCTCGATTGTGCGAGCGAATGACGAGTCAGCCACACAATGATCGGCTGCGGGTTCAGGTCAGCCTGTTGAACACCGCGAGCATTTCAACGATTCACGCCTTCTGTCATTCGCTCGTGCTGCGATGGTTCAACGAGCTTGACATCGATCCGTCGTCCAGCCTGCTGGCGGACGATGAAGCTCGGCTGTTGCGAGTCGAAACGTTGGAACGCGTGATCGCGGATCGATACGACGCGACCGACGCTTGTGGCCAGGCGTTTCGATCGCTCGTCAGCGCGTACGGGCTTGGTCGTGACGACGAAATCGCCCGGTTCGTTCTGCGGCTGGCTGCGTTCTTGGAGAGCTTGCCCGATCCGGACCAATGGCTAACGGATGCATCCCATGCCTATGGCGCACGTGCCGGCGTGGTGGTCAGCCGGATGTTGGCAGCGCTGCGACGCGAGATTGAACTTCAACGAAACGACTGCCGGTCGTTCCACGTCTCGGCGGACGAGGCAGGCGCTGGCGTGGGCTTCTACCAAAACTTGATCGCCGATCACGCAGGCCGATTGGAAACGTGGGCGAGCGCGTTGAACCGTTTTCTGGCGACCCACGCCGGCGATTCGTTGTCAGCAACCGACGCCGCGTGGACGCCGGTGGATCAGACGCTGAAAGAGATTGCCGATTGCGTCATGAACGCCCGCGGCGGGCCAAGACGAAACCCCGATGCGTCCGAGGCGGAAACGATCGCGCTCGAAGCAGCCAAGGCGACCTACAAACGCATGCAGGGGCATTTCGCCAAACGCCTGCGCGATCGGTTCGCACTCTTCTCGGCGGGCGAGCGCATCGAAGGACTGACCAGTGCCTCCGACCACGCGCGTGCGCTGATCGACTTGACAGCTTCGTTTTGTCGCGAGTATTCAGCCGCGAAGCGCAGTCTCGACGTACTGGATTTCGCGGACCTCGAGCGATACGCGTTTCAACTACTCAGCAACAAGGAAACCGCCGACCGGGTCCGCGAACGTTACAAGCACGTTTTGGTGGACGAATACCAGGACGTGAACCGTCTTCAGGCGGAACTCTTGCAGCGGATCAGTCAGCCAAACGCCGCCGATCACCCCGGCCACCTGTTCACCGTCGGCGACGTGAAGCAGTCCATCTACCGATTCCGTACGGCTGAGCCGCGGATATTTCTGGAACGGTTCGATCGTTGCGGGCGCGACTCATCAAACGGAGCGCGCATCCACCTGCGAGAAAACTTTCGCAGCCGCCGCACCATTCTCGACGGCGTCAATCACCTCTTCTCCGTGCTCATGCGACGCGACGTAGCCGGCATGGATTACACCGTCGACGACGAACTGAAACCGGGGCGTTCCTTCGATCCGGCGACATGGTGTTCTTCGATCGATGTGCATCTGTTGGATCGTGACGCGTCGCCGGGCGATTCAGACGACTCGCCCGACTACGTCGATCACGACGACCCGGCCCAATGGGAAAGCGTCGAACGGGAAGCGTTTGTGATGGCGAAAGAGATTCGCCAACTGCTGGAGGGCGGCGTGACGCTGCAAGATGGCAAAACGCTCGAACCGTCCGACATCGCCGTTCTTCTGCGTGCGCCGGCGTTTCGGGCTGACTTGATCGCCAAGTGCCTGACGCGTAACGGCGTGAACGCCTACTCCGAAACGCCCGGAAGCATGTTCGACACGACGGAGATTCAGGACATCCGTGCGCTGCTGGAAGTGCTCGACAACGCCCGGCAGGACATACCGCTCGCCGCACTCTTGCGGTCAACCGTTCTTGGCACGCCTTTCAGCGAAGATGATCTCGTGGCCATCCGCTGCCTCGATCGCGACGCACCGTTTCACGAATGCGTGCAGCGCTATCCGCAAGAGGGCGATGACGAAGCACTACGAGCACGTTTAGTCACGCTTCTGCGGCGAATCGCTCGCTACCGTCAGGCGATGCGCGTGGGGCCGTTCTCCGATGTCTTGGCGACCATGCTCGACGAGACGGGATACCTCGCCTACGTTTGCGGCCTGCCGAACGGAACGCGTCGCCGGGCGAATCTGCTGCGCTTCGTCGAGCGGTCCCGGGCATTCGACCAATCGCATCACCGAGGCCTGCACGGATTTCTGCGCTTCGTCGAAACCCTGGAGCAAGACGATCGAGACCTTGGCGCCGCCGCGGAAACGCCCCCGTCCAGCGCCGTCCGAATCATGAGCATCCACGGCAGCAAGGGACTGGAATTCCCGATCGTGTTCGTGGCTGACCTCGGTAGGAGGTTCAATCTCGGCGACACCCGCGGCCGCACGATCTTCGAACGAAGCGCCGGTGTAGGCCTCAAGGTCGTCGATCAAGAGCGCATGATCGAATACCCCACCGCCGCCCACGCACTCGCTGCGACGAACATCACCGCGGAGTCGCTGGCTGAAGAGCTGCGCATTCTTTACGTCGCCATGACCCGTGCGAAGGAAAAGCTGTTCCTTGTCGGCAGCACGTCGCTTTCAGCCGTCGAACGAACCAGAACCGAATTCGAACGCCTTCGCACCAACGTGACCTGCCAGGACATCGCCACCGCCGGCTCGCCGTTGGATTGGTTGACCGCGACACTCGCCGCCGCATCGCAGGACGAAGTCGACTGGTCGCCCCACAAAGATAGCGAAACGCTGTTCCGCATGTTTCTTCACGATCGCGACGACATGGCCAAGTGGCGGGTCGATGCGTCCGAGCAATCCGACGATCCGTCGCTACGACAAACCGCCGCGCGATTGGACGCGCTGCCTCCGAACGAGCCTCGCCCCGCCGATCCCCTTCCGGCGGAGCGCGTGATGGCACGCGTTCGCTTCGACTATCCATATCTGGCTGCCGCAAGCGTTCCGGTGGTCGTCGCAGCGAGCGCGGCGGAACGACTCGCCCCGGCTCCGTCCGATCCCGATGTGCCCGCGCCTGAATTCTTCGCCCGCACACCGGATGTGAACCTTGACGCTGAACCGACCGCCGAGCGGGAGAACGCCAAGCTCCGTGGAATCGCCACGCACGCCGTTCTGCAACACCTGGATTTCACCATCGCCACCGACATAGCAGCCATCACGCATCAGATGACGCGCATGGTTGACGCCGGCCTGTTGACCCGTGACCAATCCCTCGCCGTCGACGCAGACGCGATCGCCTGGTTCGTCGGCACTCGTCTGGGACAGGCGATTCAAAGCGCCGGCGTTTCGTACCGCCGAGAGTTCATGTTCGTCGCCCATCACCCCGCCCACTGGTTCGATCCAACGCTCGGGCCTGCGGCGGACGAACGCGTCCTCGTTCGCGGCATCGTCGACGGCGTGCTGGACGGCGAGAACGGGCTCGAAGTGATCGACTTCAAGACGGATCGCTTGAGCAAAAAGGACGTGCCCCAAGGTGTACAACGGCATCGGCGACAATTACAACTCTACGCGGCATCGGTCGGGCCGCTGTTCGGCCGAGACGTGTCACGGTGCTGGCTCGTGTTCTTGCATCCCCGTGTGGTGGAATCTGTGTCGCCACGCCAACCTGAAACCGCGATGTGACGATGTTTTCTTCCCAACGATTCGAGTCGCGATGTCAGGAAGTGGGCGGAGAAATCTTCGAGCTCGCAAACGCCGCCCGCCCGAACATTTTCCAGCAGGCGTGGTGGCAACAAACCTTCACCGACCTGAGCACACACTACGAAGCGCTCAAGGTGCAACTCTTTCGCTTCATCGACGTACTACCCGTACTGCACGATGACGCAGCCCTCGCACGACATCTGAAGGAATACCTGGACCCGACGCGTCTCCCCATGCCGGCAGTCGTCAAGCTCGCCGTCGGCTATCGGCGGTGCGATTCCCCGCACGCCCGATTGATCGCGTCGCTCACACGCCGGGCGGCTCGGATGATGGCTGAAAGCTTCATCGCAGGCGGCAACGCTGAACAAGCCATCCGATCAGTGCTCCGCTTTCGGCGAAAGTCGATGGCCTTCACAATCGACGTCCTTGGCGAATACACCTCCACCGATCAGCAGGCCGAGCAATATCAGCAAACCTATCTCGATCTGATCGAATCACTCTGCCCCGCCGCGGAGCAATGGTCACCCGTTCCTCTGATCGACATCAGCGCCGACGGACCCATGCCCCGCGTCAACATCAGCATCAAGCTGACCGCCCTGTCGCCGCATTTCGACGCGATCGACCCTTCGGCTGCCATCGCTTCGGTCTGCGAGCGGCTGCGCCCCATCCTGCGTCGCGCACGAGAGTTGGACGCGTTCATCAACATCGACATGGAATCATTCGCGTATCGGGACCTGACCTTCGAGTTGTTCATGCGGCTGCTCATGGAAGACGAATTCCGCGACATGACCGACATCGGCATCGTCGTGCAAGCCTACCTCGTCGACGCCGAGCGCGATGTCGGCCGGCTGCTCGAATGGGTCAAACGTCGCGAACACCCAATCGCGATCCGCCTGGTCAAGGGCGCTTATTGGGACATGGAGACAGCCATGGCGACGCAAAACAACACGTCGCCGCCGGTCTGGACCAGAAAGTGGGAGTCCGACGCTTGCTACGAACGCGTCGCGAGTCAACTGCTCGAACACCACCACCTGATTCGTCCGGCCTTCGCCAGTCACAACGTCCGATCGCTTGCCGCCGTCATCACCACCGCCGAACAGCTCGACGTCAGCCCTACGCAGTACGAAATTCAAATGCTCAACGGCATGGGCGACCCGCTGAAGCAGGCCATGGTCGACCTAGGCCAATGCGTCCGCGTCTACACCCCGTACGGCGAGCTGGTCAGCGGAATGGGGTACCTCATCCGCCGCCTGCTGGAAAACACCGCCAACGATTCGTTTCTGCGACAAAGCTACAACGTTCGCGACATAGCGCCGTTGCTGGCCAACCCGCAAAGCGCAAGACCGCCCAGCACTGCTCCCAGGCCGATCCGTTTTGTCGATTCCAATGAGGATGTACCGATGTCCGGATTTCGCAACGAACCGATCATCAGTTTCACCAGCGCAGATGATCGAGACAAGTTTTCCGCGGCGCTCAACTACGTTCGCGGCGACATGGGGCGTCGATACCCGCTGGTCGTCGACGGAAAGAAGATCGCGTGCGAAGCGTGGATCGATTCAACCAACCCGGCTGATCCTGCTGAAGTCGTCGGACGCGTCGCCGACGCAACCACCGCCGATGCCGATCTTGCCGTCGCCGCTGCCTGCCGCGCGCTCCAAGCGTGGCGACTCGTTCCAGCCGCCCGGCGGGCAGACCATCTGCACAAAGCAGCCGACGTGCTTCGCGAACGTCGGTTCGAGTTGGCCGCCACCATCACGCTGGAAGCGGGCAAACCGCGACGTGAGGCTGACGCGGATGTTGCCGAAGCGATCGACTATCTCGATTACTATGCCGAGCACGCCAGCCGACTCGAAACGCATCCACGACGACGCGATCTTCCCGGCGAGGACAACTATCTCGCCTACGAACCCAAGGGCGTGTGCGTCGTTCTGTCCCCGTGGAGCTTTCCGCTCGCACTGCTCGCCAACATGACCGCTGCCGCCCTCGCGACGGGCAACACCGTCGTCGTCAAGCCTGCGTCGTCCACGCCGGTGATCGCGGCCAAGTTCTGCGACATCATCAATGACACCGGTCTGGCACCCGGCGTGCTCAACTTCCTTCCCGGCTGCGGCAACACCATGGGGTCACATCTCGTGAACCATGCGGACGTCAACGTGATCGCCTTCACCGGATCGCGCGACGTGGGGACGTCCGTACTCCGCGCCGCCACGGCTGCGTCGCCCACCCAGCAACACATCAAAAAAGTCGTGGCGGAGCTTGGTGGCAAAAACGCGATCATCGTCGACGACGATGCCGATCTGAACGAAGCCGTCGGCGGCGTCATCAAGTCAGCCTTCGCCTACAGCGGCCAAAAGTGTACCTCGTGCAGTCGGGTCATCGTGCTGGCCGGTGCGTACGATGCGTTTTGCGACCGGCTGGTGGACGTGGCGAAATCTCTATCCATCGGCCCGGCCGACGAACCCGCCACCGTCGTAGGCCCGCTGATCGACGCGGCTGCCGTGCAGCGCGTCCGCGCGTACATCGAACAAGGACGACACGAAGGGCGCGTCATCCTCGACGAAGACCGCGCCCGATTGCCGCGAGATGACTGCTACGTCGGGCCGACCATCATCGCGGACGTACCGTCAACCGCTACGATCGCCCAAGAGGAAATCCTCGGACCGGTGTTGACCGTGATTCGGGCGGACGACTTCGACCAAGCGCTCGCCATCGCCAACGGTACGCGGTATGCCCTGACCGGCGGTGTGTATTCCCGAAGTCCGGCCAACATCGAACTGGCCAAGCGGGACTTCCTCGTCGGCAACTTGTACATCAATCGCAAGATCACCGGATCGCGCGTCGACGTCGAGCCGTTC
>CAYQFV010000144.1:0-11358 GCA_964416845.1 uncultured Phycisphaeraceae bacterium | reverse complement strand
CGATCCGCAACCGCCGCGCGAAGGCTAACCGCCTACGTCACGTTGGAACCCTGTTGTCACCACGGCAAGACACCCCCCTGCACCGAAGCGTTGATCGCCGCCGGCATCGGAACGGTCGTCGCTGCCATGCAAGACCCCGCCGCCCACGCCCGCGGGAAGGGGTTCCGCCGATTGCGTTCTGCCGGCGTCGATGTCCGCGTAGGTTGCCTCAAGGATGATGCACAGCGACTCAACCAGCCGTACGTCACGTCGATCCGCAAAGAACGCCCCTTCGTTGTGCTCAAGTGGGCCCAAAGCATTGACGGTCAACTGGCCGTCGCGTCAGGCCAACCCAAAGCGATCTCCGGCCTGCAAGCAGCCCGCGTTGTGCACCGTCTGCGTGCAAGAATGGACGGCATCATCGTAGGAATCGGCACAGTGTTGGACGATGACCCGCAGTTGACCGCCCGCCAAACGCCCGTCCGCCGAGTCGCGACGCGAATCGTATTGGACACCCATCTGCGAACACCGCCCGGCAGCTGTCTCGTCCGCACGGCCCGTCAAACGCCCACGCTCGTCATCACCGGCCGCGCGTCGCTGGAAAGACACGCCGCTCGCGTTGGTCGCTTGGAATCCTCGGGCGTGGATGTGGTGAGCGCCCGCGTCCGCAAGGGCAGCGTCGATCTGCGCGACGTTCTGCGAATCCTTCATGCGCGATCCATGACGAACGTGCTGGTGGAAGGTGGTGCGACGATTCTGTCAGCCTTCCTCGCTGATCGGTTGGCCGACGAAGCGTACGTATTCGTCTCCCCAAGACTGCTAGGCCCGCGGTCATCAGCCGTCACGTTCCCCGACGGATTCGATCGCTACCCCGTCACGCCCCGCCGCATCGGACAAGACACGCTTTTCCATATGCGGTTCAACGACTGAGAAAAGGTGCGAGACGTTGTCGAACGGGCGACTCGATGCCGTGGATTATCGACTGGATGTCGACGTCACGCCGGCTCAACCGGTTGCCGCTTCCGTCGAAAAACGGGCAGTCTCGGCGCAGCACCGCGCGATTCCCGCTAAGATACCATCTCGCTCTTCATGAACCGAGGCGACTGTTCCGAAGTCTTCATTCGAGGATGATTCGTGGACGAGACCGGCCTGAACTGCCCAAAGTGCGGATACAACCTGACGGGGCTGACTCGTCATGTCTGCCCGGAATGCGGTACGGCCTTCGACTTGGAATTGCTTCGCACCGATCCGGAACTTCGACGCACCGGGACGCCCGTCTACGGCAAGCGCGGTCTGAGGTTGATCCGAAGCACGGTGGCGACGCTCTTACTGCTGCTCTTTCGACCGAAATCATTCGCGCTGCGAATGCGTGTCGATGAACCTCTCGCGCCGGCAGTAGTGGTTTTTTTGATGTCGGTCGGCCTCAACGTTCGGATGCTCTTTGGCTTGCGTTTCGGAGGGGACTGGCGTTGGCGGCTGGCTTACGAATGGCTCTCGATCGTCGTTTTCATATCAGCGATGGTGCTACTGGTCCTCGCGTTCGCTATCGTGTTCGCGACAGGTTCGGTACGCGGTCGATCACGAGTTTGGGCGTTCCCCCGCCGATTCAGATTCTGGTGCATCGTGATCATGTACACCATGATCTTCCTCCCGCTCTGGCCATTGTTCTTCGCCGGATCCTATCCACCAGTGTGGTCGAGCTATTGGGCCGCTTGGCCGTTCACTGCACCCCGCTTCTATCGCAACCCCTTTTCTGCAACCATTATCTTGCTTTGGTGGATTTTCATCATCTGCGTCATTCTCTGGCACCGCAACCGCCCTCGCCGGCTCGCCATTATCTTCATGCTCTTGGCATTCTTGTTCGTCCGATCTTTCGTGCAAATCGTCGACGTTTTCATCCCGCGGCTATCACGATAGTCCACGCGTCCCTGACACGTCTTGGTGCCAGCACGTCCACCTGCCACCGCAAGCACCGCTGCCGTCCCTTGACAGTCCCGTTCGCGACGTTAACAATTCGAGAGGATGGATTCGATGAGTACTTCTGTCATAAATATTTCAACTGGCGAAAGTTACGACGAGCCGATACGCCGCGCGGCGGGCGCGCTTGCCGACGGCTGCCTGGTCATTTTCCCGACCGAGACGGTCTACGGCGTCGCTGCCAGGGCGGATATCGAAGACGCCCGACAGCGTTTGCAGCGCGTGAAAGACCGCGCCGCGGGCAAGCCGTTCACGGTTCATATTGCGAGTCGGTCCGATGTTGCTCGCTATGTTCCCGACCTGCCTGCGGTGGCGAAGCGATTCGTCAAGAAAGCCTGGCCTGGTCCGTTGACGATGGTGCTCTCAACGAAAGATCCACACGATACTCCCATCGCGGCGAAGCATGACCGGGCGACGGTTGATTGGCTGTATCACGGTCACACCGTCGCGCTGCGCTTTCCAGACAACCAAATCGCCATCGACCTGTTGAGTCGAACGACCGGTCCAATCGTCGCGGCGAGTGCGAATCGCGCGGGCAACACGCCCCCGCGTAACGTTGACGCCGCCGTTGCGGAGTTGGACGGTGACGTGGAATTGGCCCTCGATGGCGGACCGGCGCGATACAACCAATCGTCGACGATCATCGAAATCGACGACGGCGGGTATCACATATTGCGTCGCGGCGTGTATGATGAACGCATGTTGAAATCGTTCGCGAAGATCAACCTTCTGTTCGTGTGCACGGGGAACACCTGTCGCAGCCCGATGGCGAGCGGGATCGCCGGCAATTTGATCGCCAAGCAGATCGGGTGCGATCCGAACCATCTCGCCGATCGTGACGTCCACGTGACGTCCGCGGGCACGTTCGCCGTGCCAGGCATGCCGGCAGCCGACCACGCCGTTGAGGTGTTGCAGGAACGAGGAATCGACATCACGTCGCACCAATCGCAACCACTGACGGCCGAACTCATCAACCAGGCTGACTACATTTACGCAATGACCGCGTCCCACGAGTCGTGTATCGTCGACCTTGCCGGACCGAATGGGGCGTGCATCCAACGGCTGTTGGATAGTGAAGATATCGATGACCCGATTGGAGGCGATCGCGCGACCTACGCAAAGTGCGCGGAGACCATCGAGAAGGCGATCGCCGCCCGTCTTGAGGAGGTAGAACTATGAAAATCGCCGTCTCGAGTGATCACCGAGGGTATGCTGCCAAGACCAAGATCGCCGCGCAGCTTAGCGCGCTGGGGCACGACGTGGAAGACCTCGGCTGTGACGGTGTCGCCAGTTGCGACTACCCCGATCACGGGTTCGCCGCTGCAGAGAAAGTTGCGTGCGGCTGCGCCGATGTCGGCGTGCTGATTTGTGGAACGGGGATCGGCATGTCGATCACCGCAAACAAAGTGCCCGGCGTGCGGGCTGCGCTTTGTCACGACGAGCTGACCGCCGAATTGTCACGTCGCCACAACAACGCCAACGTGCTGTGCCTGCCAGCCGACCTGTTGGGCGAAGAGTTGATCAAACGCGTCGTCGACATCTGGGTCAACACACCCTTCGACGGCGGACGACACCAACGACGCATCGATAAAATCACCAACTACAAGCCAAACGGACAAGGGCGCTGCAGCGAGTCTTGATTTCGCCGGGACGGCGTTCGCGCCCTCGGTCCCGCATCGTCATAGATGTGATCGCCGCCTCGCAGTCTCGCGATAGGGCGCGTTCTACTTCAGCGGATCGGTACCCGCGGCTACTTCAGCACCGTCGGACACCCCGTCGCCGTCCGTGTCTGCCAGAAGTGGGTTCGTACCCCGCGTCGCTTCGTCCCCATCGTTAAGCCCGTCGCCGTCGGTGTCGGCTTTCAGCGGGTCGGTTCCCGCAGCCGTCTCATCACCATCGTTCACGCCATCAGCGTCCGTATCCTTAATCAGCGGGTTCGTACCTGCCGCAATTTCAGCGCCGTCATTAAGCCCGTCGTTGTCGGTGTCCGGATCGAGCGGATTCGTGCCGACGGTCTGCTCGTCCCGATCGGAAGATCCATCGCCGTCCGTGTCTGCCTTCGCCGGGTCCGTGCCAGCGGCTATCTCGGCACCGTCCGTAATACCGTCGCCGTCGCTGTCCGCGTTCAACGGGTCGAGGTTGAGAGAAATCTCCACGCCATCATTCACGCCATCAGCATCCGAATCCGCCGCAGTCGGATTCGTGCCCAGAACGATCTCCGTCGAATCGAGCACGCCGTCGTTGTCGGTATCCGGATCGAGCGGATTCGCCCCGACCGCAGCCTCCTTCCCATCCGCCAGCGAGTCGTTGTCCGTGTCCGGATCCAGCGGGTCCGTGCCAAGCTCGACCTCAGCCCCGTCGGTCAACTCGTCTCCGTCGGTGTCAGCCACCAGCGGGTCGGTCTTGTAGGTTTGCACCTCCTGCGAGTCCGTTAGCCCGTCCTCGTCGGTGTCAGCCTTCAACGGGTCCGTGCCGATCCTCGTCTCCTGAAAATCGGCCAGGAAATCGCCGTCCGTGTCGGCGTTCAGCGGATCGGTACCCAGATCGATTTCGACGTTGTCCAGGAGCCCGTCATCATCGGTGTCGGGCTTGGTCGGGTCCGTTCCGAACAGCTTGACTTCGTCCGAATCACTAAGCGAGTCGCCGTCGGTATCCTGATCCGTATTGACCGCGGCGAAGTCACCAAGCCCGTCGCCATCGCTGTCAGACACCAGCGGGTCGGTCTGGAAGGTCTGAACTTCTTCGGAGTCCGTCAGCCCGTCGCCATCGGTGTCAGCCTTCAGCGGATCGGTCCCGATGCTCAACTCCGTCGCGTCGTCAAGCCCGTCCTGATCGCTGTCCGCAGAGTTAGGATCGGTACCAGCAGCCACCTCCTCGTCGTCGTCCAGCCCGTCATTGTCCGAGTCGGCCGATGTCGGACTGGTTCCCAGGGCAATCTCCTCGTCATCGGTCAACGAGTCGCCGTCGGTGTCCTCCGCCAATGGGTCACTGCCCAGCTTGAGTTCGTCTCCGTCGACAATGCCGTCTCGGTCGGTGTCAGCCGACAGCGGATCGGTCTTGAGGTCGAACTCGTCGCCGTCAGATAGCCCGTCATTGTCCGTGTCCGGGTTGGTCGGATCTGTTCCCAGTTCAGCCTCCAATGCGTCCGGCAGACGGTCTCCGTCGGTATCGACAGCCGACGAACCGGCGCCCGCCGTAACAAACACCCCCGGCACGCCGCTACCGTCACAGCCAGCCACCGTCGCCGAGATGAGAATACATAGACCCATCGAAGCGGCGAAACGTAGAAAGATGCGTGGATGTGATTGGCAGGAGATCATCGACGGTGGTCTTGCGTTGGCCATTGCGGTCGCGCTGCGTTCAACAGGGTATCGCGCAGGTCGCGATCCAGTCCGGAGCGCCGACGCGCGTACGTCAGTGAGTACATCGGCCGATAATGACCACCGATTCGGAATAATCGCCGGAAGAATTGGATGACGCGTCGCGTTGCCGTGGCATGGCGAGCGGATTACGATAGGCTGTGGCGGCCAGCGGTGCGGACGGATCGTGATGATCCGATAACCACCTTCGTCGTCCTCCGCCACGACATCTTCGCAGGATGAACGGTTTTGCCTGAACTGAAACGCACCGATTTGTCGGTCCAAGAGGAGCGAGCCATCCTCGTTAAGGTGATTCTGCGCTCGGCGGTAACGGTCGCAGCGGACCCGCTTGCCGAGATCGCTGCGCTGGCCAGCGCCGCCGGAGCGATCGTCGTCGGTCACGTGACGCAGAAACTCAGCAAGCCGGTCGGACGAACGTACATCGGCAAAGGCAAGGTGGAAGAGTTGGTGGCCTGCGCTGCCGCCTGCGATGCGAATCTGGTGATCTTCGACAACGATCTTGCCCCGGCTCAGATTCGCGAGTTGGAAAAACACGTCGACTGCAAGATCATCGATCGTAGCGAACTGATTCTCGACATCTTCGCATCGCGAGCCCGCACCTACGAGGCCAAGCTTCAGGTTGAGCTCGCCCAATTGGAATACACCGCTCCCCGGTTACGGGGCATGTGGTCTCACCTGGAACGCATCGCGGGGGCGGGCGGGGCGACCGGCGTCGGCGCGGTGGGGGGGATCGGTACGCGCGGTCCCGGTGAACGGCAGATTGAAATCGACCGGCGCATCGTTCGAGACCGGGTGTCAGCCTTGAAACGAGAATTGGCGTCGATCGACGGGCGCAAGACACGGGCGGTGCAGTCGCGCAAAGAGTGCTTCACCGTGTCACTCGTCGGATACACCAATTCGGGCAAAACGACGCTGTTGAACGCATTGACCGGCGCGGGGCAGTACGTGGCTGACAAGCTGTTTGCAACGCTCGATACCAAGACGGTTCGTTGGCAGGTTGACGATACCCTGACCGTGTTGTTGAGCGACACCGTCGGATTCGTTCGTGACCTGCCGCACCGGCTGGTGGCTTCGTTCCGGGCAACGCTCGAAGAGACCTTGCACGCCAACCTCCTGCTGCACGTCATCGACGCGTCCAACCCCGAAGCGATGCACCACCGGGCAGCGGTCGAACTGGTTCTCAGCGAACTTGGGTCGCAGCGCCGTCCGACGACCGTCGTGCTGAACAAGATCGACGCGGTGGAAGACGAGGCGGTGGAACACGTCCTCGACGCGCAGTGTCCCGGTGCCTGTCGAATCAGCGCCAAAACGGGCGAAGGGCTCGATTCGCTGATCCAAATTGTCCGCGATGCTGCCACGCGGGAACGCGTTGACGTCACGCTCCGCCTTCCTGCCGGCGACGGACGCCTGCTCGCGTTGATCGACCGGGAGGCCAAGGTTCTCGATCGCACCTATACCGACAGCTCGGTCGACCTTCGCGTGATCGTGGAACGCCGCTATCTCGACAAGCTGGTCGGTCAACACGCCGCGTTGGAGGTGTTGTGACATCGCCATGCGACACGGCAGGGTGACGCTACTGACGTTGACCGCGGTCGCCGCTTTGATTTCGCCGAACAGGCTGCAACCATCCGCCACGGCCGCGCAGAACACCCGCGGCGGTCTGATCATCACGCTGCAACTTCTCACCGGCACGAGTGTCCGGGGCGTCGCCATCTGGTTCGACGACACCGTCGTCGGGCTGATGCTGGACGGTTGGCCGGCAGCGGTCGGGTGGGACGTCGTGCTGCCCGACAGCGCCTGCCGCACCGCTTACATGCTGTACGCCGATCGTCGCGGCGGTCATGCGAACCTCACCGCAATGGATCATTTCGCCCTCGCCAAGCTCGCGATGCGACAAGGCCGACCAGCGATAGCCAACCGGAGATTCGCCGACGCGCAACGTCTTGACCCATCCCTCGCCGCCAAGATCAAGCTCACCAGAACTCGCCTGCGCGAGGCGTCCACGTGGTCTGTCGCAGCGTTTGGCCTGCCCGCCGCGCCGCCGACCGATGCATCATCCGACGAACACGAGGACGCGTCGAAGCAACGGTCGGAGGAGATCATCGCAGGATACAAGGAAGTCGGTCGGCGCATTCGCGATCAAATCGGCAGTGACCTGGTTCTTCTCGAGACGCCTCACTTCTTGATCTGGACCGATTGGGCGAAAGCGGAACACGGCGCCCTGCGGGCGTTGTGCGAGGCTTCGTATCGAACGGTGGCGAGCCGTTTTCATCTGCCCACCACAGCCGAGGTGTTTGCGGGAAAGTGTCCGGTGTTCTGCATGCGATCCAAGCAGCGTTTCCGTCAGATGGCGACCCTGCTGGAGGACCACGTCGCCGGCAACGCCGTCGGATACACCAGTTGCACCGACAACGGGCACATCCACGTTGTTCTGCGTCGGCAGGGCGGGTCCGCCGCCGGTCGAAACGCGTTCGCGACGAACCTGGTTCACGAAACGACGCATGCGTTCATGCACCGCTTCGCGTCCAGCCGACAACTGCCCGCTTGGTTGAACGAAGGCTTCGCGGAGTTCGTGGCTGAGGATGTTCTTCAAGACCGATGTCCCAACGCCGAAACCGCCGCCGTGGTCGCCGATGCCTTGGTTGCCGGGAATTACGAGATTGCGATGGTGTTCTCTGCCGATGGACAGCTTGACGCGCGGTTCTACCCGCTCGCCAACAGTCTGGTCTCGTTCCTCATCGATCGCGATGCCGACGCGTTCGGTCGACTCATCGTCGAGATCAAGGCAGGCAAACCCGTCGCCGAGGCGATGGCGAATACCTTTGGGTGGACGCTCAAGGAGTTGACCGAAGCGTGGCGGCAGGAGCACTCGGCCGGTAAACGCAATTGAACTTTCGGTCCAATCGGCCACAATCGAGCCGGCAACCGCAACGTCCGGTCGGAGTCGAAGCAACAGATGAGCAAGGTGGCACGCAAATGGTTGTTCGCAGCGCTGCGGCTGTCGGTGTGCGCCGTCGCGCTGGTGTGGGTGTTGTACAACGTCACGTACTATGACTACGTCACGCTCGACGACGGCGTCCGAGTGCGCGCCATCGCGATCACCCCCGAAAGCGTTTCCGTCGAACTCCCGGACGGAACGCATCGCGACATTTCCATCGACAGCCTGTCGAAGAACGCCGACGGAACCCCCGCCATCCGATACGGACTCGGGACCACCTGGAACGCAGCCGACAAGGGTACGCTGCTCATCTGCCTCGCGGTCTTCGCTCCGGTCACACTGCTTCAGTCGCTCAGGTTTCTGTGGCTGTTGCGAGCGCAGGAAATCAACGTGACCTACTGGGAGAGCATGAAGCTCTGCTACGCCGGAAACTTTCTGAACTTCATCACCGCGCTCGGCAGCACCGGCGGCGACGTCTTCAAGATGTACTACGTCGCACAACACACCGATCGCAAGACCGAAGCAGTCACCACCGTCTTCCTCGATCGCGTCGTCGGGTTGTATGGCCTGATCCTGCTGGTCGGCGTCCTCATCCTCGTTCGCGGCAGCGACCCCAAGATGCAGATACTCAGCTACGCAGTCGCAGCCATCCTCCTCGGCGGCGCGGTCGCGTATGGTTTTCTGTTTTCGCGGCGCATTCGGCGCATCGTCAACCCGTCGGCACTGCTCGCCAAGCTCCCGTTCGGCACGCACTGGCAGCGCGCCGAGGCTGCCACCCGACGACTCGTTCACCACAAGAAACTCCTCTTCGGCGCGCTCGCGACCACAATCGCCCTGCAGGTCACCGCGCTGACGTCACTCGCCCTCGCCGCCAAGGCGCTGCACATGCGATGGGACGCGAGCGTCATTGGTGATTATTACGCCTACCTCGCGAGCGGCGTCGTCATCGCGGCGATTCCGATATCATTCCAAGGTCTGGGTACCATGGAGGCCTACTACAAGTACGCTTTTCTCGGCACCCACGGAACCCTCGCCGCACTGCTCTGCCTCGCGATGGCCGTCCGGGCTATCAGCCTGTTCTGGTCCCTCCCCGGCGCGGTCGTCACCATGACCGGCTCCTATCGGCCCAAGATTTCCGAAAAGGACGTCGCGTTCGCATAGGCGACGACTTCGCCAACTGCGCCGATATCGTCCGATTTGGTCACGCCGTCGTCACCGCCCATGCGTCCGTTCAGGGTCGCCCGAAAGCCCGACGCGATCAGCATCGCGATATCGGTCACCACCCATCGAACTGATAAAGTTCCCCCGTCGTCGTACCGACCTTAGCGCGGGGCAGGGTACAACGCTTGGCCGTCCATCGCGGCCGGGCGATAGCGCTCGTCAGCGTCGGTCAACGCGAGAAACGCATGGCAATGCCAAATGAGCAGACAACTTCCATGTCGTCCAAGATCGTTCTCAGCGCAGGACAATCCGCCCGTGTGCTCGAGAAGGCCCGTCGCCGCCGCGCGACCCTTTTCATTCAACCCAACGGTCGAGAGGTCTCCTGCACTGCCAAGATCGAGTCTGTTCGCCGCGAGGGAATCAACGTCGCAATCACCGACTCCGCAAACATGGAAAACGCCCCAGACCTCGGCAGCGAATGCGTGGTGGAATTAACGGTCGGCAGCGACCGATTCGTTTTCAAGTCGCTCGTCCGCGAAGCGCACGGTGCGACCAACCTGCTGCTCGACCAACCGGAGCGCATATGGGTCCACCAGAGGCGACGCTTCTGGCGGGCTGCCCTGCGCGAGTCGACCACCGTAAGCATCGTGACCGATCCATCCGGCACGCCGTTCGAAGGTCACGTACTCAACGTCAGCCCCGAAGGATTGGCCTGCATTGTTGACCGACAGGCTGCTGACGTGCTCACCGTCGGTCAAAAAGTGATCGCACAGTTTCGCCTCGAGGCAGACGACGACCACTTTTCGATCGTGGCCGAAGTCAAAGGATCAACGCCCGCGGCGTCGGACTCCCAAACCATCCTTCGCGTACAGTTTGTTCAGGAAACGCTCTCGGACCGTGATCGAGAAAGGATTGGACGCGCGATTCGCACGCCCGAACCGGCATGATGAAACACCAAACACACAACATCATTGGCACACCGTTCGTCGATATCCAACGTCGCGATCAGATCATCGGATCAGCCGCCGATCGTCACCTCGTCGTCGTACTGACCCACTACGGCAGTGCAGGTTGGCAGACCTGTCGAAGCCGATTCATCGACTGTCGCATCGACGAGCAACGCATCTTCATCGAGCGCCCCACCGGCGACGCACCCGAGACGCCAAGCCTGTCCGTCGGTGAGCAAATAGGCGTGTCGTTTCGACGGGGACGCACCAAATGCCTCTTCACCACCGTCGTCACCGGGTGTGGGCGCGCCGTCGACGATCGCGCCGAGAGCATCGACACCATCACCCTGCGTTGGCCTGAGAATCTCCAGGAAATGCAACGTCGCGCCTACGAACGCGTCAGCCCCCCGCGTCAAGAGCACATCGAGGTAGCCTACTGGCCGACCGTCTCCCACGGCGACGTGTCGGTCAGTTCCAGAATGTCCGGCTCCTGCGTCCATCCGGCCCGAAGGGCCACCGGCGCGGCAGAAACGCCTCCCGACGCCCGAAGGGGGAAATTGGACAACCTGTCCGCCGGCGGCCTCAGCCTGACGGTCGACGACAAGCTCACGGCGTCCATCGGGGACAACATGTGCTGTTCGTTCCAGCCAGCCCCCAAGACCGAGATCCTCACCTTCGATGCCAAAGTCCGCCACCTCGCCCAAACAGACCGCAACCAGTGGTCCCTCGGGCTTCAGTTCATCGGCCTGGAGACCAGCACCGAAGGACAATGCCGCCTCGCACAGCTCGCCATCATCGTCAGTCGCTTCCGCCGCGCCAGCGTACCGGGGGCTCGCTAGTGTGTGAGACGTGTGCCACTGCTCTCGAGCAGTGCTGGCGACGGCCTCGGCGACGCAGTGCAGTAGGTCGGGCTCGGCCCGACGCTGGGCTTTGGCCATTTCGAAGCACTGTTGGACCTTCAATTGTCGCACTTCTC
>CAYQFV010000143.1:0-11422 GCA_964416845.1 uncultured Phycisphaeraceae bacterium | reverse complement strand
GTCGCCGTTGTCGGTTGTTTTGAATACCGATCCGCCGTCCTGCGAGACGTACACCGTGGACGGATCGACGGGATCTACGGCCAGGCCGAGCATGCCGCCCATGAACCCGCCTTCCTGACGCGGTGTGGCAAAGACGGTTGTCCAATGGACGCCGTCCGTACTGCGGAGGACCTGGCCGGTGTCCACCGGGTCCCACGGATCCGCCGTCATATAGTAGTACGCATCGTCGCCGACGTGGGCGACGTCGAAGCGCCAGATGTGGCCGGCAAAGGCGTCGCGGTCCTCGGTGGAGGTCGGTAGGGCCGCCGACCAACGCGCACCGCCGTCCGTGGAGCGCAGTAGCGCAGCGTCCATGTTCGCGGCATACAACGTGCCCGGCTCGCCGGCGTCGGTGTCCAAGTACAGATCCATCACGCACGTATTCTGCGCACCGGCGATGCTGTCCGCCCAGCTCAGGCCTGCGTCGTCGCTCCGCTGGATCGTCCAGAACGACGTGGTCAAGAGATGGTCGGGGTTGAACGGGTCGATCTTAACCTGCCAACTCGCGGCGAAGTCCCCCGACCACACGCGCGTCGGGTCGTTGACCGAATCGAACGTCATGACGTCTTCGCTCTCAGAGATGGTCCACGTCGCGCCGCCGTCGGTCGTCTTGCCCACGCTCGCATCGCCGGCCACGGTCATGTAAGCAATGTCCGAATCGGTCGGGTCAACCGCCACAAACGTTCGCCAACTGCCGCCGTCCTCATCAACCAGAGACAAGTCGCTGTTCACCGCCCGCCACGACTCGCCGCCGTCGGTGCTCTTGTACATGCCGTCGAACCCGGCGGCGACATACACCGTGTCTCCGCGACCGACAGCCAGACCTTCAACCATGCTCGGTTGGGGAAGGCCGGTGTTCATCGGCGTCCACGAGACTCCGCCATCGCTACTCTTCACCACTCCGCCACCAAGCAGCCCGGCGTAGACCACTTCGCTGTTGTCCGGATCGAACACGACCATCGACACCGGTGGAATGAACGGCGCCGGCGGATCGTCCGAAACCAGGTACGTTCCCTCGATGCTGGGAATCGTTGCGCTGGTCGTCGCGGGAAGATAAACCTGCGCCCAGGTTTCGCCACCGTCTACGGTTCGCCAGATCCCGTTCTGACGGCTGCCCGAAACGATCACGCCCCGCTGCGAAGGGTGTGGTGCGATGGCTTGGGCTGTCCGGAAGCGGCGGAAGGTGATGCCGTTCCCAGCCGTGCTCTCCAGATGCTCCCAGCTCAACCCGGCGTCACGGCTGATGTAGATGCCGGCCTTGTCGGACTCCGCGAACGCGCCAGCTCCGGCATACAGCGTGTCAGAATCGAAAGGGTCGACCGCAAATGACGCAATCTCATAGTTGCCCAGCCCCGCGCTGCGGATGGCCCAGGTGTGCCCACCGTCGGTGCTTCGATACACGCCAGCCACATCGCTCCACGCGTAAACCACGCCGGACCGATTCGGATCGTAGAACACGCCCAGGAAGTCGCCAGCCGCCCCGAACCCCGCCTGCTCCCACACCCGCGCAGCCGTGGGCTCGCCACCGCTACCGTCCGCCGGGTCGGTCGGGTTGGTGTTGTCATTCACATCGACCGCACCATCCCCCCCGCCGTCACAGCCCACCAGAAACATAACACCGAACGAAATGACGACTGCCGCACACAGTGCAACACCAACTGACAATCGCATGGTTGTTCCTCCCTGCGCCGGGATACACCGGCGGAATGTCGAATGGTGACCTACCTCCTCTGGAGGCGGGGAAGGCGATGATCGTCGCGAACAGCCAAGGGCAGGTGCTCGCACCTGCCTTCACTGTGAGACGCCAAACACCCTCTACGCGTTGATCGCCCGCGACACCACCGCAGCGGCGATGCGTGTTGCCGCCATAGCGGCGTTTACGGATTGGGCCCGGTGAACTCGTTCTGGAACGCGCCGAAGTCGATCAGGTCCACGTCGCCGTCGCTGTCGGAATCGAAGTTCAGGCAAGTGCCGACGTTCACGGTGACGGCATACTCCGACCGGTGTCGTAGCGGGCCACCGCAGCCTATCACCGCTTGATCCGTCGCGACGAGCCGAAGCGCATAGGCGCACGCCGGCAGAGTCGTTGTATCCCACGTACCCAAAACATCGTTCACCACGTTGACGCTGCCCGCCGCAATCGTCACCCAAGTGTTCGCGTTGCCGCCGGTGTACTGCAAAGCCCAACTGCCCATGTTCGCGTCGTTCGCCGTGCCGATGATCTGAACCACCCCACCCGTGTAGTCGCAATTCTGAATGCTGCTGATCATCGCGGTAGGCGGTGTGTTGTCCACCACCACCTCGCGCGTCTCGCTCCGCGATTGGCCGCAATCATTCTCCGCAGTAACGCGAACGTCGTATGGCCCGTCCGGAACCGCAGTCGTATTCCACGACGCGAACGGATCGTTCACCACCGTAGCGTAGTACGTCGGATGCGCGGGGTCGACCGGCACAAACGTTCCGGCATTCAATGGCCTGTACCCGACGGCGAAGTGCGCGTTGGTCGAATTCGGATGCCAACACCAACTCTCAAAGACCGTGCCATCGACGCAACCAATTCCAGCGACCACCGGCCGCACGTTGCCCGATGGCAGCGGCGGGTAGCGCACGGTGAGCGTATCGAACCCCTGATCCAAGAAGGTCACAATCGTGTCTGTGGACGTCTCACCGCAAACGTTCATGACCGAGATGCGCAGAAGGTAGTACCCTTGGGGAAGGCCGACCGTGTCCCACTGCCCCAGAACGCCGTTGATAACTCTCGTCGTTCCGGACGCTATCTCGGTCCACATGCTGGACCCCATGTTGCGATACTCCACACGGTATTCTTGAATGGGCGTGGATTGGCCGAACGCGCTGCCAACGATCGTGACCGGAGCGCACGCACATCCGTCACCCAATTCAGGCGGAGCGGAAAGGGACGCAACGGGAGGATCGGGCGCAGAGCAATCCGTGATGCTCAGTTCGGCGCCGAGGCACAGATTCGAGCAACCGGCGTCGTTGTCGTTGTACGAACCGACCTGGATCCAATAGTCCTGTCCAGGATGACCGACAAAATCCACACGGGATTCCCGGGGGATCCCCGAGCAACCGTTGATGCACGCCGGATCCAAGGTATCGTCGTTGCAGGCAGGCCTCGCCACCAGACCTCCCGTTGTGCAAAGGTCGCCGCTGAACACCTGAACGACCGTATCGTAACTCGTGTTCGGGTGGCAGGTCGAAAACGTGATCGCGCTTTCTACGGTAGGTGCGAGGTGAAACCAGACCGTGTGGCCAAATAGAAAGGCACTGGTACAATTCGGATCCGGCCCCGGCTCGGTCGGTAGCACGACGGCATCGGTGACGTCCTGGAGAATCTCGTACGTCCCGGGAGACGACGGCAGCTCGCGGGCCGCATCGCACGGGCCGATGTTGGTCGGCGCGTCCCCGCAGGTCGGCTCTATGGTGACGATGACGCCCAAGCACAACGCGCAGCCCACGATGTCGTTGTTGAGTGCGCCGACGACGAAACGATACTGCCGTCCCGCCACCGCGTTGACCGTGACGGTCGATCCAAGGGAAGAGCATCCGTTGTCGCACGCCGTGGAATTGGTGTCGTCGATGCACTGCTCTAACAACATGAAATCGCACCCCGAGTCTCCGCCGCTGTAGACCTCGAGCACGGTGTCGTAGGACGTGTTGGGGTGGCAGGTGCTGATGGTCATCGGACCGCTAACGGTCGGCGTGACCTCGAACCAAGCCCGATTGGTCGCGAAAAGGCCGCAGGTACTTCCTGTCAGGACGGAATTGGCTACATCCATCAGCACGACGTGCTGCCCCGGCGTGCCGAGTATCTGCCGAGGTGACGTACAGTCCCCGGTCGCCGGTTCGCCAACCACACAGGATTGCCCCCAAGCAGTGGCCCCAGTCGCGGCGATCGCCGCACACGAAACCACAACAATAAGCCGCGACACGAAGCCGCCCGCCAACACTCGTTGGTTCATCGAAAATCTCCCCATGACCCGCCCCACCTTGTTTAACCCGACAGCACCGCGACACGCGATGGCAACCAACCAACGCCGATCACCCAACTCCGGGAATCAGCATGCGGTACCGCCAACGGCGATCCCGGATCGACTTGGCGCTGCTATACTGGGCGCACCGCACGGGCGCGTTTTGACATGATCGGCTCGCGATCGCTGATGTGCCTACCCAATAATGTACTTCACTACACGGATCCAGTATAGCGAAATCTCGTCGAGGATTACAGTATTGTTGCGAGTTTTTGGGCAAAATCGCCGAACCCCGGCCCCCTGCGCAACTCCCACGCCCCCCATCGCACGGGCGACCACAAACACAGCGAACGTCCGTGAATTTCGTCGCCAAACGATCATGGCGCAGTTACGATGGGGCAACTCGATGTCAGGCCGCGAGGACTCCTCAGCCGGCTGCGAAGGAGGATAGGATGACCACAAAACATTGCGTGATGGCATATACGGCTGCACTTTCAGCAGGGTTGCTTGCCATGGCAAATCCATCAGGTTTCACCATGACACGTTCAACCATCGACGGCGGTGGAACCGTCTTGAGCAGCGGGGGCGGTTTCGAACTCTCGGGCACGATCGGTCAGCCGGACGCCGGCGTTTCGTCCGGAGGAGGTTTTCAACTAACGGGCGGGTTCTGGTTTGAGACCCCCTTCGGCGACTGCAACAGCGACGCCCTCACCGACCTGGTGGAATTCGGCGGCTTTGACGCCTGCTCCACAGGCCCTAACCAACCATTCGACCCCGGATGCGCATGCTTCGATGCCAACGCCGACAACGATGTCGACCTTCAGGATTTTGGCCGCTTCCAAGCCAGCTTCGACGGTCAATAGAAACATCCCAGCAGCTTCGCGAGTCCACCAGCCGACTGCCACACGCCCGAGCAAGTAGCACACTGAGATTCGCGATGTCGCCCAAGGCATCCCGCACCAAGGCCTCGACGTCTGCTTCGCTCGTGGCACTCACCTGCAGCAAATCGGCGGACGGCTCTCCACAAACGCGGACCACCAGGCGTCTGCGCTGCGGCCATGGTGCAGGTGCCGGCTCATGCGAATTCCACTCTTGCTTTGCAACGGCGGTTTGTGCGAGAATGGGAGCCGACCCGGTACTGCCTGTCGGCCGGGGTTTTGGCGAGCCGAAAAGAATGATCCAACGGCGGGACCAACCGGTCACGGAGTTGCTGGCGGCGATCGGCGCCGGAGGTGCCGACGCTCGCGAGCGGCTGTGGATGGCTGTCTACGACGAACTCAAACGGGTGGCGACACGACAGATGGCTTGCGAAGCCACCGGTCGAACGCTTCAACCCACAGCATTGGTCCACGAGGCCTACTTTCGCCTGTTTCCCAACGGCGAGGTCCAGTTCGCCAACCGACGACATTTTTTCGCCGCAGCGACGAAAGCGATGCGCAGAATTCGCATCGATGACGCACGTAAGAGAAAGCGCCTCAAGCGCAATGGTGGCCGGCGCCGAATCTCGATCGACGGTTTACCCTCGGACAACCCGGGCTTCACCACGGCTGTGTTCGATGACGACCCGACCGAGGTCTTGGCCGTCGACGAAGCCCTGGAGCAGCTTTCCGCTGACCACCCGCGTAAGGCGGACATCGTCCAGTACCGCTACTTCGCCGGTCTGTCCGCTCGAGAGACGGCCGATGTGCTCGGCGTTTCGCTGCGAACGGTCGATCAGGACTGGCGGTTCGCCAAGGCGTGGCTGCACAAGGCCTTGAGCTAACGCTGCGTCCCGCGGGCGATTCTACAATCATGCGCAACACGTCTGCACAACGTATGGATGAATTGTTCCGCGAGGCGGTGATGTTGCCGCATCACCAGCGGTCGGCCTTTCTGACCGATGCCTGCGGAAGCGATACGGATCTGCGCACCGAGGTCGAGGAACTGCTGAGGCACGACGACCTTGCCCCGCCGGAGTTCCTGATCCCGCCGACACCGCCGTGCTCACCACCGCCGCCCGATACGGACGCCGAAACGCCGGACCCGCGGATCGGCATCCGCATCAACCGATACCGCTTGACAGCCGTCATTGCGACCGGCGGCATGGGTACGGTCTATGAGGCTGAGCAAGAGAATCCGCGTCGCGTTGTTGCGATCAAAATCATGCGCGCCGGCATCGCCTCAAAGCAAGCCATCCGTCGATTCGAATTCGAGTCGCAGATACTGGCCCGCCTGCGACATCCCAACATCGCACACGTCTACGAGGCCGGCACCTGGCGGGACGATACTTCAAACCGCGTCGTCCCCTACTTCGCCATGGAGTACGTTCCCGAAGCTCGCACCATTATCGACTACGCCCGGCAATTGAACCTGGGCACGCGGGAACGACTGGAATTGTTCACCCAGGCTTGCGCGGCCGTTCATCACGGCCATCAGAAAGGCATCATCCACCGCGATCTCAAGCCCGCCAACATCCTCGTGGACACCGCCGGCCAAGTGAAAGTGATCGACTTCGGCGTCGCTCGATCGACCGATTCCGACCTGGCCTTGACCACCCTACGCACCGACGTCGGTCAACTCATTGGCACGCTTCAGTACATGAGCCCCGAACAGTGCAACACCGACGCAGCGGACCTGGACATTCGCAGCGACGTCTACTCGCTGGGTGTCGTGCTGTATGAACTGCTGTGCGGGCAGCTTCCATACGACGTGGCCAGCGTCCCCGTTTTCGAAGCCACCCGCGTCATATGCGAGCGCGCTCCCCATAGGCCCAGCACGATCGACCGGAAACTCAGAGGCGATCTGGAGACCATCCTGACTACGGCATTGAAAAAGGACCGAGACCGACGTTACCAGTCAGTAGCGGAACTCGGTGGCGACCTGCGTCGTTACCTGCAACACGAGCCGATCACAGCCAAACTTCCTACGGCGTGGATACGATTCGCCCACGCCGTAGCACGGCATCCCGTGGTCACAACCTCGGTGCTGTGCGTCGTCGTAGGCCTGGTTCTTATCGCCAGCCTCCTATTCCTATTCGAGTGGAAACTCAATCGAACACCCGATGACGTGATTGTGAGCAATGATGGTCGAATAGCGAGTTTGTTATCGATCACGGGAAAGGTCATGGCGACCATCACGACAGAACCCCCCAGTGTAATAACATTTGCAAACTTATTCGCTACGTCCGGCGAGGAGAAGGAGCGATTGTTGTTTGTTGGATTCAGTCACACAACAACGAACACGTATCCGGGCGCACTCTGTGCGTACGACCCGCGCGGAGACCTCAAGAATCCCCTTTGGGTAAGCCGAATTAGAGATAGAGACGTGCCTCAAAGCCAACTCAAACGCGGCCTTCGAGGCAACGACTTCAACGTCATATGGTGCAAGAGCATGGATGTGTTTCCCAGACGAGTCGGCAATGAAATAGTATCGTTATACACATGCAACTACTCAGCCTGCGCGATTCGTGTTTGCGATTCAGAGGGAGAATTGCTTTATCAGGTGTGGCACGATGGTGGGCTGACGTGCGGTTGGTACTTGTCAAATCCCAACCTGCTACTGTTCAGCGGCCTCAATAGTGAAGCGGACTGGCCTCAACGGGGATATCCCGACGTGAACTACTTTCATGTCCCAGTTGTTTTTGCGATTCGCCCGCAACTGGGGTTTGTTTCCTCAGATTACCTGAAACTCAATCACGAGAACGCCTTGTTGAGACCGGAATGGTACAAGTGCGTTCTGCCACCGAAGGCAGCAGATTTGCTACAGTATATACAATTCAGCGTCCCGGTTCGCGACTCGGGACGCTTCACAGTGCTGGACCTGATGATGAAGAAATTCGACGCGGCGGTCTTTTGGACAATCGATGAACGCGGACGAGAAGTACCCAAGACGCGCGGAATAGTCGACTCGTACCGCAGGCATCGTGAAGTCTTGCCGGACCCGGACTGGTTCCAACTCGGAGACTTGCCCCCAATCGCTGGCCAAGAATAAGTAGAGCTATTGGTGTCCCTTGTGGGAGCACCGTCGCCGGTACCACCAACCCGAAGACGGACTCGGTCCGTTCGACCGAGACCTTGATTCAACGTGCAACCTCATCAGCAAGAACGGTCTCGGCGGCGGTCTGTCTGCCTCGGTGGACGACGGATACTGACATCAATTCGACACGCATTTGACGGCCGTTCAAACACGCGTCGAACGTGTTCGAACCCCCGATCTAAGTGTCATGGTGTGACACTCCCGAGGTGCTCGCCGCGTAACCCTCGTGGCTGTTTGAAGTTCGTCGCAGCAGGCGCTTCCGGCGGAGCGTTTTCCAAAAATATCAGATTTTCCGCTTGAAATCCATCCTTGTTCGGTGTATGTTAGGGTATTGCACCATCCGGTCCGGGGGTGGGGTAGACGGGCTCTTCGGGGCCGTTTGGAGCAAACGCCGTGGCAACTATCAGCAGTAGAGGTGTGCGCCGATCCGTCGCCGTGCGACGGACCCGGTCACGGGCGACTCGAACACAAGCAACCGGCTGGCCTGACGAATTCACGCCGGATGGCTGGTCTCACAAGTCAGCATCCGACAATTGGCCTGACGCCTGCGCGCTGGACGAGGCGCCTGACGAATTCGACGATTGTGATGATCTCGAACACGCCGGGGCGCTTCAACCCGATCGTGCTCGCGAAGACGGCGACGGTCGAAATCGCGATGACACAACGCATCCAGCCGGTGGGCATGATAGGCATTTCACCATGGTTGAGCATGACCGATCGCGGGGTGGCGGTCATGCGGAAACGGTGAAGCAACTTCGCAAGCTTCTGGATCGGCATCGTCGATGTACGGTGGGGGGTCGTCGGGACGAAACGATTCCCACGGGGCTTTCTGGGTTGGATCGGGTACTTCCGGGAGGAGGTTTTCCTGCCGGATCGGTTGTCGAGGTGCTTTCCGAGGGATTGGGAACAGGAGCAAGGACGCTGGCGCTTCGCATCGCCCTGGGGGCGGCTGGAGTGCTGCATTCTCCATCGGAACGCGCTACGGCGGGTGGGGCGCCCCTTCGAAGTGCCAAACTTGTGACACTTTTGAAAACAATCGTCGTTGTCGATTGCGAGGGCGATTTTTATCCACCTGCCGCGTTGGCAATGGGGTTGCCCATCGAGCGTCTTCTGGTCGTACGCCCGCGTCAAACAGCCGACGCGTTTTGGGCGGCGGATCAGGCGTTGCGTTGCGAAGCTGTCGCCGCCGTGGTCGCCACGCATCTACCCCTCGACGACGTTCGATCACGCCGCCTGCAATTGTCGGCGGAACGCAGCGGCTGCATGGCGGTAATGTTGTCGCCCGCCGTCAATGCAACTGCCCGCCATACGTTTGCGACCTTTCGATTGCGAGTCGAGCCGGTTGGGCGGATCGCGTCGCCTGTCGACGTTGGACGTTCCGACGCGGAAATGGTTCGTCGTTGCCGTATTGCATTTCTCAAAACACGGGAACGGATGCCCGTCGAATCCATCATCGTGGGGCTGTCTGATGAAGCGTTCGATGTGTCTCCATATTCCGTACTTGCCGATCGAACGGTTGGGGCTTTCGGACCGGCCCGCCGGCGACGCATCGCCTGACGAAACGCCGATCGCCGTCACCGAGGAGCGCAGCGGAACGGTTCGCGTGGTGTTGTGCAATCAGACAGCGCGTGACGGTGGTGTGCGTCGGGCTATGACGGTAGCGGAAGCGGTTGCGTTGCTGCCGGGCTTGAACGTACAAACATACGACGCGCAGGCCAATCGTTTTGCGCTCAAAACATTGGCTGCGTGGGCGCAGGCGTTTTCGCCCATTGTTCACATCGAAGACAGTGACACGCTCTTTTTGGATGTGACCGGCTGCGAGCGTTTGTTCGGCGGCGAAGCCAACCTGCTCGATCGAGCGATCGAGGGATTGACGCTGCAAGGCTATTCGTCTCGCGGAGCGATCGCTGACACGCCGGGGGCAGCCTGGGCAATCGCGCATACCCACGAAAACGATGCGCTGGTGACCAGCGTTGGGCGAGACGTGGAGGATCTGTTGCGACTGCCTGTCGGTGCATTGCGTCTCGATGGCAAGACGGTGGCTGCCCTTGCCGCCGTGGGGGTCGACACGATCGAAGCGTTGCTCTATTTGCCTCGGGCCTGCCTGGGGGTTCGTTTTGGTGACGGGTTGTTGCACCGCCTCGATCAAGCCCTAGGCCGCCTGCCCGAGCCGCTCGCGCCTTACCACGCCCCGCCGGTGCTGCGGGCGTGTCTTCGATTGGGAGCGCCGACCGATCGACGCGACCTCGTGCATCATGCCGCCTCGCACGCGTTGGCGCAGTTCTGCGAACAATTGCAAGCCCGGATGGCAGGTGTCACGCGGTTGCACGCCACGTTCTATCACGTTGACGCAACCCCAACCACGTTGGCGGTGGACGTTTCGCAGCCCATGCGGGTGTTCAAGCGACTGAACCACCTGCTGACCGAGCGGATGGACCAAACCCGTTTGCCGGCGGAGGTGAACGCTGTAATGGTCTGGGCTCGCCACACCGAGCCGTTGGACGATCTGCAAGATGAATTGTTCCAAACGCGTTTGTTTGACGAGCGAGATCTTGCGGAGCTGGTCGATCGCCTATCGATGCGTTTGGGCTCGCGGGCGGTCGCCCGGGTTGCGTTGGTGGACGACCATCAGCCGGAGCGAACGTACACCTATGTGCCATGTGTTGACACTTCTGACGGGCACACATCACAGCCGGCCGGCACTTCGCCGCAACGTCGTGACAGTCGATCGCAACGCGAGTGTTTGCCTGTGACCACCGCACCCGCGAGCGACGCCCGACCGCTGCGGGTGTGGTCTCGGCCGGTGGAGGTTCGCGTCATGTCGGTAGCGCCGGACGGCCCGTTGACAACCTTTCGTTTTCAGTCCGAGGACCATGCGGTTGTGACCTGCGTGGGACCTGAGCGTGTGGAAACCGGATGGTGGCGAGGTCTTCACGTGCGACGGGACTACTATCGGGTGGTTGACCAATCGGGTCGGGCGTTTTGGATTTTCCGTGACGCCTGCACCGGCCGATGGTTTGTTCACGGCGTGTTTGATTGATCGCGATGCGGCATGCGCCGTCGATGGCAACTCGATCTTCGGCAACGCATTCAAATTCCCAAACACTGCAACGCGTAACGGCTGGACCAATGGACACATCTCCAATTCGTTATGCGGAGCTGCATTGCAAGTCCAACTTCTCGTTTCTTCGCGGGGCATCTCATCCTGAAGAACTGGTCGAGCAGGCTGTTGCGCTCGGATACCACGCGCTTGCGATCACGGACCGCAACACACTGGCGGGGGCTGTTCGGATGCACTGTGCGGCGCAATCGCACGGCTTGAAGCTTGTCATCGGCGCGGAGGTGGTTCCCGAAGACGCACTGCCGATCGCGCTGTACGT
>CAYQFV010000142.1:0-11452 GCA_964416845.1 uncultured Phycisphaeraceae bacterium | reverse complement strand
AAACTCGCCGTCGGCTACACCCTCGACGAACTACCCAACGATATCACAGGCCAAACGCCCGCGAGCTTTGAGCCGACGATCGACTATTGCGTTGTCAAGATTCCGCGCTGGACCTTCGAGAAGTTCGCAGACGCCGACGAAACGCTGACCACGCAAATGAAATCCGTCGGTGAAGCGATGGCCATCGGTCGCACCTTCACGGAAGCGTTTCAAAAAGCCATCCGGTCCATGGAGATCAAACGGCATGGCTTCGGCCTCGACAAGAACGACAAATGGCTGAGCGCCCGGCAGCGCGAACGGACAGCCGCCGCGGCATTGAATGGCGAGACCGTCCCGCGATTTCTCAGCACCACCACTGAAGCGCCCGCCGACACGCACGAGGAACACGCCGTCCGCTGGCCTCTGCCGGACGATGTCCTACGCGACAAGCTCGCTCGCCCATGTCAGGGTCGTCCGTACTACATCCGCTACGCGTTCAAAACTGGTTGGAGCGTGGATCAGGTGAACGAACTGACGGGCATCGATCCGTGGTTTCTCGAAAACATGCGTGACCTCGTCGACGGCGAGCAGGCGCTGAACACGATCTTCGACTCGTCCGATCGGCTCGTTCAGGCAAAGTCCAAGGGGTATAGCGATACGCAACTGCGCAGCATGTCGTCCCTCGATCGGACCGACCGCCCCGTCCCCACGCTCAAGCCGGTGTACAAGCTCGTGGACACCTGCGCAGCGGAGTTCGCCGCCGAAACGCCCTACTACTATTCCACCCACGAGATGCCCATCCTGAGACCGGGCGAGCAGCACGCCAGGGCAGACGATGAAATCCGCATCAGCCCCAAGACCAAAATCGTCGTCCTCGGCGGCGGGCCAAACCGTATAGGCCAAGGCATCGAGTTCGACTACTGCTGTTGTCACGCTTCGTTCGCCGCCCGTCGCGCCGGCTTTGAATCGGTCATGATCAACTCGAACCCCGAAACGGTCAGCACCGACTACGACACGAGCGACATGCTCTTTTTCGAACCCTTGACGCACGACGACGTGTTCGCAATCTGCGATCGACTCAACTCGTCGCCGTCATCAAGCGGGCCAGCGACAGGCTTGCTCAAAGGCGTCATCGTCCAATTCGGCGGGCAGACGCCTCTCAACCTCGCCCAAGGCCTCAAAAACGCCGGCATCCCCATTCTGGGGACGTCACCCGAATCGATCCACCTCGCCGAAGATCGCGACGAATTCCAAAAAATCCTCGGCGAACTAAGCCTGCTCCAAGCACCCAACGGCGTGGCCTACAACCTCGACGAAGCGCTGGCCGTCGCGCATCGCGTCGGGTATCCCGTGCTGGTCCGTCCGTCGTACGTGCTCGGCGGCCGCGCGATGGAGAAATGCAACAACGACGCCGACCTGACCGCATACATGGAGCACGCCGTCCAAGCGACCGATCGCAGCGTGACGCGCCATCGCGAACACCCCGTGCTGATCGACAAGTTCCTCATCGACGCCATCGAATTCGACCTCGACGCGGTCGCCGACTTTGGCCACAACGATGACGATCAGGACGGCTGCTGCGTTGTCTGCGGCGTGATGGAGCACATCGAAGAGGCGGGCATCCACAGCGGCGACAGCACCAGCGTGCTGCCGCCCTACTCCGTCGGCGATCTCGTCGTCGAGGAGATGAAACGATCCACGCGCAGTCTCGCCAAACGCCTCAACGTCTGCGGACTGCTCAACATTCAATTCGCCGTCCTCAACCGCACCGTGTACGTGCTCGAGGTCAACCCGAGGGCGTCCCGCACCGTGCCGTTCGTCTCGAAAGCAACCGGCGTTCCCTGGGCGGACGTCGCCACCCGCGTCATGCTCGGCGAGCGACTGCCCGCCGTCTTGTCCGAACATGATCTCAGCGACACGCCCCGCCCCGCGCACATCGCCATCAAAGCCCCCGTCTTTCCGTTTGCCAAGTTCCCCGGCGTGGATGTCATCCTCGGTCCCGAGATGCGCAGCACGGGTGAGGTCATGGGCATCGATCAATCCTTCGGGCTGGCGTTCGCCAAAGCCCAAATCGCCGCCGGCTTGTCGCTACCGCTGTCGGGCAACGTTTTGGTCAGCGTGAACGATCCCGACAAACCGCGCGTCGTGCCCATCGCGCGTGACCTGTTCGACATGGGCTTCGCCATCTTCTCTACCACTGGTACGAAGAAAGTGCTCGAGCGCGCAGGCATCACCGCCACGCTCGTATCCAAACATTCCGAATCGGGAGCGGTGTATCTCAAAGACCTGATCGAACGCGGAGAGTTGGACCTGCTCATCAACACGCCGATCCACACCGGCAGCGCGTCCAACGAAGGCCGATGGCGGTCCGCCGCAACCTTTCACCGCACCCCGCTCATCACCACCCTGGCCGGCGCCCGCGCCGCCGTCGAAGCCATCCGAGCCATGCGCCACGCCTCCCCCCAAGACCCCCTAGCCGCCCTCAACGTCCGAGCGCTCCAAGACTATTTCGTGTAACGCAGCGGTGCTGGCTTGAGTAGGCCGATGATCGTCGAACCGTTCGCCCGAGCGCACATCATCGCGCCCGCATGTCCAAAAATGAACACGGACCACCTGACGTCGCACTGCGAACCCGTCGGAGAGGCTTGGAAACCACCATTCGGATTGGTATGATTGTCCCTGGGAGGTGACTTATGCGTGCGGTCGTGCTACATCGAGGCGAGGACGGGTACTGGGTCACCGAGTGCACGTCGCTGCCCGGCTGCATCAGCCAGGGCAAGACGAAGGCGGAGGCCATCGCGAACATCAAGGAGGCGATCGAGGGCTGGATGGAGACGGCCAAGGCCCGCGGCATCCCGATCGCCGATGAAGACTTCGAGACCCAGGTGGTTTGCGTGTGAGCAAGCTCCCAGTCATCTCCGGTCGGGATCTGGTCCGTGCACTGCGCAAGGTCGGCTTCGAACTCGACCGGCAGAAAGGGAGTCACATGATTCTGTTCCGAGCCGACCCAACAACGACGTTGTCCGTTCCAGACCACCGCGAGCTCGATCGCGGCACGCTGCGGGCGTTGTTGCGCCAAGCCGCAGTAACCCCGGAAGAGCTATCGCGGCTACTCTGACCCCGTGCGTCAAAACGCGGAGTGTCTTTGTGCAGGTGCGCAACGGAAATAGAAACGCAGACCCTCAAGCAGCCGTCGAAGCCATCCGAGCCATGCCTCTCCCCAAGACCCCCTAGCCGCCCTCAACGTGCGGGCGCTCTAAGACTATTTCGTGTAACGCAGTCGTGCCGAATAGGCCAAGCGGACAGCAGGACCACGGATGTATCTTACCGCCCGAAACTCATGCTCATCTCGGCGGGCGGCTCCACGCTTTTACAAGGCCCGTAGATGGGTTACAAGATGTTGCCATGAGCCAGATTTCCAAGCGTCGCCGAAAACCTGCAGGGAACAAGTCGAGGACCAAGGTCTTTCGCGATCCAGTACATGATCTGATTCGCATCGAGAAAGATGACCTTTTTATCCTGGACCTGATCGACACAAAAGAATTCCAACGACTTCGTCGGATCCGTCAACTGGGCCTCTGTCATTTCGTATACCCAAGCGCGGAACACACCCGGTTCGCCCATTCCTTGGGCGTGTTCAACTTCGCTCGCCGCATGATCGAGCGACTCTTGGAACGTTGCGATGATCGTACAACCCGAGACGAACTGGCGAAGAGCTCCCAGACGATCAAGGCTGCGGCATTACTGCATGATGTTGGACACGGCCCGTTCTCGCATGTATTCGAGCGCGTGTTCGAGTCAGATTGCCCGAGCCATGAGGAGTGGTCGGTCAAGATACTTGAAGACGAGAGTACGGAATTGCACAAGAAACTCGTTGAAGCCAAGCTCGATATCGAAAAAGTTGTCCAACTGATATCAGACAAGGAGGATGGCGCCCCTCTATTGGTGCCGCCGTACCAAAAAGACATTGTTAGTAGCCAGCTCGACGCGGATCGGATGGATTACTTGTTACGCGACAGCATCATGACCGGATCGCGCTATGGCGAATACGACTCGGAGTGGATTCTCAATGTTCTCGCCATCGCCCCCGCCTATGGTGACGAAGAAGCTCCTAAGAAACTGTGCCTCGACGGCCGGAAGGGTCTCGGGTCCATCGAGCGAATGTTGCACGCCAGAGCGCTCATGACTCTGTATGTCTACGGCCATAAGGCGACCCGAGCGTACGAAGCTGAACTCATCAACACGCTTCGGCTCGCCATGGAGTTGGCAGAACATCTTCCCCAAGACACTCCCGACCCAGTACGATTGGTGCTCGAAAAAAAGGGGAGACTCAGCGTTCCGGATTACCTGATGCTCGATGATGAGGTGATGTGGTGGGCGCTCCGGCGATGGGCGGTCTGGGAGCCGGAGCAACTCTCCGAGCCCAAGAAAGAGTTAGCGTCTGCACTAAGCCGTCACGCGCTACGACTCGCGCGTCGCCATCCCCCGTGGAAAACCGTCTCCCTAACTGGAAAGCGCAACAAACGGGAAGCACCAAGAATGGTACAGCGGTACATCGAAGGCAAGGACGGGCTTAGATTCGAGTGCTATCTTGATGAGATGACTATTTGGCCATACAAGGATCCGGCGTTTTACGTTCGCAAGCGAGATGGCAAGGACCACGAAGATTCCTATTTCAAAGATATCTACCTTCTGGATGAAGAGGGCTTGGCTCGTCCGATCCAGGAGGACGATGAAAGTCCGGTCTTGAAAGGGCTCTCCGAAGAGCAAATCGAGTATCGGTTCCATTACGATCGGAGTCATAAAGAAGAATTCGCTGGACTTCTGAAGAAGTTTGGTGTATGTTAGGGTTGGAGGTGCGGCGATGAACGTGGATGGGGCGATTACCGTTGCTCGGCTGATTCAAGAGGTTGATGGTGTTGTTGGGAGAAAACGATTGCAGAAAATCGTCCACCTCTTGCGGGAGGCGGGCAACGACGAATTCAAACAAAAATTCATCTTGCACTATTTCGGACCCTTCTCGCGTCAACTCGCCGCCCAACTTGACTACTTGGACGACGTTGGTCTGGTGACCGAATCCCGCCACACGGATGGAGCGTACTCGTACAAGATTCCCGCCGCGGATGGCGCGAAGTATCTCGATTCGTTGTGTCCTGTAGGCAACGAACCACCCCGCTGGTCTCAACTTGCCAATGAGCTAAACGATATGGATCTTCCGTTGTTGGAAAGTGTTTCCACCGTTGTATTCTTGTGCTCCGGCGGGGTAAGCGAGAGCGAGTTGCAGAAAAAGTTCAAGCTCGTGAAACCCCATTTAGCCTCTTTTTATGCAGACGCACGAAAACGCGCTGTGCAGTTTCTTTCTACCCCAAGCACGCGTCGTTGCAAGACGGCGTTGTAAGCGCTGTTCGTTCAGAATGCGTTCGTGAATGAAGTCAGCCGAAAAGGCCGGTGCCGACGCATTGTCCAGTGAGACGAGCGCCCAAGAAGGCGTGAGTCATGTGACAGATTCACGTGCGGACTACAACCCCGACTTGAGCATCCGAAGCAGGGCGTGCCAGCACGGGTTGCCCCAACTGAAGAACAAACCCGGCAGCAGCGTGATGTAAATAAAGCCGATCCACCAGCGCGTGTCCTCGGGAATCAGCCTGGCTTGACGAATGTCGGTGACCGGACGGTTCAGACGATTCATGTGCTGCAGACGCAGTTGCAACAGTGCGAACGCAAGCAGCAGCGCCGCTCCACCGGGAAGTCCGATGAGGACAATAAGCTCCAGCCAGCCCCCGGAAACGTGCATGACGTCCTCAGATATGACCCACGCGACGCTGTTGGCCAGATAGAGCGCTGCGAGCACGCCAACGATCCGAAGACCCGCCGTGATGGAGCGATGCGACTTCTCCTGATCCGCGATCAGGACTACCTGATCGTACTGCGTGCCACACTCCGGACACTCACCGTCGATAGGCGAGCCGCAAAGGTTGTATCCACACTCGTCACAACGCACCATCGCGGCGGACCTCGTTCCGATTCAATCGCCGTGCACTGCATACACCGTCCGCCGAACGCCGTGGCGGAAGTGCTAAATGGCAAGACTACGGGTGACGGGACGCCCACTAACCGCGCCCATTGTATGCAACGTAGTGGCTGCACTCCACCAATTCCGCCTGACACACGAGTCAATTGATTGTTCGTCGAAGACGCTATCCGGTTGCGCCGTTCGCGATCGTGAAGAGTTTGTCGGAGTCGCTCTTTGCCGCCACTTGACCGCGAAGCATGCGCAAGCTCGACGGGCGGCGAGCAAAACCGCAGGATTGAAACAGCTGGACTGCCGTTCGGTTGACGCTGGGGACAGCCGCGATGATGGAATCGTCCGGGAAATCAGCGAACACTGCGTTGATGAGCGTTTCAGCGACTGCGGCATTGTCGGCCACCGATGGCCCCAACCGGACGCCGACAGTCGACGGCAAGACCATCGCGAACCCTGCCATCTGCCCATCATCGCGAACGCAGTAGGCCGCCCGGGCGGAATTCAACAGCGATACCAGCAGCCGACCGCGATCATCGCCGAAAGACGTCACGTCGAATGTTCTTGCGGCGTCCATGTCCGACGCCTGCAATCGGTCAGCCGCACGTTGGCCCAGCCTGTGGGGCGGCGATTTCTGAAATCGCGGCGACTCGAACTGATCGACGAACCCCAGGCGGCGATAGATACCGACGCCCAAAGGATCAGCCTCCAGCCGAATCGCGCCAATCCCGCTGGCTTCAAGATGCGCGATCGCGTGGAGCATCAAGCGCTCCCCAACGCCTTCGCGTCGACAGTCAGGAATGACGATCAGGTTGCCGATCCACGCGGACTTCGAATAACGAGTCGTCGAAATCATTCCGATGCGACGTGCGCCAACGCACGCCACAAAACAGCCGTCGGGGTCGTGTTCCAGAAAAACGCGAAACATCGACGTCGTCGTGTCCCAACCCTCCCTCGCAGTCTGAGCAACTGCGAAGTCGATGTCTTCTGCAACGAATGGTCGAATCTCGAACGTCATCGGGCGTGCCTTTCGTCGAGCATCCGCCAGCCGCTATGGGTAGATCTTGCCCATCATGCGAGGGTAGGGGATGGTCTCGCGGATGTGCTTCAAACCGCACAGCCAGGCAAGCGTCCGCTCGACGCCGAGTCCGAATCCGCCGTGCGGCACGGATCCGTAGCGCCGCAAGTCGAGGTACCACTCGAAGTCCTCGACATTGAGGTTGTGATCCTTGATGCGCTGCAAGAGGAAGTCGTAATCCTCTTCGCGCATCGAGCCGCCGATGATCTCGCCGTAGCCTTCCGGCGCGAGCATGTCGAAACATTCCACCAAACGGTCGTCGCTTCGATCTCGCCGCATGTAGAAGGCCTTCACCTCCTTGGGATAGTGCGTCACGCACACCGGCCTGTCATGCAGACGCGACACGATGGTCTCGTCCGATCCGCCCAGGTCGCTGCCCCATTCGAATTCCGCTGCCAGTTGCATGTGCCTCGGAATGTTAACGATCTGCTCTTCGAGGTCGGCGCATCGCTCGCGAGCAGCCTGAGTCTCCTGGGCGGCCTTTTCCTGTTGCCATGCTTTCTTCGCAGTCGTGCGCGTCTCCTCAAGCGCTTCAATCTGCGAGCGCAGTTGTTCGACCTCAGCCCGATGTTCCGCCAGGTCGCGCTCGAGCAATTGCTTCGCCTGATCGCTTCGCAACATCTCGACCGCTTCCTTGTACGTGACGCGCGCGAAAGGCCTATCGATCGAACGAATTTGCGACAGGTCCCGGCCCAGCGATTCAAGGTCGGCTGCGTGATCGGTAAGAACGCGTTGCGCGATGCTGACGATGAAATCCTCGGCGAGGTCCAACAGCTCGCTCAGGTCGATAAACGCTGCCTCCGGCTCGACCATCCAGAATTCGGTCAGATGCCTGCGCGTTTTCGATTTCTCCGCGCGGAAGGTGGGCCCGAAGCAGTACACCCGGTCGAGCGCCATGCAGGCTGACTCGACGTAAAGCTGACCGGTCTGGGCCAGGTACACCTTGTCATCGAAGTAGTCGACCTCGAACAGCGTGGACGACCCCTCTCCGACCGCCGGAGCGAAGATGGGGGTATCGATCAGCACGAACCCGCGATTGTTGAAGAACTGGCGGATGGCGTCGACGAGCGTTGCTCGGATGCGCAGAATGGTGTGCTGGCGCTGCGAGCGGAACCACAAATGCCGGTGCTTCATCAGAAAATCCACACCGTGCGACTTCGGCGTGATCGGAAACCCCTCGGACCCACCGATGACGCGGCAGCCTGAAATGTCGCGAAGCTCCACGCCACCGGCTGCGCGCTCTTCGGCGCACACCACGCCGGTGATCGCGATAGACGATTCCTGCGACAGCTTCTTGGCAGTATCGAAAAACGCCGCCGTTGTCTCGTTCTTTTCGAGGACGCATTGACACAGTCCGCTGCCGTCACGCAACGTAATGAACGCGATTTTGCCGCTCGGCCGCGCCCGGTAGACCCAGCCGTAGAGTGTCACGGACTCGCCGATACATTGGGAAAGATCGCTAATGTAGGTTCTGTCTTTCATGGACGCCTATATACGGCTATGGCGACCCGATCGCAACACCGAACGCACGCCGGTCGCGCGTGGCGGGGCGTAGTGACGGCGCGTGATTTCTGCTATCGTCACACTCGTCTTCGGGCAAGCTTGGCGCGAAGGCGAAGAGGCTAGTGCTCTTTCGAATAAGGTCTTTCGAGATCTGTGTGCCATGCCCAAGCCGAAGGCGCGGGCATGCCTCCTTGTATTGGTCGCATGGCCGCGCTGCGCTGGGCCATGGCACGCGAATGCCGCGCCTGCACGAGAGTCGAACGACCATTGTAGAAACGGCACTGGTGTTGATCGATTGAGGTGATGATGGACATCGAAGAAGTCGCAGTTGTTGGCGCGGGCACGATGGGGGCGGGCATCGCACAGTTGGCTGCTACGGCTGGGTGCAACGTTCGTCTGATCGAGATCAACCGCGAGGTGCTCGACGTCGCCATAACGCAAATCGCCGCGCGGTTGGATCGGTCGGTCGAAAGGGAGCGCATCACCGACGACCAGCGCTCCGCCATCAGCAAGCGCATCGTTCCCCAAGAGGCCATCGACGATTTGTCAAACGTACAACTCGTGATCGAAGCGGTCGTCGAGGACTTCGAGGTCAAGCGCTCGGTGTTTCGTGCCCTTGAGAAAACGACGTCGCCCGACGCGGTGCTCGCCACCAACACGTCGTCGCTCCGGGTTTCAAAGATCGCATCTTGTATCAAGCAATCCCAGCGCGTGGTGGGCATGCACTTTTTCAATCCCGCCGTCGTCATGCCGCTCGTGGAAGTCGTCGCGGCTGACAAGAGCGACGAGCGCTCGCTCGAGACCGTCACCAACGCAGCCCGCGGGTGGGGCAAGACTCCGGTCCGCGCGAAGGACACGCCCGGTTTCATCGTCAATCGAGTCGCCCGCGGGTTCTACCTTGAAGCGTTGAGACTGCTCGGCGAAGGACTCGCCGATGTTGCCACCGTGGACAGTGCCATGTGCACGTTGGGCAATTTCCGCATGGGCCCTTTCCAACTGATGGACCTCGTCGGTCTGGACGTCAATTACGCGGTCTCGTGTTCGGTGTGGGAACAGTCAGGCAAGCCTGTACGACTGAAGCCGCACGACATCCAGCGGGATCTGGTGGCGGAAGAACGCTTGGGACGCAAGTCGAAGCGCGGTTTTTATCGGTACGAGTCCAACCCTCCGGTGGTCAACGTAGAGTGTCATACCATGACACTTTCGATTCCGGAGAAAGTGTCACGGTGTGTCACTGAATTCTCCTCTGCCGCCGCTCTGTGCGATCGCGAGACGCTCGACGCATCGTCGACGCTCGATCGCTACATCTTCTCGCGTATCCTGGCGACCATCATGAACGAAGCGTCGCTCGCGCTGGATGAACACGTCGCGATGCGCGAAGACATCGACATCGCCATGCAGAAGGGAACGAACTATCCCAAAGGCCCGCTCGCGTGGATCGAGCACACCGGCCGAGTCCGAGTCGAACAAATGCTGTCGTCGCTGAACGAGCTGTCAGGTGACGGCCGATTCGAGCCTGCCGGATCGCTCAAGACCTAGCACCGTTTCCAATAAGGTCCTTCGATATCTGGGTGCCATGCCCAAGCCGAAGGCGCGGGCATGCTGATCGCATGGCCGCGCTGCGCTTGGCCATGGCACCCAAGTGCCGCGCCTGCAGAAAGGTCGAACGACCATTGTAGAAACGGCATAAGCGCTCTTTCGAGAGCAGTCGTCGGAAGCTTCAAACGCCTCGACGGCAGCTGATGGACCGGTTGCTGGCGAGGGGAACGGCCAATTGTTATAGTGGCCGGCATGAGACGAGCAGTGATCGTAGCAGCCGTGCGCACGCCGATCGGCCGATTCCGAGGCGGCTTGAAGACCGTCCGTCCGGATGACCTCGCCGCCCTGGTGATGAAGACGGTGGTAGCGCGCAGCGGGGTTGATCCGGCGGCGATCGAGGACGTGTATTTCGGGGCAGCCAATCAAGCGGGCGAGGACAATCGCAACGTCGCGCGGATGGCGGCGCTTCTGGCAGGCCTGCCGGACACGGTGCCGGGATGCACACTGAATCGGCTGTGCGCGTCCAGCATGACGGCGGTCAATCTTGCCGCGCGAATGATCGAAGCCGATCACGGCGACGTGTTCCTCGCGGGCGGCGTGGAGAGCATGAGCAGAGCGCCGCTGGTGATGGCCAAAGCGGAGCAGGCGTTTCCGCGCGGTGCGCCGGCCATGTTCGACACGACGATCGGCTGGCGGTTCACGAACCGCAAGCTGGCTGATTTGCACCACCCGTACAACATGGGCGAGACCGCGGAAAACGTCGCGAAGAAGTTCGGCATTTCACGGGAAGATCAGGACCGATTCGCGTTTGAGTCGCAGCAGAAGACGAAGTCCGCGATGGAATCGGGTCGCTTTGATGACGAGATCGTCCCGGTCGAAGTGCCGCAGCGCAAGGGTGACGCAGTGATCTTCGATCGCGACGAACACCCGCGACCGGAAACGACCTTGGAAGCGCTCGCCAAGCTGCGGCCTGCGTTTGCGAGCGACGGCAGTGTGACGGCGGGCAACTCGTCGGGCATCAACGACGGCGCGGCGGCGATATTGTTGGCGGAACGTGAAACCGCCAAGAGGATGGGGCTGCCGGTGCTGGGCGTGGTCGGAGCATCGGCTGCGGTGGGGGTTGATCCCGCGTTTATGGGGTTGGGACCTATCGTAGCGACGCGGAAGGTGCTCGATCGGTCGGGCATGAAAGTGTCAGACCTTGACACTATCGAATTGAATGAAGCATTTGCAGCCCAATCGCTCGAGTGCATCCGTCAGTTGGGTTTGGACCCATCGCGCGTCAATCTCAACGGCGGCGCGATCGCGTTGGGGCATCCGCTGGGTTGCAG
>CAYQFV010000141.1:0-11493 GCA_964416845.1 uncultured Phycisphaeraceae bacterium | reverse complement strand
CCAAACAGCAAGCGTGCAGTGTCACTCCGTCCGAGCGACTAAATCGACAGGCCCTTCAATGCTATACCGTTCCATGATGAACATCGAAATTGAGAGACGAATAACAGTTATCTTCGCCGCTATCTTCGCCGCGCTGCACACCTACAAGAGTGAACACGGCCGATGGCCGACAACCCTCGACGAACTTGAATTTCCGTCGCCCGCGATACAAATCGACCCGTTCTCAGGACGCCAGTTCAGGTATGAACTCCGCGACGGCCAGCCTTGGCTGTACAGCGTGGGGCTTGATGGCGTGGACAACGGCGGACGTCACCACGCCGCAGCCGCAGGAAGCGACCGCGCGACGGGGTACGACTACGTGTTCCTTCCGATTCAAGAACGCCCTTGAGATACGATCTCGGTGCTTGCCTGCGAAGTGTAGAGCAAAGCACTATCCACTGCTCCAAGAAGTGGACATCTCGCGTTCGCGCTATAGACTGCCTGCCATGCCACATCGAACGACGCCAACCCGACTGATGTCTCCGAGCGAAGTGTTGAACGTGCTGAAGCACTGTCACGCCGTGTCCGTGGAAGACGGTGATGCCAATGACGTTCCAATCACGCCGGCGACGAAGGTCGCCGACTGGTTCACTTGGTCTGACGACACGTCGCGTCTCTGGGTGGCGAATGCTGAGATATTGAATCACCTTTTTGACCTTCGCGTTCCGCTGAGAACTTGGAAACGCATACTGACTCCGGCACGTGACCAAACGCTCGCCGGCCTCTGTGACTTCGTCGCAAAGCGGGCACGCGTTCCGCAGATCACCAGCCTGCGAATATTCGGTTGCGACTGCCAAACCGCGGGTGCGTTCATCGCGCTACGCAGCATGATGGAAGACTGCGGCTGTGACACGAGCGACGTGCGCCCAAGCACGCCTCTTCATCTTTACGAAAACGACGTTTGGCCAAAGATATACCGCGAGCTATTTCGCGTGGCCCCGTCATTGCTATCACGCACGCGTCTCTTCTTTCGGGATGACCTACTGTTCGCCCTGGCTGCAGCTCTGTTTCTGGGCTGCACCGTTGCCAGCGGAATGCTCATCGCGGACAACTGGGTGCTCGGCGTGCCGGTGGCATTGGCTACGTTTGGCGCATTCGTGTTCGTCTGGCGATGGTCCGAGATTCGGGCGAGCACTCCTCGCCGCGTCGAGTTTCACGACCTGCACACGTTTGCGGATATCAGCCGCGTTCTAGCCACGTCTGACTGACGCCCGTCCGCGCCAAGGCATGTTCCGCCTCGTCCGACGATACCGCAGCAGACAGGAATCCGGCCGCGTCATTTCGACGCGCTTTCCTTGAATCAGGCCAGGCGAATCCGTAGAATGGTGTCGCGTCGTATGCGGATGCTGTTCGGCGGATGCGACGGCTGATCGGGCCGGCAACCGCCACACCTCTCCGAACACTCCTGCTCGACCGGCAATGTAAACACCCTGGCCGCCGTTTGTGCGCACCAGCTTCGCGGCGGCTGATTCACGGCATCCAACGGAGGAGACGAGACAATGAGAGCAGTTTGCACCCCGGGTTTTATTTTAATCTTCTTACTTAACATTAATTCATTCGCCTTGGCGGATGCGCCAACTCGCTTCACCTATCAAGGGCAGCTCAAGAACGCCGAACGCCCGGTCAACGACACGTGTGACATGCGGTTTAGAATCCGCACCAACCCTGTCGGCACCGACACCACGGATGTCATCAGCACCATCGTTTTCGACGGCAGCGATCCAAACTACCCGCCGGTCGTCGTGAAGGACGGGCTCTTCCAGGTTGAATTGGACTTCGGCGTGAACGGGTGGACGCAATCTCCATTGTGGCTTGACGTGGCCGTCCGCTGTCCCACCGGGTCGGGAGTATTCGTCGGGTTGTTGCCCAGGCAGCAGATCACAGCGACACCGTACGCAATCAACACGCGCGGTATCCACGTCGACGATGTGGGACGCGTTGGCATTGGTACGACCAGCCCAACAGAAACGCTGCACGTGGACGGTAACGTGCGCGCCGGCAAGGCGACGATTGGCGAGTCCGATACGAATGGAACCGGAATGACCATTCGACGACTCGAGCCCCAGGTATTTCCGAATCCTCCCGAGCCGCGTAACGCGGACATCTGCTACGACGGAACGCGGTTAAGTTTACTAACGGGAACAACGTCCAGCGCTCCGTCACCGACCCATGGGCTGGTCATCGACAACCTTGCAAGAGTCGGCATCGGCACGGTGTCGCCAGACACAAAACTCACGGTGGCTGGCATGATTCATGCGACCAGTGGTGGGATCATGTTTCCCGACGGGACAACTCAAACCTCCGCTGCGCTGGGTGGCGGTTCACTCTGGCAGGCCAGCGGTAGTGACATTTACTACAACGGTGGCAAGTGTGGGATCGGAACGGACACCCCCAAGCAAGCGTTGCACAACACCGGCGACTACTACGGGAAAGGGCACCTCTGGCTCTATGCTTATCAGGGTGACGGTCAGGACGGAACTGCCTACGTCCAGGCCAGGGACGACTCCGGGACGTCGTCCATCGGTTTGAAGTTTCGTACCCAAAGCGGCGGCTCTTTCGTCGAGGCACTGTCGCTCTCGCCCACGGGGGGCGTGGGCATTGGCGATACAGCGCCGGCAAGCGGACTGTGGGTCAAGGCGTACGGCATTCCAGGATTCGGCGGTCAGTTCGTGATTGATTCTACGGACACGAGCGGCGATGTGGATTCCGGCGCGAGCATCCACTTCACCAATCTCACATCGCTGCCGGGCACGCACCTCGGCGCACTGAGCTGTTTCAAAGAAAACGGTAACCCGACCAACGGGGCTTACTACCTCTCCTTTGCAACCCGACCGAACAACAACCCGCCCACGGAGCGTATACGCATCACCAGCACGGGCAAGGTCGGTATCGGCACGACCAACCCGGCGGATCGCCTCGAAGTGAGCGACGGTATGCTGAGTATCGACAGCGGGCCGAGTGGGTCTCTCGCAGGCATTCGGATTCGGGAAGACGGCAGCTTACGCTGGACACTCTTGTACCGCACGTGGGAAGGTGATGACTTGCATTTCTACAACGAGCAACAACACCAGTCAGCCATCACGATTGCGGCTGCGACGAACGAAGTCGGAATCGGTACGACCCACCCGAAGTATCGCATGGATGTCGTCAGTAGCGGCGCAAGCCCAGGATTCTCCGACTGGACTGCCCACTTCAAGGACACCGACGGCACGGGTGAGGTGTGGCTTGCGGGCGACGATGGGTTCGGAAGAGATTACGGCATCGAGACACGGGGCAACACCGCCGGGGCGTTCTTCCACGACGGTGACGGCATGGGGGAAGCCCGCGTCGCGTACAGCGATGACAGAAACCACCAGTACGGCATTTGGGCCAAGGGACGTGGAGCATCCGCCGAAGGAGCAGGAGGATACTTCGAGGACGAAATGGGTGACGAGACCCGTCTGGCGACGGGCGGCTGGGGCGTCTGGGGATTCGGCGTCGCCGGCGGAGCCAGCATGACCGATACCGGGTCGGGAACGTACGCGTATCTTGGGTTCGGCGGCAGCAGCATTTGGGGCAACGGATCGAAGAATTTCGTCCAAAACCACCCCTACGACAAGAATCGTGTCATCACGTACGCCGCACCCGAAGGCGACGAGGTCGCGACGTACACCCGCGGCTCGGCTAGACTGGTCAACGGTGAGGCCCGCGTCACACTCGGCGAATCGTTTCAGTGGGTCACCAATCCGGACATCGGACTGACAGCCCATCTGACTCCCCGCGGTGACTGCCAAGGTCTGTACGTCGAGTCGGTCAGCACGACGGAACTCGTCGTTCGCGAGAGTGGCGGCGGACGGTCAAACACCGCGTTCGATTACCTCGTCTATGGCCTGCGTATCGGATTCGAAGAAGCGCCGGTCGTAGCGACCAAAACGCGGGAGGCCCCCATTCCCTCCATGGCGAGGAATCGCAGTCTCTACCGAGACAACCCGGAGTTGAGACATTTCAACGCGCTGGAGCGATTCAAAACCATGAACCAAACGACCGCACCACAAAGCCCCGTCGACCTCACCGCGACGCGTGCCCTGCACGACGCCATCACCGAATTCGATCCGTCGAACGTCACGCGGCAATCGCTCGACGTGAAACCGTTGGCGCGAGCAACGAACACCGCAGCCAGTGACGAACCCCTCGTCGACACTACTGCCGTCGTCGTCACGCCGCCATCGCCAAACGTTGCAAATGATCGGCCCGCATCGACGGACAACACAAGCGTCAGCCAACAACAGGACGAGATCAAACAACTCCGCGAACGACTCGACCGCATGGCAGAAATGTTGGCCCAGCTCTCAAACACAGTACATTCCGACGATCGGTGACCTCTTGCGATCCTAACAAAATCCGAATACAATCTGCGAAGAAGTGCCCCGCCGAATCGGGCTGGCGCGCCGTCCGTGTTGCGCGGAGTGTTCGCACGAGGTCGATCTGTGGGTGGAGCGTGCACGCGATGAGACGGGTTTCCAATCCGCCCAATCCTTACGAATCGCGGTGGGTCGAGTGGCTTGAGCAGCCGCCGCCGGTCGCGGTGGAGGTATATGAAGAGTTAGCCAAGTCGATTCTGAGCGAGAACGACAGCCCCGACCTGCCGTTCCGCTGGTCGATGAATCCCTACCGGGGTTGCCAGCATGCGTGCGCCTATTGTTACGCCCGACCGTACCATGAGTATCTCGGGCTGGGGGCGGGCACGGATTTCGATTCCAAGCTGGTTGTGAAAACCAACGCTGTCGAACTACTCGAAGTGGCGTTTCGACGGCGAGGCTGGAAGCGAGACTTGGTGATGTTTTCCGGGGTGACCGATTGCTATCAGCCGCTCGAGGCGGTGTGGGGATTGACGCGGCGATGCTTGGACGTGTGTCTGCGTTACGCGAACCCGGTGGCGGTCGTCACCAAGGGATCGCTGGTGATGCGCGACGCTGACGTGCTGGCCGAGTTGGATCTCCGCGCCGGCGCGACGGTCTACGTCAGTATCGCGTTCAGCGACGATCGATCCGCGCGGCAGATCGAACCTCAAGCACCACCGCCGTCGAAGCGATTCGAAGCCATTCGAAGGTTGAGCGAACGCGGCGTGCCGGTGGGCGTGTTCGTTTCGCCTGTGATTCCCGGATTGAACGATCGCGATATCCCGGAGATTCTAACGCGCGCCGCCGACTGCGGGGCACGATGGGCGAGCATGACGCCCTTGCGCCTGCCCGGACCCGTCGAGCAGGTCTTTCTGGAACGTATCCAACGAACGCTTCCGATGCGGGCGAAGCGAATCGAGCGTCGCCTGAGGGACATTCGTCGTGGCGAAATGGACGACTCGCGCATCGGCCATCGAATGACGGGAAGCGGCGTGTACTGGTCCAGCATCCGGCAACTGTTCGATGTCTCCGTCCGACGCGCAGGCCTCTCGCCGCCCGAGACCGGCGCGGTTGATTGTGGCCAGCGCGCATCGCCCCCAAGTTCCCAGATGACCTTCGGATTCTGACTACAACAGCTTCCACACTCCGTCGACGAAGAACACCTTCAAACCCGCGACCGCAAGTGCGATGCGGTACAACAGCACGAACTGCGTGCTCGTCACGTGCTTGAGAATCCGCCGGCCGAGCAACGTTCCCGGAATCACCATCAGGCACATGAGCAGTGCAAGCATACCGAGTTTTTCATAGTCGATCGTGCGCAAGTACAGGAAGGCCGGAATCTTCATGACATGGACGGTGGCTTGGCACATCGCCTTCGTCGAAACGAGTCGCTCCTTGACGTACCCCCGCCGGGCAAAGAGCGGCGCGATCAAGGGGCCGACCGCGCCGACCGTCAAGCCGGCAGCACCCGCCAGAAACCCCATCAAAGGGAAATCGTACAGTCGGCTTCCCGTCGTCGACTCGCTGGGTTTGGGCACGAGTGGGATGAGCAGAATGTACGCCCCGACGACCAGCTTGAGATAAGGCTCCTTCTCGCCAGGGTCACCGAGTGACCAGAGTAGCGCCGCCCCGAGCACCGCCCCGGGGAACGCACCCATGGCGAATCGCCCGACCGATCGCCAGTCCACATGCCGGACCAGACCCAACACGCGCGTTGTATTGCTGGACAACTGAACGATTGCGTGTGTGGGGATCGCTTCACCATGCGGCAGGAAGCAAAAAAGGGTCGCCAGCAGCAAGATGCCGCCGCCCATCCCGATGATGCCGGAAATGGTTGCGGTGACCAGCGCTGCGATCGACAGAACGACGGTTACGACCATGGCGGGGACCGGACAACGCTGATCATCGGCGCAATGAATCCACGCTGCGACGGGCGACAATCGCGAGCCGCGCGCGAGGCTCAACGGACAGCGATGGAATCATATCGAACGCTGGCGTCAGTGTCGAAAACGGCGTTCGATACATCCGTTGTCGCGTTGGCAAGCGCGGCCGAATCAGCAGATCGCCGGCGGTTCATCCGCCGTAAGCGCGGGCCATCGAACCGAACGACGGACCGCTTGCCATGCGCATCAACTGACGCGCGCCCACGCTATTGATCGTCACCGAACTCAACATTCGAGTCGTCGATGATGAACCCGGCGTCTGAAAGCTGTCGCTGCACGTGTTCGAACGCTTCCAACGCTTTGTCCTGATCACGCTTGAGACGCTCGAGCTTGGCCTCTCGCAAGCGACGAGCGTTGCCGCCGCGCCCACGACGGCTCGATCGAGAATCGTCGGCTTGATTGGCCTTCGCTTGCTCGGCTTGGAGCCGGCTTGCCTCGTTGATATGCATGTACGATAAGTTGCGCCAAAGCCTGACGATGAGTTCTTCGGTCGACCCGCCAAGCAGACGGTTGGCGACCAGGAGCGCTTCCTCCGTTTTTTTGGCGCGGCGAACCATCTTCATGTATTCCGCGCGACTGGACGGTTCCTTGCTGGCAAACTCTTCGATTTCCTCGAGAGTCTGCTTGGCTTCTTGAAGACTTTCCTTCGCCAGGACGGATCCCGCTTCGGAGAAGACCGCCGGTTGGCTAATGAGGCTGGACCCGTACTTGCCGTCCTCGAACCTCGCCAACATCGCGAGACGGGCTCGCGCATGCCAGCGAATGTCTTCGATCTCCGAGCGTTTGAGTTTCTTGAAGACCTTGCCAGCGAACTCGAATTCACCGTTGCGGAACAGATACTCGCCGTCAAGCCGGCGAAGCTCGTCCTTCTTTTGTTTGGACAACCGCCGGAACGTCGCAGGAGCGAGCAGGTCGTCAAGCTGCGCTTTGGCCGACGTGATGTCGCCGGCATCGAGAGCCGCCGCAATCTTCGCGAAACGAGAATCCGACGTACTGATCGACTCGACGAGTGGGGGTTCGCCCTTTCTCAACAACTTCTGGAAGTTAACCGTCTTCATGGTCGCGTGGTGCACGTCTTCGCCGAACGAGAACTTGATCGGGGTGTTGCTCCAGGCGAGGACAGCCTCGAGTTCATGCTCGCCGAACTCGCCGGTCAGGCGCGACCCGTGAATGGTGTGAAGGCGAGTTTCGTCGTCCTCGGTGTACTCGATGCTCGCGATGTCGGTGAGCGGGATCTTCATCGTCACGCCGTCGGACGTTTCGAACACGACCTTGCCCTTGGGGTTCTTCAACGACAAGTGGAAGTCCTCACCGCCGATCACGAAGACGTCTCCCTCGGGAATCGTCGGATCCTTGTCCGGCAGTCGAAACGCAATCGACTTGACCTCGCTGATTTCGGCCGTGTAAGGCTCGGTACCACCCAGCAGGAATTCCAATCGCGCCTCGTCCGGGTCGATGGGGAATCGATCGCCGCCGTCAAGCAAGACCGTTGCGTGGTCCTCGCCAACGACAACGTAGGCCAGTAGCCGTGTCGGAATCTTCAATTCACCGATCGGCGTCGGCCAGGTGACGGTATCGTCGGCCGGCTTTCCACACAGCACAGACCCGCCGTCCTTGATAATGCACGAGTTGTCCGGCGATCGCTCGATGGACGGAATCTTGAACACACGACGTTTGTCGATGAACGACTCAAGAAACGGATCCATGTCCACGCCGCCGGGGATTCGCCGCTCGTTGAACGCAAGTTGAATCATTTTGCGAGTCAGGTCTGCCGGAACTAGAATGGTGAAACTGGCCCCCGTGTCGCCGGGGCCAGCCAGCGTGGCGATTCCGACAACGCGCCCGCTGCTGTCAACCACCGGCCCCCCGCTGTTGCCGCCGTCCGCAAGAACGCTCGTGCGAATGTTCTTGGCCCGCCCGCTCGGACTTCTGGGAATCTCCAACACGCCACCAGCTTGAATTGCGATCAATGCGTTTTGCGTGCTCGACTGCCGTCGGCTTTCACCGCCGGGAAACCCAAATCCCCACAGCTTGGTCTTGACAGGAACATCGGCGGTCGGCCGAAATCGCAAAAAATCCGGCGTTTCGAGAAATTCACCGTCGGTATCGAACACCTGCATCACCGCCATGTCGGCTTGATCGTTGTGATAGAGCACCTTGGCTTTGTAGGTCTGCTCCTCCGGCGTGCCGCTTTCAACGATCACGCGGTACGTCAGCCGGTTGTACTTTCGCCAGATTGCGAATTTTTCCTGCGGCGTCTTCTGATGTCCCGGGTCGATCACGTGGTTGTTCGTGATGCAAAGACCCGTCGAGTTCACGAAGAATCCCGTGCCGGACCCGAGCGGAGTATCCCCTTCCGAACTCTTCGAGTACGCCATCTTCACCATGACCGTAGACCGTTTCACAGCATCGACCGTCTCGGCGGGCATGCTCTGAGCGATGGCCAACATCGGAAGCGCCAAACTGACAGCGCCCACTGCGATCGCAATGCGCGATTGAACTGTGGCGGCACGCAAACCAGCATCGGGCGCGAACTTTGAATTTCGTGGATAACGGGTCATGAGTACTCTCCTCTTGAAGCCATTCAGAACGTCGGACCGGTGATGATGATTGTTTCTGTCCGTAGATTAACGCCCGGCCAAGACGACAATCCGTCAGAGCAATCGGCCGATCCTCCGACACCATAAGTGTACTCAACGCCCGCCCCGCGGGCAACCGAAACCGTGGACACGTCACGCCACCGCAGAGTCGCACGCGTTCGACACATTCTTACAATTCGGCCGCCGAATGAACGATTCGCAAGCAACAATGGCGGGAACTGCGGCGCCCGTACCCAGTCTACCGCGGAGAAAATCGCCGTGGCCCGCCACAAAGCACGCGTCATCCAAAACATCGACCGGCAGTGAATCGCACCGTAGCTGTAATCCCCACAACCGACGCCCGTCAGGGGCATCCCCGTTCAGCCGCACTCAATTGATTGGTTGTTCATGGGTCAACTCGCCCGGTTCTTTCCGTCGCGATCATCCCATCCCAACGGGTCGGCGTTGGGGCGACGGACGAGAGGACGTGCCATCGCTGCGGCTGCGTGTATAATGTGTCGAGATGACGTGGTACGTCGCGCGGCGATGTCAGGCAAGACAAGCTCCGCGTGCTTGCGTGTGATGTTGTGTGACTTGGAGGTCCGAAACTGATGGTGTGGACAACAGCACTGTGGATCGCCGGCGGAGCGGGCATCGGAGGATTGCTCGGTTGGGCGGGCAAAGGAAAAAGCGGCAAGGGTGGCGGCTGATCGACGATCAACCCGATCAATGGCGTCTTGTTCGGCGCCTTGCTCGCATGGGTTGTGATGACAGGTCTGTCATAGAATTGAACCGGTCGCCATCACGCGGAAGGTCGTCGCTCCAGAAACACGACGCGCGATCAGCCTGACGTGCGCGCCCGACCCGACTTTGACCGCCGCGCAGCAGAACGTAGCGCAGGCCGGTCTTACCGACAGTAACGAGTGTAACCAATGGTCAATAGCGCCATCCTGGAGGTTTTCCCCAACCCCCACCCGAAGCGGAACTACTTGATCGTCCATACGATTCACGAGTTCACCAGCCTCTGCCCGGTCACCGGTCAGCCGGATTATGCGACGTTCGAAATCCGCATGGTCGCCGGCGATTGCTGCATTGAGCTGCGCAGTCTGAAGCTCTACCTCCACGCGTATCGAAGCGAGGGCATTTTCTACGAGGATGTGACGAACAAAATCCTGGACGACCTCGTGTCTGTCGCCAAGCCGCGTTGGATCGAAATCAAATCGACCTGGTCGGTCCGTGGTGGAATATCCAGCACCATCGTCGCTGCCCATGGCGACCGATCCGTCCTGCCACCAGATTGAACCGGCGGTCCCTTCGCAATCCCAACGTCGCTCCACGCTGAATTCGCCGGCCCAAGAGCCTGTTGTTGTATTCGCGCGACGAGAGATTATTATTCTTTCAGACTCTTCTGAAAGGATTCACAGTGGCTACGAATCGTTACGAACAATCACGAGCGTTGTTCATCCGACGGTGGGGCGAGATGGGTGCGATCTGGGGTATCAGTCGCACGATGGCGGAAATTCACGCGTTGCTGTTTATCTCGACGCAGTCGCTGTGCACGGACGACTTAATGCAGATTCTTCAGGTATCGCGCGGCAACGTCAGCATGAATCTTCGCCAGTTGCTCAATTGGGGGCTCATCCATCGGGTCCATCGCAAGGGGGATCGCAAGGAGTACTTCGTGGCTGAATCGGACATCTGGCTGATGTTTGAGATCATCATGCGCGAGCGGCGGCGACGCGAAGTCGAGCCGATCGTCGAAACCATCGAGCGATGCCGCGAGATGCTTGCCAGCGAAGACCAAGACGGCAACGATGAAGAAATCCGCGAGTTGAGAGAATACGAACGCCGCCTGGGCGAGATGCAGGAGTTTTTCACGGTCATGAACACGATGTTCAACCGCTTGGTCAAGACCGGAAAACCCGGCATTCGAACGGTTCTCAAGATGTTCGCCGCGATCGGCCGCTAACGTGCCTTGCAACCCCCGTTGCGACAATCGCGATGCTCGGCCGTGCTGGTCAGGAATCCCTGGCACATTGGCGACGCTGCCGGTTCCGCAGCGGGATCAGGAGCCGGCGAAAACGCGTTGAGCGGCGGCGACTGCTGCGCCCGCTTCGACCTTGTGCCCTTGTCCAAGCATCGCGAGTTCCAAAGCGCTGAGCACCGAAAGGGCGTCGAACTGGTCCAGGTACCCCATGTGACCAATCCGGATGATCTTACCCTTGAGGTGGTCCTGTCCGCCGGCGATTTGCATGCCGTGTTGTTGCCGCATCGTTTTTCGAAGCGCCGGTTCGTCAATCCCGTCGGGCACACACAGGGCCGTTACCGAATCAACCGGATCGGCAGCGAAGGTAGCCATCCCGATGGCGGCGCCGCCTTCTCGCGTCGCGCGGGCGATCGTGGCGATTCGCTTCCAGAGTGATTCAAGCCCTTCTTCCTTGATGCGGTGCAACGCGACTTGAGCGCCGTTGATGAGAACGTTGGCCGGCGTGTACGGCGTGTCAAAGTTCGCGAGTGATTTCCGGTAGGCTTTGAGGTTGCCGTAGAAGCTTG
>CAYQFV010000140.1:0-11702 GCA_964416845.1 uncultured Phycisphaeraceae bacterium | reverse complement strand
CCCATGGCGACAGTTCCGAGGACATCGCCAACATCGCGTAAGGGCTGTCGACCATCCCATTGACCACCTCGAAGCTGCGAACTGTTTGGATTGTCTACTGGGTCGGGCTGTTCGCCCTGATGCACACTCCCGCACCGGAGGGCATACACATTTCGATTCGTTTCGCTGACAAGATTGTCCATTGCGCCGCGTACGCCATTTTGGCTGCCTTCTGTGTGACGTATGCTCGTCGTCGCTGCGTTGCGGTGACGTTCCGCTGGTTCGCGTTCTGGGCAGTCTTGTTCGCGGCATACGCTGCTGTTGACGAGTTGCTCCAGGCGATTCCGATCGTCAACCGGACCGCCGACCCGTTTGACTGGCTGGCGGACATGACCGGCGTGGCGGCGGTCTTCGCGTTCGCGGCGGTACGCTTCCGCCGTTGTAGCTAGCCGCGCGCTGCCACAAGCGACCTCGCCTCCGCGAACCTTGCGTTGACCGCTCGCAGTCCATCTCCTACGCTCGGTTGTCATGGCCGGCCGGACGCCCATTCCCCTCGAAAAAACCGACGTGATTCACGAACGTCGTGAGCGCGTGTTTCTCATATTCGCCGGCGTGTTCCTTGCGTCCATGGCGATGCTGAACATCATCGGCATCACCCGCTTCGTTCACATCGGTCCGCTCACGCTTGCCGTCGGCGTTCTGCCATATCCACTCACGTTCTTGTGCACCGATTTCATCAGCGAACTGTACGGAAAGCGACGGGCGAACTACCTCGTCGTCGTTGGGCTCTTCGTCAATGGTCTCGTCCTTGGCACGCTTTGGCTGGGCGATCGACTTCCTTCTGCCGATCAGCAGCCGCCGTGGCAAGCGCTGGATTTCGCTCAACCGGTCACGCTGCCCGACGGCGAAGTTGTCGAAGGGCGTGGCGAGCTGTTCCACCTCATCTTCGCTTGCACCCGGGGCGCGGTCCTCGCGTCCATGGTCGCCTACCTCGCCGCCCAGTTTTGTGATGTCTATCTGTTTCACTTTTGGAAGAACCTGACCGGCGGCAAACACCTGTGGCTGCGCAACAACGGGTCCACCATGATTAGCCAGTGGGTGGACGCAACCGCCGTCATTCTGATCACGTTCGGATCTGCCTATCTTGCCGGCGACATTGCTGCGTCGGCGCTTGTGAAACTGATTTGGCACAACTACGTGTTCAAATTCGTGGTGGCTGCCTTGGACACGATTCCGTTCTACATCGGCGTGAAGCTGCTGAAGCGATATCTGCAACTCGACATCCCACATCCCGACCCGCCCCCCGGCGAGGCGCTTGCTGCCGACACCAATTGATGGCCCACCGCCCGGCCCGTAGGAACGACCGCGACCCGTGCGAGGGTCGGGACACCGCACCTTCAGCCTTGGCGGTCGAGAAGTTGCATGAATCCCGCCGCGTCTGTATACACACACGCCCACAAGGTTAGTGCTGAGAGGATTCGACCGTGCCAGACGATCCAAACCGAGTTCGCAACCCGCGCTTTGATTTCGGCGCCAAAACGCCGCGCAGTTGGGAGTGGTCCGCCGACAGCGGGCAGGTTGAATGGCGACGCGATCCGCCCGGTCGGCACGAGTCCCGAGGCGTCCGCATCATCAGTCGTGATGAAGCAGCGACCGGTTGCTGGACTCAGCGTCTGAGATGCCGATCATCGTGCTGGTACCGTATCGAGGTCGTTGTGACGTCTTCGTGCGAAGCGGCTGGACCGCGCGACGGCGCGTACGTCGCCGCCACGCCCATGACCGATGTCGACAACCCGGGCGAGCGCGTCCACCTTGTCGCGGTGGCTACCTCGCCTGAACGTCACACGCTGCGGACATTCTATCAGACGCCTCCGAACACCAAGTGGCTGACGTTGGAGATCGGCATCGCCGGCGCGACCGGCACGGTAACCATTCACGACGTCCGTGTCATCGCGAACATCGCACCGGACATTCGCTCGCACCCGCTCGCCCTGCCGCCGCCCGTGACCTTCTATCCTCCGCCCAAGACAGTACGGACGATTTGTCTGGCAGACGACACCGGCTGCGATCGCCCGCTCGCCGGACTTCTGCGACAACGCTTCGGCCCGCGAGCTGTCACGCACGTTCGAACCTCGTCGCTTCGCCCCAACAGTCTTTCCGCCGACGCGCTGATCATCGCGAGCGACAGCCCCCCCTCGTCAATGCGATCGCTCGCCGCGTTAGAACGTGCAGCCGCCAATCGTCTGATCATCATTTCGCTCGAAGCGTTTGCGAAAGTCGCCGGTGACGGACTGACCGTTCGCACCGTCGACCAGCCTGACGACCCGCTGAGCGCCAAAATTCATTGGGCCAACTTCATCTCGCGAGGCTTCGCGTTGCAGGACACCTTTCCATTCGCCTCGTGCGGCGATCAGCCATACGTTCTTCGCCAACGACACATTCGCAAGGGTGCGCCCCTCACCGCCCTTCGCAAGCAGCATGGCTTCGAGACGATGATCGTCTCGGTGGCTGACTCGGACGCCAAGTCGGATCACCCGATCTGCCTGTACAAGCCCGTCGACGGCGGGGGCATTATCGTGTTCGACATCGACCCAATCGAAACGCCACCCACCACGTGCGACGAACCCAACATCGCGGCGTTCGTGCTGTTCAACATGTTGGGGCAAGACCAGGTAGCGCTCGGGCAATTCACCGTGCCGTGTGGGTCTGAGCGCGAGTGGTTCGATTCGTTGAAGGAGTTTGCCGTCCGCTACCCGGCCCTAAGCTGCACCGGACGAGACCGGCATGATTTTCTGGTCGAAGTGGGTGCTTCGCCCGATACCTTGGGGCTTTCATCCGCAGGTCGCCCAATGATTCTGATTCGCTCGGGATTACGCGGTGACGACCCTGCGGGCATCTACGGCGTCCAGCTTTACCTCAAGCAGTTGGTGCGCCAAGGCCCTTTGCAGAATCCCTACGCTCACGATCTCCTCAGCCGTTTTCGACTCGCATGGGTGCCATTGTCCGCCCCGTGGCAAGCCTGCCATTGGAACGAGTCGGCAGCCGCCGAGACCGCCGCCGTCGCCGCCGACTTCGAGGCTGGATCGGTGGCCGCCGTCATCGACATCACCGACGCGCCCGCCCATCGGCTGAGGATCACGTATCACGCCGAAGATGCGGATTTTGCCAGACAAGCCACCGCTTTGCAGTCTCTCGCCGCCGAGTTTTCGCCCGGCAACTACTTCTGCAATACCGTTCCCGCCGGGGCGCCGGTCAGCCACCGCAACGAACTCGAGTGGCGACGGCAGGACTTGTCACCATCGGTCGCGGTCGATCCCGGTTCGTTTGACACGGAGTTCCACGCCTCCGCCGCCGCTGCCGGCGCAAGGTTGATTCGCATGGAGGTCCCCGGTTCGAGTCAGAGTTTCGTCTGCAACTCCGTCTGGCGGACCGATCTGGTTGCCACCACGCTCGAACACCTCGTGGGCTTGCAATACGGGCTAATCGCCGTCAACAGGCGGCCCAAATCCGTCGTCTACGACGGACGCACTCGTATCGCAACGGGCGAGGCGATCGTTGTTCCGTTGGATTCTATGGATGAGTTGGCGTCGATGCGGGCCGGTTGACCGCTGGGAGGGACGCAGGATTCGATGCGTTTCGAATCTCCAACGCTTCCGCTGCATTAGGCGTTTGAATCGTTGGACCAGTCCGTTTCATACACGACGTGTCCCGACGGGCGCATGCCCAACCCGGCATAGGTCTGCATCGCCGTTTCGTTCGCGTGTTCAACGTACAGACGCAGACCGACGACGTCGTCGCACGCTCGCGCCAACGTCTCGACGTGGGCATACAACGATCGAAACACGCCGCTGCGGCGATGCTTCGGCGCGATGTAGACGCTTTGAAACCACCACTGCCATCCGTTTCGCCAATCACTCCATTCGTGGGTCACCATACACTGGCCGACGATCTTCCCCGATCGTTCCGCAAGAAAGTAGGGACACGAATCCGGATGGGCGAGCGCCCATCGGACACCGTTACGCAAAACGGTCTCGTCGAGCGACTTGTGTTCCGTTTCTTCTGCCATCGCGAGATTGAACCCAACAACCACGTCCAGGTCACTCGTTGTCGCACCGCGGATGTTGACAGCTTGGTTCATCATCAATTTGGTTTCCGTTCGGAGTGATACCGCGGCGACACCGCCGTGTACGGCCGACCCATCAACTTCTTAATCAAGATCACCTCTCCCATGTCGTTGCCCTCGATCTGGTGCCCCAGCCACTGGGGGACATAGCTGACCAGCACGACCGCCACCGGTCGCCACCAGCGGTCCCACTGCCAGAACACGACCATCCACGCCAGCCACACCAAGCCGGCGATCAGCATCGGTATCCCCACCGCGTGGAGCACACGCGATGCGAAGCTCTGGTGCCGCTCCATCCAATGTGCGATCCAACTCCGCATGCGGGGGATCGTACGGTCGGCGTGCGGACCGGACAAGCGGGTTGTGGCGATCTGTCAATTTGGCATTCTGAGGAACGCGCTAGACGCTTCGCTGCCAAGCTGGCAGAATCTCGTCGCCGAGCGCTTGGTGAGGCGCATGACATAACTTCATTGACGACAAACCGTTGCGATATCCGCTGTCCTCGACGAGGTTTGGCGCTCAAGTTGCTCCGTGGGTTTGTGGAAATGGTTCGCCCGCGTTCGGGCGGCCGCCGAATCGGTTACTGAATCAATCGGCGCACGATTGAGTTTTTCTGACCTGTACCAAGTAGGAGATCAGGTGGCATGGCGGTCAAACAACTCGCCTTCGAAGAGGATGCTCGTGAGGCTTTGTGGAAGGGCGTCGAGAAACTTGCCAACGCGGTCAAGGCAACACTCGGGCCTCGCGGTCGCACGGCTGTCATTGACAAAGGGTGGGGATCTCCCAACGTCACCAAAGACGGTGTGACGGTGGCAGAGGAGGTCGACCTGCTCGACAAGTACGAAAACATGGGCGCGCAGTTGGTCAAAGAGGCTGCCAGCAAGACCAGCAAAGTCGCTGGTGATGGCACGACCACCGCGACCGTATTGGCAGAGGCGATCTTCAGGCTTGGTCTGCGAAACATCGCAGCCGGTGCAGATCCCAATGCCCTCAACCGCGGAATCGCCAAAGCGGTCGAAAAGGTGGTAGAGGCCTTGCGCGAGCAGTCCAAGCCGGTCAAAATCGACCGACGCGATGACATCGTGAACATTGCCTCCATCTCGGCCAACAACGATCGGGCGATCGGCGGCGTGCTCGCGGACTGCTTCAACAAAGTCGGCAAGGACGGCGTCATCACGGTCGAAGAGGGCAAGACTTCCGACACCACCATCGAGGTCGTCGAGGGGATGCAGTTCGATCGCGGCTTCCTATCTCCGCATTTCGCGACCAACAACGAGACGATGGAATGCAAGCTCGACAAGGCATTCGTTCTCATTCACGAGGACAAGATCGCCAACGTGCAAAAGCTCGTGCCGATTCTTGAGAAGGTCGCCAAAGCGAAGCGACCCCTCCTCATCATCGCCGAAGACATTGAAGGCGAAGCGCTGGCCACCCTGGTCGTCAATAAGATACGGGGGATCGTCGACGTGTGTGCGGTCAAGGCTCCGGGGTACGGTGATCGGCGAAAGGCCATGCTGGAGGATCTCGCGGTTCTCACCGGCGGCAAGGCGATCATGAAGGACCTTGGCGTCAATCTCGATACGGTCGTCATTGCCGATCTGGGGCAATGTAAGAAAATCCGCGTCACTGCCGACGCAACCACCATGGTTGAAGGGGCAGGGTCGACGCAAGAAATTCAAGGTCGAATCAGCCAGATTCGTGCCGAAATCGAAGCCACCACCAGCGACTACGATCGCGAGAAGCTCGAAGAGCGACTGGCCAAGTTGGCTGGTGGCGTTGCGCAGATCAACGTCGGTGCTTCGACCGAGACCGAACTGAAAGAGAAGAAAGCCCGCATCGAGGACGCGCTGCACGCGACCCGGGCAGCCATCGACGAGGGGATCGTTGCCGGCGGCGGTGTCGCCCTGCTTCGTTCCGTTGCGTCGATCGAAAAAGTCCGCGTCAACGGCGAGGACGAAAAAACCGGTGTCGCCGTCGTTCGCGAGGCGCTGGAAGCTCCCATCCGCTCCATCGCCGCCAACGCGGGCATTGAGCCTGGCATCGTCGCCCACAAAGTCAAAGAAAAGAGTGGGTCGTTCGGGTTCAACGCGGCGACTCTTGAGTATGCTGACCTTGTTAAGGACGGCGTCATTGATCCTGTCAAGGTCGTTCGCACTGCTCTGGAAAACGGCAGCAGCGTCGCCCGCATTCTGCTGAGCACCGACTGCATCATCACCGAAAAGCCGTCCGACGATGATGACGATGGCGGCATGCCCGACGACATGGACATGATGTAAATCGTTCGCTGGACGAGCCGTCGATCCGCACGACGCGTCCGCATAAAACCGAAAGTCAAAGAGGCTCAATCAAACCTAAGTGCTCACACCGCACGAAGCGACGGAGACCAGGACCCATGGCAACAGCCACAGCCAGCAAAAAAGGCAAAGCCAAAAGCAAAAAGAGTATCTCGTTTCGCCCGCTCGACGATCGCCTGTTGATCGAAACCGACGAGGCTGAAGAACGTACCAGTGGCGGCATCATTCTTCCCGACGCCGCTCGCGAAAAACCGCAGCGCGGAACCGTCGTCGCTGTCGGACCGGGCAAGTTGCTCGACTCGGGCGCACGTGGCGAGATGAGTGTTGGCGTTGGCGATCAGGTCTTCTACGGCAAGTACGCCGGGACCGAGATCGACCTCGACGGCGACACCTACGTTGTGATGCGCGAGAACGAGCTTTTGGCAGTAGTCGACTAAGCAGAGAAATCGGAGCATACAATGCCAAAGCAAATGCTATTCGGAACCGACGCCCAGCAGGGCATCCTCCAGGGGATTGCCAAGCTCGCCGACGCGGTCAAAGTCACGCTCGGCCCGATCGGCCAAAACGTGCTGTTGCAAAAGTCGTTCGGCGCTCCGCGCGTCACCAAGGACGGCGTGACGGTCAGTAAGGAAATTGAGCTGCCCAACCCGTTCGAGAACATGGGCGCCAAAATGATCAACGAGGTTGCTTCCAAGACGAGCGACAAGGTCGGTGATGGCACGACGACCGCCACCGTCCTGACCGAAGCAGTCTTTCGTGAAGGGCTCAAGCTCGTTGCCACCGGCGCGAATCCCATCGCGGTCAAACGCGGCATCGATCAGGCGGTCACCATTGCCGTCAAGTCGATCAAAGAGCAGTCCGTCAAGGTGCGCAACGCCGACGACCTGACCAAAATCGCAACCATCAGCGCCAACGGCGATGCCGAGGTCGGCAAGCTTCTGACCTCCGCCATGAACGCTGTCGGTGAAGAGGGCGTGGTCGAAATCGAAGAAGGCAATAGCCTCGTCAACGAGAAGGAAGTCGTCGACGGAATGCAGTTCGACAAAGGCTACCTCTCGCCGTATTTCGTGACCGACCCCACCGCGCTCGAGTGCGTGTTGCAGGACGCTCACATTCTCATTCACGAAAAGAAAATCTCGAATCTGCGTGACTTCGTGCCGTTGCTCGAAAGCATGGCCAGCACGGGCAAGCCCTTCGTTGTCATCGCCGAGGATGTCGACGGTGAGGCACTCGCCGCCCTGGTCGTCAACAAGCTGCGTGGCGTGTTCACCTGTGCTGCCATCAAGGCGCCCGGCTTCGGCGAGCGTCGCAAAGCAATGCTGCAGGACATCGCCGTTCTGACCGGCGGCAAGGTCATCAGCGAAGACCTCGGCATCAAGCTTGAAAACGTGACGTTGTCGGACCTCGGTCGGGCCAAAAAGCTCGTCATCACCAAGGACACGACGACGATCATTCAAGGTGCCGGCAAACCCGCCGACATCAAGGCACGCTGCGATCAGATTCGCAAACAAATCGAACTGACCACCAGCGATTACGACCGCGAAAAGCTCCAGGAACGTCTTGCCAAGCTCACCGGCGGCGTGGCGGTCATTCGCGTCGGTGGTGCGACGGAAATGGGCGTCAAGGAGCGCAAGGACCTCGTCGACGACGCGTTCCATGCCACCAAAGCCGCTCGCGAAGAAGGCATCGTTCCCGGCGGGGGCGTCACTCTACTGCGATGCATCGATCCGGTCACCAAGGGTCGTAGCAACGCGAAAGGCGATGAAAAACTCGGGTTCGACATCCTCGTCAGGGTGCTCCGAGCTCCGTGCCGGCAGATTTGTAACAACGCCGGTTTCGAAGGCGACGTCATCGTCGAGCAAATCCTCGAAAAAAGCGGGAAGATGGGTTTCGACGCCCGCAAGGGTGAGTTTGTCGACATGTTCAAGGCCGGCATCATCGATCCCGCCAAGGTCGTTCGTTCCGCTCTGGAAAACGCAACGAGCGTGGCTGGTTTGCTCTTGACCACCGAGGTCATGTTGACCGATCTAAAGGAAAAGAACAAACCTACCGCCCAGGCGATACACTAAGCTTTACCGGCGTTCGGCATGACGAAAGGGTGGACAGGTATTGTCCGCCCTTTTGCATGTCGGCGTGTCGATCGGCCGTCGTACCGCACGCGTTGATACGGGAGCATCCATGTCCGCCGACAAGCGCGATTACTACGAAGTGCTTGGCGTTTCACGAGACGCTGACGCCGACGAGATCAAACGCGCCTATCGCAAGCGGGCCATGAAGTATCATCCCGATCGCAATCGCGACGATCCCACCGCAGAGGCCAAATTCAAGGAAAGCTCCGAAGCGTACGAAGTTCTTTCCGACCAGCAAAAACGGCAGCGCTACGACCAGTTTGGCCACGCCGGCGTGAACGGCGCGGGAATGCACGATTTTTCCCACATGGCCGTCGACGATATCTTTTCGCTCTTCGGCGACCTGTTCGGCGGCGGCGGTCGGCGGGCCCGCGCACGCGGTGCCGACCTTCAAACCCAAGTGGAAATCACCCTCGACGAAGTCGCCACGGGCGCCCAACGCACCATCGAGTTTCAACGAAACGAAGTGTGCGACACCTGTGACGGCAGCGGGTCAGCCCCGGGGGCGAGCAAACAGAGCTGTCCCACTTGCGGCGGCTACGGTCAGGTCGAGCAGGCGGGCGGTTTGGGGGCCATTTTCGGTCGCGTCATCACGACGTGTCCGTCCTGCCATGGACGGGGCAGTGTCATCGTCACGCCCTGTCGATCGTGTCGCGGCAGCGGACGATGTTCGAAGAAGCGGGCCGTCACGATCAACGTCCCCGCCGGCATTCACGACGGACAGGCCGTGCGTGTCCGCGGCGAGGGGGAACCCGGGCAGGACGAACGATCACGCGGCGACCTTCACTGCTACGTCACTGTCAAACCCCACCCGTTTCTGGAGCGAGACGGCAACAACCTCGTGTGTCGCATGCCCATCACGTTCACGCAGGCCGCCCTCGGAGCGAACATCGAAGTTCCCACGCTTCAAGGTAAGGCTGAAGTCAAGATTCCGCGAGGCACGCAAAGCGGGCAGGTCTTTCGCCTTTCAGGCCAAGGACTTCCCGACATCAGAAGCGGACGAACCGGCGATGAATTCGTGCAAGTCAACGTGGAGATTCCCAAGAAACTTACCAAGCATCAAAACGAGTTACTCCGCGAGTACGCTGCCACCGAAGGCAAATCCATCGCTCCGGAGTCGAAGCGATTTTTCGAGCGACTCATCAAGTATTTTGCGGGAGAAGACATCACTTAACATCAACCATTCTGTGATGCCATCATGAAAGCCAAACGCAAGAAAAAACGGGACACAGCCGGCGATGAGATCGCAGACGAGCGCTCGGCGGCATCGGATACGCTCGGTTCGACCACGAGCGTCGATCCATCCGATCGGGCCGCGACAGCAGCCGCCGTCGACGCGGGCGCCGCCCAACCGGACGAACTCGCCAAGCTGCGCCAACGCGTCGCTGATCTTGAGGATGAACTGCTCCGCGCCAAAGCGGAACAGCACAACATTCGCAAGCGGGCCGCCAACGAACGCATTGAAGCGGTTCGATTTGCCAACGCGGCGTTCATCAAGAACCTGCTGACAACCGTAGACGACTTCGAGCGAACGTTCGAACAGGGCGACTTGTCCGATGCCAAAACCGTCCTCAAAGGCGTTCGCCTGATCTACGACAATCTGATGAAAGTGTTGGCCGAAGCTCGTGTCGAGGTCATCGACGCCGTCGACAAATCGTTCGACCCGCGATGTCACGAAGCGTTGCAGCAAGCCCCGGCCGACGGAAAAGAGCCCGGAACCGTACTCGACGTTCTCCAGCGCGGTTTCAAAATCGACGATCGCGTCCTCCGCCCGGCAAAAGTCATCATCGCTGCCGCCCGCGACGACGATCGCCCCGAGGAGAACGCCCAGCCTGTTTCAGAATCGGAGACGCCGTAAGTGCCAACCTACGACTATGAATGCACCAAATGCAGCCGCATGTTTGAGGTCTATCAGTCCATCACTGCCCCAGTGCTGCGCAAGATCAAGACCGAGTGCGACAAGTGCAACAACAAAGCCCCCGTCAAACGCCTCATCGGCACGGGGTCAGCCGTTTTGTTCAAAGGTGACGGGTTCTACCAGACCGACTATCGCAGCGCAGACTACAAAAAGGCCGCCAAGGCTGACAAGGACGCCGGTTCGAAGTCGTCCGACAAGGATGGTTCATCCACCAAGACCACCAAGTCGAAGGACGAATCCAAGCCAGCCAAGAAGAAGGAATCAGCCAAGCCGTCTTCACCCAAGAAAGATGCGTCAAGCTAACCGCCGCACCCGCGACGCAGTGAGAGCAAGATTCAATGTACGTCCTGCAATGTCCAACCTGCGATACGCGTCTCGAGTTTGAATCACAGCAGGACGCGCCCCATCGCCCGTTCTGCAGCAAGCGTTGCCAACTCATCGACCTCCACAAGTGGTTCGAAGGCGAGTATCGCGTCAGCACGCCCATCGATCCCCAAGACGCCGTCGCTGACAACGCGTTCCGGCAAGACAACATCTCCTCGGACGAGTCAGAATAACGTCTCGAAATGAACCGTATGCGCGTTCCGACGCGTCACGCGTCGGAAGTTACGACCAAGCGTAGCGGCGTTGTTTGGCGAATCACCACGGCCGTGTTCGTGAATTCAGCTTCTGTATCGCGCGAGAGTGTGGGAATACTGGGTATTCCTAAGGAAGTGTTTTAGAAGCGTTCTTTTGTACCCGAGCCGCGACTGTGAGGGAGCGGTTTTCGCTTGCGATACGGCCCCCGCTTGCTCACGTGCGCGGCTCGGAAAAACCTTATGAAACACTTTCTAAGGTTTCTTCGGTTTCTTTTTATGCTTGCTCATGCAAGCATTATGGCGTACGCTTCATCTACTGCACATCCATTTGTGCAGGAAGGAGGTTTTATTGAAAAACCTATTGTTGGATCCGTAAACACCCCAATGCGGGGATAACCACGACCCTTCCGGATAAAGCGCGGGCGAGTAAGTGCGAGAAGGGATCAGACGTGGGCATGCGGTGAGGTATGGAAGGGCATTGCCCTTATATCTGCCGATCTCGCCGTTGGCAGGTTCTTCACTTTCTCCACTTCAATCCTTGCCAGTGCTGAATACGGCAATGGAGAAGTACGAGTCACGCCGAACGGAGTCCATGACAGTACCGGCGAGGCAGTCGTCCCGGAACGCCGTGTCGTCCCGTAGGGACACTATGACAATAGCCCAGCGATTTATCGCTGGGAT
>CAYQFV010000139.1:0-11732 GCA_964416845.1 uncultured Phycisphaeraceae bacterium | reverse complement strand
TTCGCTCCGTCGACATACAAGACATCCGGAGCGATCTGGGCACGCTGGTGCCGTCGGCCTTCGCCGACGCGCTGCCGCGAGCGTTGCAGTATTCCCTAATCGAAGCGGAGACCGCGCCGTTTGCGGGCGAAGGCCCGTCATTGACCGTTGCACCAAGCATTCGCTGGTATCACGAGCCGGGCGGTTTGGGCGGGTTGTTGGGATCAGACGCCTACGCGGTGGTCATGTTCTATCTCAGCGACGGCGACGACGAGCTTGGGAAAGTGCAAGTCGTGACCCGAAATGCCGCGTCGCGAATCGGCGAAGAGGAGATGGCTGATTCCATGGCGAAAGAACTGGCGGAGTGGTTCAACGTACGTCGAACTGACACTGTCGAGGAGCACGACTGATTCACCACCGCGATTGCTACGACCGTCGTTCGGCTTTGCGATCACGCATCGACTACTTCGACAGCCAATTAGCGTACAACTCCGGGCGACGGTCTCTCATGAAGAGCTTGCGGGCGTGGCTTTGCTCGCACAGCGATAGATCGACATCGGCGATCAAGATGTGATCCTCTTGTGACGGCGCGCGGGCTGCGACGGTTCCGTCCGGCCCGCATACGAACGACTCGCCGGCAAACGTGAGGGCATCTTCCTTGCCAACACGGTTGCACAGAGCAACGTAGTAACCGTTCTGAAATGCGGCGACGCGCATTTCCGCCTCGTACAAACCTTCAGGCCACTCGCCGACAGCGCCCGCTTGGGGAACGATCACGAGTTGGGCGTTCTCGACGGCGAGCGCGCGCATGTATTCCGGGTAATGTCGATCGTAGCAGATCGCCACGCCGATGCGTCCGACGGCGGTGTCGTACACCGGGGCAGCAGTGTCACCTGGTGCGTAATAACCGGTTTCGTGAAAACACGGATAATCGGTAATGTGTACCATGCGCGTCCTGCCGAGCAGCGTGCCGTCGGCATCGATGACCGGCGACGTGTCGTAAAGACGCTGCCCGTCGCGTTCGTACAGATTAAGAATCGTCACGATCCCGAATTCGCGTGCCAGCGCTGCGAACGCGTCGGTCGTCGGGCCTGGCACGGTTTCGGCCAGCGATGACACGTCGCCCTTGGCAGGCGTTTGCGGGTAGAACCACTCGAACGCGAGTTCCGAAAAGCAGACACACGTCGCCCCTTGGTCGGCGGCGGTGCGGAATGCTTCCATGCCGCGTTGAACGTTGGATGCTTTGTCGCGCGTAGCGTGCTGCTGGACGAGTGCGATGCGCATGACCATGCCTCCTGACGCGCTTCCCCGTCGCGCTTCGGAACAGAGTACACACACGGTCAAGATCAGCCAAGTTACGGTGAAACGCTAAGCGTCGGTCCGCTTTGGCACCGCCCGCGGACAAAACCGCCACGAATCACTCAGTAATCGTGGCTCGCCCCCCATCGGTCCGAATGTGATTGCCAAACAGATCGAATTCATGGCACAAAACAACCAACATGCGAGAACGCCATAGTTTTTAACTTGCTCATCTTGCCAGTGCCAAATTGCCGAAAATTTTCGGAATCCCACCAAATTGGCTTGCATTGAACTCGAACATGCCTAAAATGCTGGCCATGCTGAGTGACCGAGTCATCCGAGAGCTAAGAAACGAGGCGTGCAGGCTGCGCAGGCGGGCCGATCTTATCGATGAATTCCTACGTGGAGCTCGGGACGGACGGGAAGCCCATGTATCCCCACCCATGCTTCCTCAGACACCTTCGTACGGGTCATTTGCCGCGAACGTACGGAAGGCCTTAGCGAAGATTGGTGGAACCGCGACGAGTCGCGAAGTCGCACAGTACATGATAGACATGGGAGAGCCTCCCGAGAAGAACAGGAAACCCCTCAGGAACACGGTCGCAGTCGAGCTTTTTAGGATGTCGAAAAAAGGAACGGGCGGAGTAAAAAGGATATCACGAGGTTGCTACGAAATCGAAACAAGAGAGCCGCCAACGGACTGATCTGGGCCGCGGTACCGCCGCCTAGGTTTCGGTGACGCAACACCGACCAGCGGGGTCCAAACCCGCTGGAGGCCGTTCAGCGGCTTTCTACTAACGATCAGACGCATCAGTATACCATCCGAAAACTGACGATGCAACTTTATGTTCAAGTTTTCTCCCGCGTCTTGCGGCTCTCGAATCGCCCACATTGTCACCTCGTTCGCGGCGGAATGAACCGCCCGAAGAACCGCCGTTAAGTTTGCGGACTATCGTTCGAGTCGGAACACGCCGGCTGCGTCGTGGCCTGTGAAGCCGGTGGTGGGTTTCAAAGGTGTGCACACCTCGCGTGACTCGGTCTCGGTCACGAGCGGGACGGGCAGCTTGTTACAGCCGGGGTGTGCAGTGCAAGGTTGCGGGGACGACGCTGTGACGCATCGACAGCAGGGCGCCGCCCAATCTGAGCGCTCCTCAGCGAAGGCTTCGCAACGCTGTATCAGATTAGCGAATCGACACGGACAGATCGTCGGGCGGCCGCGGTGATTGCGGCTATTTCCGGCTGGTGAAGTATGCGAAGAACCTTACGACTTTCGACGACTTTGTTTGGGCGCGTTCGCGAATCTCGGCTAGAATGTCACTCGTCGTGAGGCCGGAAACCTGTAGCGACAGATATTTGAAACAGCGAAAATGTGTTGCGCGCGGTTCGCGGCGGAGTGGCGTTCGAAACATTCGTTTTGGGCCAGCGAAGACCGTGCAGATCATCGTCCGACCGGATGTGTCCGATCGGTGGTGTGAAATGAAAGGGCTACATCATGCGGCTGAGACACTTCCGTCATTCGACCACGCTATTGGGAAACGTTGTTGTGGCGACGTTGCTCGTGCTCGTCGTAGGGCTCGCATCGTGCACGGCGGCCGAGAAGTCATCCGAAAGTTGGCCACAATGGGGAGGCGTGAAGCAAGACTTCGTCGTGCCCACCTCAGGGTTGTCCTTGAACTGGCCTGACGGCGGTCCGAAAAAGATTTGGGAGCGTGAACTCGGCGAGGGATACTCGTCGATCATTGTCGACGGCGGGCGGGTGTACACTATGTATCGCTCCGGCGACGACGAAATCGTCATCGCGATGGACCGCCAAAGCGGCGAGACGGTCTGGCAGTACAAGTACAACGCTCCGGCCCACAAGAACCACGTGATGCAGTTTGGCGCAGGGCCTCGGAGCACGCCGTTGCTGTTCGACGGCCGTCTCTACACCATTGGCGTTGCCGGGAAGATGCATTGCCTTGACAAGGAAAATGGCAAGGTGCTTTGGTCTCATACATTGTGGGACGGCAAGGAGTTTGACGGCACGTTTTTGAACCACGGCTACTCGTCGAGTGTTTTTCCGTACAAGAACACTGTTATCGTCATGGTCGGAGGCAAGGGCGAGGCGCTCGTCGCATTCGACAAGAAAGACGGACACGTTGCTTGGAAGAATCAGGACTTTGGTAACAGCTATTGTACGCCCAAGCTGATCAACCTCGACGGCGAAGAACAGTTATTGTGCTTCATGGCGAAGGAGATCATCGCAGTCGACCCGAACAACGGAACGCTGAAATGGCGCAAGGAGCACGGCAACCGTTGGGGGCAGAATGTCGCCATGCCCGTTTGGGGCGAGGATCATTACTTGCTCTACTCGTCGCCCGAGGTGGGATCGAAAGGCGTCAAGCTGGTTCGCAACGGCAGCAAGACCGAGGTGGAAGACCTCTGGTCAACCCGCAAGATTCAGTTCTACCACACCACGCCGATACGCATCGGAGACTACGTATACGGGTCGTCCGGAACGATGCAACCGTGCTTTTTCTCCGCAATCAACGTGAAGACGGGCAAGATTGCCTGGCGAAAACGCGGGTTCTCGAACGCGACGTCGATCTACGCCGACGGGCACTTCATCATTCTGGACGAGGATGGTAACCTGGCGATCGCGACTGCCTCGCCGGAAGACTTCGTCGTTCATTCAAAGGCGAAAGTGCTCGACAAGGTGTCGTGGACCGTGCCGACACTGGTGGGCCACACGCTCTACTTGCGAGACAAGCACAAGATCATGGCGCTGGATCTCGGTTGAACGGTCGTTGCGCGGGCGCACCGGACTGACGGACAGGCTTTATGGCCGAATGTTGGAGATCGAACGCGATGACGCATGGGTTCAATGCGCGGTTGTTTGGATTGGTGGCGATCGCGATCACTGCGCAACTTTCCGGCTGCGCTACGTCGCGAACGCTGCTCGATGGACGGCAGAAGTCGTTTGTCGTCGTTGGGTACTCAACGTCGTACGCTTGGCCTGAAATGTTGCAGGACATGTTGGACGAGCATTCCGGCAACAAGCGCACGTACCACGTGCTCAACGCGGTTGTCGGCGGATCGCCGGTTAAACTGTGGATCGCCGACCCGGGATCGGATGAATACAAGGCCACCGTCGCGCCCATGGTTCGCGATTTCTTCGGTCCCGACGCTCGATTGCGTGGTCAAGCTCCCGCACCGACCATCGCGCTCTGCCAGCAATCCCTGCAGTTCACGCGTACCCGCCGCGGGCCTATCACGTCGGCCAACGACCGCGAGGGCATCCGCATCGGTACCGATGCTCTCGAGAAACTCGCGCTCCGTCTTCATGCGCTGGGCTTGGAAGATGTCTACATTGGAATGCACATCTACAAGCAGCCGGTCGAGCCCGAAGTCGGCAACGAGCGCATCGCGCTCGCCGAGTTGCTTAAACGCGGGCACGGGTTCATCCACGAAGGGCCCGACGTGTGGACGACGACTCGGGATGAGTATCCGGCGGCGTATGCGGACGACAAGCTTCACCCGAACGAACGAGGCATGAAGTTGATGGCTGAAGGATGGTATCGTACGCTCGCCGGACCCAGCGCACGACAAGATATCATCGACCGTATGTTCGCAAGAAAGTACGACGTGAAACCGATGATGCGTCGCTACATCCGATGGCGTCGTGGCGACGACCTAACTTCCTGACTTGTGCGTGCGCACTGGTTATGGGAGGCACGCAGGCGGACGGCAGGCGAGGCGGTGCCGCTTCGCGGTTATCGACCCTGATCGCCCACGAACCTCGCGGTGTAACCCGCGCCCTTCACGGTGGCGATCACCTGCTCGATGGAAACCGGGCTACCGGGATCGAATCGCACGACGGCCGTTTTGGAAGAGTAGTCGACGTCGACCGACGCGACATTCGGCACCTTCGCCAGCGCGGTGCGCAGTATGTGCGAGCAACCCTCGCAGGTCATCCCCCCGATACGGAACTCAGCCGAGGCGCTGTGGGCGCTTGTGGAGATGCGCTCCGATGTCGGCGCTGCGAACAAGTAGCCCACATAGTTGGGGAAAGACGCGAATGCACCCACGAGCCCAGCGGCTGCCCAAAGCATGCCCCGGCTGAATGTGCGCATTCGCCGGTTCGGGGCCGCGCACGCTGATTCGGGGGCGCACTTCTCCTGACGGAAGTACACGAAGTAGAACCCGAAGCCCAGCATGACGACCGCTCCAACGAGAAAGTACGGACGGTACGCCTCGAAGAACCCGGCCACACCGGCGGCCGACACGCCGAACGCGATCAGAACCAGCGGAAGCCAGCAGCAGGCCGACGAAAGGACTGCGGCAAGCACCGACCCGCCCGCCGCGATCGCGCCGGACCTACCGCTTGCCGCGGCCGACGGCTCGTCACCGGTGCCGCAGCAGTCCGCGTGGTCAGCACATCGTTCCGTTGCGTCGTCGCATCCGGCAAGCTCGAATCCCTCCTCCACGGCATCCTGCACGGTCTTAAGACAGCAACCGCCCAAGGGGTTCGTCCGCTCGCAGCGGCACCCCAGTCCCTTCATGTCCGCCTTAATGTTCTCCAGCACCGTGGATCGGCCCGTCCGACGAATCTCGTCGTGGATTTCCTCGACGCTGTGGTCGAAGCAGTAGCAGATCGCACGAGGCGCGTCCTTTTCCTTCAGACCAAACCGCAGCGAAAGGTCGGATTTCACGAAAGCGTCGTTCTCACCCGTACCGAAGTAGACCGTCTCGCATTCCCGCGTGATGCAGACATGATACTGCACCTCTCCAATGCCGCCTCTCCGCTCAGGGCGCAGCACGCTTTCGAGGGTTATTCGCTTAACCTTACGACCTGGTTGATTGCATGTAGGGCAATTCTGCATCGCGGTTCACTCCCTCGTCGCCTCATCGTCGTCATCCGGCTCGGACTACACCATCATACACCTTGCACTTGGGTGCAAGGTCAAGGGCATTCTCTGCGTTACCCTACGAAGACTTCACCGACCGTCGACGCCGTAGCCGTTCTGTCACGCGGCATACAACATAGGGTGGTTGTAGAGTTCCCCGGGAGGGCTTGGTCGTCGTTACCTGGATTGCGATGTCGGTCAATCCTCACGCCCGATACCAACCGTTCGGTAATCAGGGGACAGTGCGTGATCCTTGTGCATCCTGACTGTGACGCCGGGCTTCGCGCACCTCGCGACCGACCGAGACACCGACCCCCGCGGTCCCTTCCTCGCCTCGGGCGACTCCGCGTACAGTTCGCGCGTCTGCCCAACGATCGGTCCGAACGACGAGATCACTGCAACATCGACGATGATGATCTCGCCCGTCTCGTCGCAAATGGCCACGGTCTTGAGCCGCGTGTGCTCGAAGGTGTGCAACTCGTCGAACTAGACGAGCGAAGTTCGCAGTCAGCCGTCTTCCAAGCGCCCGTTGTGTTCGCCGCTCGCCCTGTGCGCCAGCTAAGCCATCTTCCGCTCGACCGTCCTCCTGCTAACGCCGGCGACCAACGTCATACGTCGCATCGCCACCCCCGCACCCAGGAGCCTGAACACGATGCCGTTCACATCATGTCTGCGCTGGCGGTGTGGGGGGCGTTGGGGCTGAGATCTGAACGGTCTTCCGCACGCGCGGCAGGAGAAACGCGGCACCGGCGGGAGGTGCGTTCGACTTTGTAGTAGCCCATTGGCGTGAAGAATCGGCTGGTCCAGTACAATTCCTCGGCACCTCTCGGACCTCGCTGATCGAAGCCAGAAAACCAGGACCGCGTGAACCGAAAGACTGACTCTGCGACGGGTACAGAAATGGGGAGCGGGGCAGACGACTATGATAAGAACTTGGTGAAGCTGCGTGGGGGAGCCGGCGCCTCCGACCGCGTCCCGTCTATCGTTCGAGTTGGAACACGCCGGCTGCGTCGTGACCTGTGAAGCCGGTAGTGAGTTTCAAGAGCGTTCGCACCTCGCGTGACTCGGTCTCGGTCACGAGCGGGACGGGCAGCTTGTTGCAGCCGGGTCTGCTGTGCAGGGTTGCGGGCACAACGCTGTGACGCATCGACAACAGGGCGGCGGACAGTTCGACGAGGGCGCTGGCAGCTAGCAGGTGGCCGACGTGGGGTTTGAACACCGTGACAGCGGCGTTCTTGGCCTGGCCCGCGAACGCATCGGTGAGTGATCGGGCTTCGTAGCCGTCTGAGATGGTCGTGGAGACGCCGTGGGGAACGACCAGATCGATGTCGGCGGGCGTTATCTGGGCAGTGTGCATGGCGCGTTCGATGACCGTGCACATGCGGTTGGCACGAACATCCGGAATAGAGTGCTTCCAACCTTGCTGGGCGAACGCTCCGCCCCGGTATTCAGCGTACGGAGTGACGCCGCGGCGCATTGCGGATTCAGCCGATTCAAGAACCAACGCAGCCGCTCCCTCGCCGACGTAAAACCCGGATGAATCAGCGTCGAACGGTCGCATGGATGTGTCGGCTGCGTACAGGCCGAGCTGTCGGAACCATTCGATCCGCACGCCGGTGTCAAACGATTCGCCGCCGGTCACGATCATGGCGTCCGTTTCGCCACTCGCGATGCGCTGGGCGGCGATGTCGATGGCGTACGAACCCGAAGAGCACGCGTTGTGGACGCTGGTGGAAAACCCGTGGAAGCCGAACGCCTTGCCGACGGCGTGGACGTACAGAAACCCCTGACTGTTGTAGAAATAGGGCGAAAGCTGTTCATAAAGCGCCGGCGGCCCGTCGGTGAGCGAAAGCGTCGCGCAGGATTCAAACAATGAGGCGACGGCTCGCTCCATGCCGGGCGCTTCGAACGCCTGAATCACACCGATGGAGTTGTGCTCTCGGTCGTGTTCGAGACGAGCATCTTCCAACGCCAAGTCGATCGCAGCGAGCGCGTAGGCAAGATCGCGATAGCCGGCGTAGTCCTGTCGTTCGAGAAACTCATGATGCGGCTTGATGATCGGCAACGCAGGCGGCATGGAGGCCATTTGAATCTCGACTTCGCGACCGAAGTCGATGTGTAGCTGTCGGGGTTCAACGATCGATCGGCCTGCTTCGAGCGCTCGCCAAAAAGCGTTTGCCCCGATGCCGATCGACGTCACCGGTCCCAAACCGGTGATCATCACACGTCTGTCGCCGTTGTTACCCATGTCGCCGCGGAACCTCTGTTCGTACGTATGTGGACGGGTTGGCCTCGTTGTTTGCGATCATGCCGCAGTCAGCACGACGCAACTGTTGTACCCTCCGAACCCGGCGGAGTTGTTCAATGTCGCCGAGACCTTCGCATCGCGAACATGGTCCTTGACCGCGTCCATGGTGCACCCGTCGAGGACGTTTTCCAGGTTCCACGTGGGGATGATCTTTTGATGTTGAAGAGACAGCACGCACACGGCAGCCTCGATCGCGCCAGCCGCTCCCATGGTGTGGCCGGTGAGTGCTTTGGTGGAACTGAACGGCGTACCGGGGGCGAGGCATTTTTCCATCACCTTCACTTCGATCATGTCGTTTTGAGGTGTGCCGGTTCCGTGTGCGTTGACGTAGTCGATGTCCCCGGGCGATATGGATGCAGCCGCCAGCGCCCGCCGGATGGCCCGCGTCAAGCCGTCGCCTTCGGGGTCCGGTCGCGTGGGATGGTAGCTTTCGGACGACATGGCGCTGCCTGCGACGCGGGCTCTGACCCGAGCCGCCCGGGCTGCGGCGGTGGATGCTCGTTCCAGCACGAAGACCGCCGACCCCTCGCCAACGAACAGCCCGTCGCGATGACGATCGAACGGTCGACACACTTTTGCCGCGGTCAATCGCAGCCGCATGAATCCGATGAACGCAAGCCTGCTGAACCCGTCAGCACCACCCGCCAGTGCGATGTCGCATTTGTTTGCCAGCAACGATTGACTCGCCAGACTGATCGCCATGTTGCCCGCTGCGCACGCACCGTACAAATCCACCGCTCCGCCGGTCGCGCAGCAATCTCGCTGAACCGCCCGCGCGATGCACCCCGGCTGGCCGGTGATGATCTGCCGGCTGTGCTGCTCGTCAAGCCAGCGGTCGTCTGCAGCAAACAGCTCATTCTCGATGAACTCGGTCTCGCCCATGGTCGTTCCCATGACCACGGCGGCGCGCGAGTCGGACGGCAGTTGCCGAGAAAAACCGGCGTCGGCGAGCGCCTGCCGGGCAGCCATCACGGCGAGTCGAGACGCTCGTCCGGTGGGGATGGATTCGTCCAGAGGATCGGTGATGGGGCATGCGACCCGACGCGGCAGGTCGGACGTGTCCATTGCCGTGACCGGTTTCGCACCGGACGTGCCCGAACACAGCGCGGTCCAGAAGGAGTTGAGGTCGCAGCCGATGGGTGACAGCAGCCCGACACCGGTGATGACGACATGATCACTCAAGGCAATGCTCGCCCTCGCCGCCATCACCATTCACAACCGCCGGGGGGAGGGCGATCGTAATGCGATGAACGTGACGTTACGACGGATCAAGCGGCGGCGAGGCGCTTGGCCATCATCTCCAGAATGTCGTTGAGGCACGTGACTCGCTGGACCACATCCTCAGGCAGCTCGGTCCGAATGATGGACTCGATGGTGGCCAACATGTGCACCGCGTCGAGTGAATCGATACCCAACTCGGGCAGCGGTTTGGTCAGATCAATCTCCGCAGGCTCGACGTTGATTGTACTTGCCACCCACTCAAGGATTTCCTGTTTGGCCGATTCGAAGTCTACCATATTATCTTTCCCCAGTGTTCTCAAACCGGCGTCAAAGACTGCCCCGACGCCGCCTCGTTCATCTCCACAAACGGATAGGCAACATGCTGGTTTAACCAATCGGACAATTCCCGTCGCCAAGTGCGATAGCCGTCAGCCCGGTCGCAGGACCGCCGGACCTTGGACTCGATCGCATCGCAGGCTTCGACGGCAGCTCGGATCGCCTCACGTCGTTTCACATCCAGCTTGTCGATGGTCCGATCGAACTGTTGCCCGTCGCACAGCGAGCGAGCTTTGTACGCAAAACACATGCCCAACATGATGTCAGCGTGCCACTCGTCGGGCATTTCTTCGATGAAGGCCAAACCTCGCTCCGGACGGTCGAACACCGCGAAGACCGAAGCCAACCCCACGCCGGACGCCGCATCGGCGGCATACTCATCAAACGACCGCAGAAGCGCGTTCAACTCCGATGGGGCGTCCATGTACCGAAACCAAAGGCTGCGACCCAAGCCCTGGTACGCGACATTCCTTGCATACCCGTGAATGCGGGTGAAGCGCCAAGTATAGCGGCTTTCTTCGCCTGAATCAAAGAATCCTTGCTGAAAGCCGTACCCGTCCCAACAAAGCATCCCATGAAGGGGGTCCAATTGTTCGACCAGCCGCGCGAGTCGCTGCGGTTCGCGACGTCTCATCGCGTACCAGAAGCCAAGCCCCACGTAGTGCAAGTACGCATACGAAGGCCTGAACTTGACCACGTCACGCTCAAACCCCGCCGCGGAAAAACGCCCCAGCTTCCGCAGCGGATAACCCATGGCGGCGCCTTCGTCAGCAAAGGGCCGATACGTCAGCGGCTGGGCATCGCTAAACTCGGACCATGCAGTAGGTGATCGAGATGCGATCATGGCGTTGAATCCACCGGCGAATGATTGGCATATCCCATGAACACGATCAATGTCAGCCTCTTGTGTGACCCGAAAACCCAGCGTCGACACGGTCATCGTGTCAGCGTTGATCGTAAACGGACGCATCGCGACGCGCCACCATCCGGAAACGACGGCGACCACAACCGCGACAACGACCAGCAGTAGACATGCGAGAAGCAACGGACCACTCCCATTGTCACCCGCAACCAGCTGCCTTCGCAACACCGATACCGACCCGAGACCTACATGGCTCGTGGCGTCGTGATGTATACGACGGATGGCGGAGAACCTGTCAGGCCACTCATTTTAGCTTTTGAATTGCTTGAATACAAACTTCAATTGCGTCTCTTTCGACCCGATACGACTGGTCCGGTAGGCTTGGCGAATCAATAATGGATGATAAACAGGCGGCTGCAAGGGTGGCGGTGCGGTGACGTCGTTCGGGCGTGTCAATACGCCGGTGCCACGGCTTCACTTGGCCCCGTGCGTACGATAGGATTCCGCGTTCGACGCATTTGGGCTATTGAGCGAGTACGAAACATGATACGGGCAAGGCATTCGTCCGGACGGACGCGCATCGTCGCGATATTGATGGCGTGTACGATCGGCCTGACAGTTCTGACAACGCTCGGCTGTCGCCAGAGACCGACCAACAACGACCATGCCGCAACGTCCGACGGAACCGAACCGACCGCGGCTGAAGGGGCCGGTCCTGTGGTTGAACTCGCGGACGAAGCGACCCGGCGACTGGTCAAGGGGACCGAAGCCGGGAAGCGGGGCGAGCGGGCCGCGTCGGGGCACACGGTCCGGGTGTGCGGTGCGTCCAACCCCTTGCCTC
>CAYQFV010000138.1:0-11757 GCA_964416845.1 uncultured Phycisphaeraceae bacterium | reverse complement strand
AAGATGCGTCCATCGGCAGACCAAGCCCCGCCAGCAACCATCGTAAAGGTCCCGTTGGCCTCCGTAATGAGAACCGGGCGACCACCTGTCGCAGATACCTTGACCAATTCACTTCCACGTCCGAACGCCAGCCACTTGCTGTCGGGTGACCAGAAGGGAATACTCCCACGGTCCGACTCCTCTACGATGCGCGTGTCCCACGAGTCCAAATGTCGTATCCAAAGCCGATCCTGGTCAACATACGCAACCATGGTCCCGTCCGGGCTGATGGCTGGCTGGCCAACGTTCCACGAGCCGTGATCGTGCAGCGGTATCTCGTACTTTCGAACGCGGAGGTCGGTTTTTGGGGAGAGGCCGCGCCCCAGCAACATGCCTAGGGCACAAGAGAGAAGAATGGCCACGCCCACCAGAGCTCCGATCGACAGGCGGCTGCTTGATTCGGAAGCGCCCGGAACCGACGCCTCCAGGCCCATTGACGACGACGTCGGATCAACGATGGCGTTTTCAAGTTCGATCCGGGCGTCGGCGATATCGTGCAAGCGTCGTTTGCGGTCTTTGGTCAGGCATCGTCGAAGCAACAGCTGAATCGTCGGCGGTGTACCGGGTGGCAACAGGGACCACTCGGGGTCTTTGTGCATGATCGCGCCCATGGAGTCCGTCGCAGTTTCTCCGCGAAAGAGCAACTGGCCCGTCAGGCATTCGTAGAGGATCACGCCGAACGACCAGATGTCGGTACGCTTATCCAGCGCACGGCCGCGCGCTTGTTCTGGCGACATGTACGCAGCTGTCCCAAGGATGACGCCAGGGCGCGTGTAATTCGCTGTAATGGTGGGCGAGTCAGACTGCATCGGACCAGATGAATCCTCGGCCATCGCCTTCGCGAGACCAAAGTCGAGCACTTTGACCGTACCATCCCGGCGAATCATCACGTTGGCAGGTTTCAGGTCTCGATGGATGACGCCTTTTTCGTGGGCAGCTTCCAGGGCCTCGGCGATTTGCTTGGCAGTATCGAGGGCGTCCTCAATGGCAACGGGACCATTCTTCAGATGGCTTCCAAGCGTCTCGCCGTCGACGTATTCCATGACAAGGAACCGAGTTCCATCGAAGGCGTCAAACCCGAAGATCGCGGCAATGTTGGGATGGTTGAGCGAAGCCAAGAGTTTCGCTTCCCGCTCAAAGCGTGCGACACGCTCTCTGTCTCGCGTCATCGTTTCCGAGAGCACCTTGATCGCGACCCTTCGATCGAGCTTCGAATCGCTCGCGAGATAGACTTCACCCATGCCGCCTGCACCAAGAGGCGAGAGGATCTCGTACGGACCTAGCCTTGTGCCTTTTTCCAACACCATGAATCGTCCCGTTGCAAATGGATGGCCGAACCACTCGATTATCCCGGCAGGCTTGAAAATCGCAAGCAATGTAGCGTGAGCAGCCAAGCGCCACGAAAGTTCAACTGTGGAGCACCAAAGCGAGACCAAGGCTGCCCGCTGGTGTGCCTACCTCGATGTGACGGTCTGAGACCAGCCGAACACGGCGTTGCTCAATCGAGCCTCCGGCAGCTACGTCACCGCATTGCAAGCGCTCGACGAACGACAGGCGGCGGCATCCCCGGCGGGTGCGAGTGGGCTATGCGGCGGGTTGGGCGTGGGGGTGATTGGGGGTGCCGTCGACGCTGACCGTTCCGACCTTCAGAACGCCCATCGTGCGAGCCAGTTGGAGCACTTGAAGAAATGCAACCGACACTGCCTCGAGGTTTTTACGTCGGAACGTGCAAATCGTATCGTGGTCGGGGTGGGTGTCCGCCGTCAGGAACCGAACAGCCACGTCGCGATAAGTCGCGCGTTCGATGCGCCTGGAAGAGAAGATGCCGTTGGCGTAGCAGTAGATGAGCAGTTGCAGCATCATCTTCGGCGAGTACTGCTCCGAGCCGCAGCCGCGACGATTGACCTTCAGCGTCGGGAGATTCATCCCCGCGATAGCCTCGATGATGAAGTGGACCATGTCTTCATCGGGCACCCCCATGGCCACCGTGATGGCGTGGGTCGGCCACGACGAGATGAAGATGGCCATGTACTACTACAGCCTGCGTGATCAGTCGGCCCGCGACGCCATGCGACGACTCGACCACGTCGCAACCGCCGCGGTCAGACGGCCACACCGAGCAGCGCGCCGGTCGGACCGCACGACGCCGCACGCGTTGGAACATTTGGGTAGTGAACACGAGAAGACCGCGTTTCCAAACCCCAATCGCGGAATAACGGAGGAGGAGGGATTCGAACCCCCGAGACGGTTACCCGCCTAACGGTTTTCAAGACCGTCGCCTTCAGCCGCTCGGCCACTCCTCCCGGTGTTTCAAACGAAGAGTCTCGGTCCAATCCGTGCCCGTGACAATCTTCCACGACAGCCTCGGCGACAACCGAGTATCGTGATGTTCACTCGATAGTGTCTTCGTGGAGGTACGTCAAGGTTTCACGATGGCACGCGCCGAGCGACAACCGACCGAACCGTACGGATTCGATGAATCACGCAGGCGGGCAACGACGCGCACTGAGATCACGACGGAATATCGACATCAGGGTCGTCATCGTCGTCGAACGGAGCGCCGGAAAGATCGTCCTCATCGTCTTCGTTCGGGTCGTTGTCGACATCGGCTGCGGACGGTCGGCCTGCCGCCGTCTGATCGCTCGTCCGCGTCGATGAACCGCTCGCGATCGACGGCGTTCCGCGTTGTTGTCCGCCGCTCCCGCCAGAGCCGCCGCCGAGACGGTCAGCCCGCTCCTGCTCGTCCTTCTCTGCCGCCATCTCATTCTTGAGGCGCTGCCAGTGCTCTTGCTTAATGAGCACCTCCCTGGCCTGCGATCCCTTGTAATCACCGACGATCCCGCCGTCGGCCATCTGATCGATCAACCGCGACGCTCGCGAATACCCAACGGTCAGCCGCCGCTGTAGCAGGCTGACGCTTCCCCGTTGGGTCTCGACGACCACATCCACCGCCCGATCGAACAGCGGGTCTCGTTCGGTGGCAGCTTTGGACGCGTGAGGTGAGGAGCGTACCAGTTCAGGGTGAAACTGCGGTCGTCCTCGCTCCGTGAGGAACCCGATGACGGCGCGCAGCTCGTGATCCTCCACCAACGCCCCTTGCGCCCGAACCAGCTTATGCGAGCCCGGCGGCAAGAACAGCATGTCTCCCTGCCCCATCAGCACCTCCGCACCGTTTTGATCCAACACGATGCGGGAGTCCATTCGCGATGCGACCCGGAACGCGCAGCGACATGGCAGGTTTGATTTGATCAGGCCGGTGACGACTTTCGCTTCCGGCCGTTGGGTGGCGACGATGATGTGAATGCCCACCGCCCGGGATTTCTGGGCGAGTCGAGACAGATGGTGCTCGACCTCTTTGGCGGACGTCATCATCAAGTCAGCAAGCTCGTCGATGATGATCATGATGTACGGCAGGTAGGTTGGGATTTGCCGCTTTTCTTCGTCGCTCGACGGCTGAAACCGCTCGTAGATTTCTTCGGTCCCCAGCCGATTGAAGGCTGCGATGTTGCGGACCCGCGCTTCAGCCAGAATTGCGTAGCGCTCATCCATTTTGGCGACGGCCCAATCGAGTACCTGCTCTGCCCGTTGGGTATCCGTGATGATTGGCGACATCAGGTGGGGGACGTCTTTGAACTGACTTAGCTCCACCATCTTCGGGTCGATCAACACCAGCTTCACCATGTCCGGCCGGCGGCACATCAGAATGCTCATGATGATTGCGTTGATGCTGACGCTTTTGCCGCTGCCGGTCGTGCCCGCGATCAACATGTGGGGCATGGACGCAAGGTCGTACACCAACGGAGTCCCTGACGCGTCCTTGCCGAGACAAAGCGGAATAGCCATGTCGTCGATGCGCGAACCAGCTCCGAGGATCAGCCCCTTGAGGCGAACCTTTTCTTTCTCGATGTTGGGCACTTCGACGCCGATCGTGCTCTTGCCGGGGATGGACGCTACGATGCGGACGCTGGGCGCTTTCAACGCCCGTGCGATATCGTTCGACAGGGCAGCCACCCGACTTACCTTCACGCCGGCAGCGAGTTCCAACTCGAACATCGTGATCACCGGGCCGGTGTCGATCTCGACCACCCGCGCATCAACCCGAAACTCCTGCAGCGAACGTTCCAGCGTTTTCGCCTTGGCGCGAAGGAGCGATTCCTTGGCGGCGGAAAACTTGTAGTCCGTCGAATCCAGCATGGACATCGGCGGAAGCTTCCACTTGGCGAGCTTCTTGGCGTAGGGCGTTGCCGCCGGGACGGCGGGGAGATGCGGATCGTGAGTATCGGCGGTGGTATCCCGCAGCGTCGTCGAACGGGGTCTTGGCTCGGGCTTTGTCGATGCGGACGGTTCTTTCGGTGGCTCGACTTCGTCGTTGCCAACATCGCCGGTTGCGCGGCGAAGTTTGCGACCTTTGCGTGGTGGAGGCTGCTCACCGCTTGACTCGTCCGGAGTGGGCTCGTCGAAGAGGGTTGGTTGGTTGTCGCTCTTGCGGGAACGGCGGCGCGGAGACGGAAAGCCGCGGTTGATGCGCAGCGGTGGGTCGGCGGGAGATTCGCCGCGGTCGTCCGACTCGTTCGTTGCCGTCCCGGTTGCCGATTCGGCCGTGGGCGACGAGAGCGACGCGACGATTTGGCGCTGGGGTATCGATCGCAAGGTCGTGATCGTGCCAAGAGACGCTCGGCTGGCCCGGGCGACGAGCGTGGGCAACCGCACCATCCACCCCTCCGCGGTGAACAGCAGGCTGATGAGGAAGCAATAGCCGAGCACGAGCACCGACCCGAATCCGGAGAACGAGTCGTTCAACAGGCCGCCAACGGCCGTTCCCACCAATCCGCCGGGGCCGAACGCGATGGTGTCAGCCTCAGACGCCCCAGCCAACTGCACCGCGACCGCAGTGCTGACGACGAGCAAGCACAGGCCAAACAATCGCTGCCAGATTCCCACGATCCGTCCGCGCACGAGCCAAAGAACAGCCGCACACGTCGCAAAGAATATCAACGGATATGCCCCGTCCCCGATCACGCGATGCAGCTGATACGCGACCGCTGCGCCAACAACACCGCACGCGTTGGCCGGCGGATCGTTGTGGGGGTACTGGTCGGGGCTTGGCCAATCGCCGATGTCGAACGTGAGTAGCGAAGCCCACAGAAACGAACACAGGAGCAACGCCAACGTCGGCCACGCCACCGATCGTCGAACCGACGCGTTAGGATCGTCCATCACATCCACCGTCCATGCAGCGATTTCCGCCGAGTCTGACCATCACAGATCTGACGTTCCAATACTGAAAACGCGGAATCCCAACCTGTTATCGGGTGATTGGAGATAAACGCTTCAAGGATTCAAGACCCTGGCAAGCGAGACCGCCCGCGCAGCCGGAGCGATTCGCCGTAGGCAGTGGAAACATTATCGCGGAGTCGATCGCAGTATTTGCAACCGAGCGAAATCGAGCGCGTCGATGTCCTGGTCGTGGTCGAGGTCCGCGGGCTCGCAGCCGCGGAGGGAATCAGCATTCGGCCGCGTCAAACAAGCTCGAAATCGTTCGAAATCCGCCTCGTCGACGTCGCCGTCAGCGTCCATGTCACCGGGAACAACTTCGTACCGCGCAGCCCCCGTGCTCGGCGCCTTCCCGAACTGAATGGTCGGCGGCGACCCTGAATCCGCGGCGCTGTCCGTACGGTTTTCTAGGGTGGCTTGGGCCTCGGTGTCCTGCGCGGCGATATCGTCAAACGGTAGCACGGTGGCGGTCACGCCGGTGGTTTCCGGAACCACGGCGGCTGATGCAAGCGCCGCATGGCGACCACGGGGCAACGATGATCCCACGCCGTTCGGTTGTTCCGACGCTCGATTGTCCAGAAACTCAATCTGGCGCTTGGCGGCAGTGAAGTCGGGATCGAGCGCCAACACACGCCGGAACGCCGATTTTGCTTCTGCGGAGCGGTGTTGCGCCCGGTAGGCCAATCCCAAGTTGTAATGGGCGTCTGCCTCTGGAAGGACGGCGCGGTATTGGGCGAGTGCATCGTCGAATCGCCCTTGGGCGGTCATCACAAGCCCTAGATTAATGTGGGCACGAGTAAAAGACGGATCAAGCATGATCGCCCGTCGAAGTTCCCGTTCGGCGTCCGCCCATCGTCGCTGAAGGATCAACCCAAATGCCAGATTGTTCCGCAACGCCACCTCGCTCGGGCTGATCTGGATGGCAGTCCGCAGCGCCTTCTCTGCTTCCTCGTGGCGACCTTGAAGGCTGTAGAGCAGCCCCAGCCGATCGTACGCATCGACGAACTTATCGTCGTCGGCGATCGCCTTGCGATACTGCGTGATCGCTTTGTCGAATTGCCCGTTCGATTCAAACAGGCGTGCGGCTGCGTAGCGCGTTGAGGGCAAGATGTTTGGATCGGCGGCAAGCTTCACGTCGGTGGGTGGTGGTGGGGATTGAGGTCGGCTGAAGACACCTTGCTGCTGCTTCTGACTGCACCCGACGAGGAAGACAGGCGTCGCCGACGTCGCGAAACACAGACAGAGAATCATCGGCCTCATGGTCAGCCCTTCGATGGCTCTGCGATTGCGATTAACCGCCACCGGTTTGGAAATCGGCCGTACTCTTGGCGGCGGACGCCGCGGTATCGGATTCGCTCGTCGCACGTTCCTTGGCCACCAACGCATCTGCGGCCGTCATGCCTCGGCCGCCGGACATCTCCGGCGCCACTGCAATGTGGGTCATGTCGTATCCGGCTTCGACGAAGTAACGTCTGATCTGGTCCACCCTCGCCTGGTTTCGCTCTGTGTCGGTCGATTCCGTCTCGTAACGAACCTTGCCGCCATATTTTGCGAGGAAGATTCCGAGCATGTTCAGGCGCTTCATTCCCAACTCGTTGAGGGCACTGGTATGGGGAACGAAATGGATGTCCGCAACGGACATATCGTGCGCTGCGGCGTTTTCTACCATCGGAGTGTAGTAACGGTGCATGTCGGTCGGGGCGAAGGGTTTCCCTATGACCGGATCCTTCGGCCAATCCAAATCTTGGCAGCCGCACAAAACGACCAACAGAACGCCGCTCGCCACCACTCGATTGCATCGACTTAACACGATTACATTCCTTCCATGAAAGCGACGCTCCACGGGGATACCCGTCCGTCCCCAGAGCCGTCCGCCGATCCACCATAACTACGGTTTCTCTCGATTCTCGTGGCCCCACGGTCCGTGGAGTGAAAGCAACTCGGGACTCGTCGGCAGGAGCCTTCGACTCGCCACGTCATCCCCGAACGATTCGTCGGCATCGTCGGAGCGCGTTCGGCCTTCCAAAGCGCCGAGCAAATAAAGTTCAAGATCGGACGGATCGGCGAGATCGCCGCCAGGAAGCTTCGGCACCTGTTTGCCATGCATCGGTGCGACGATTTCGGGCGTCACAAGGATGACGAGCTCGGTCCGCGATCGCTGAAAATTGACGGATCGGAACAGAGCACCGAGAACCGGCAAGTCGCCGATCCCGGGGACACGCTGAGTTACCCCGCGAACTTCATCCCGCAACAGTCCGGCAATCGCAATCGTCGCTCCGCTGCCCACTTCCACCGTCGTGCTCACGCGCCGCGTCGTCAACGCGGGGACAAAACCGCTCGGTGTGACGATGCCGCCAGCTTCGTCGCGGGCGCTCACCTCCGGCTGAACGTTGATCCGAATACGTTGGTGGGGCAGGACCAGCGGTGTGAACAACAGGTTGATCCCGAATTCGCGATAGACGATTGTGATCGCCCCAGCAGCCTGGCCAGCTTGGGGAACCGGAATCGGAAACTCGCCACCAGCAAGGAAGCTCGCCGTTTCGCCACTGACGGCAACGAGCGTCGGCTCGGCCAGAATGCGCAGCAGCGTGTTGTTCGCAAGCGCCCGGATGAACAACTGCATCTGAATATCGGGAAAGCCGAGCGACAAAGTTGGATTCGGCCCCAAAGGGATATCGCCCGTTAGAAATGGGATCCGACTTTCAACGTTAATTCCCGGCGCCGGACCGATCGGGATCGGGTTGATCCCGCCGATCTGACTGACGACAAAGCCGTCGCCGAAGTTCTCGCCCGCCAGAAATCCGTTGATTCCGAGATCTCGCACCGCGCTGCGCGATACCTCCGCGACCACGCATTTGAGCAGTACTTGCTGCTCTCCGGCGATGCGCAACTGGTTTTGAACATCGGGCTCGGTGCCGATCCGCGATAGATACAATCGGGCGATCTGTTCAATCTGTTCAGCCACCGTTGCGCTACTGACGGTTCCGGTGAGCAGAACGTTGCCCATGATGGACAACGCGCGAGCGTCCGACTGCGGGTCCATGTCCTTGATGGTCGCGTTGAGCAACTCAAGATCGAGCTCCACCGTGATTTCGAACACCTTGCGCTGACCACCTTCGGTCCAGACGATCACCTGAGTGACACCGTAGTTCTCACCCGTGACGAGCAATTGCTTGGCCGATGGGGCTTCAACACGAACCATGTCTTTGCCGACGACGTCCACCCGCGTCAGCGGAAGCGACGTCTCGATGATGATGCTTCGGTTCCGGGGGACTTTGAAACGATGGGCGTTCTCAAGCGTGTTGCGAACCGTCGCGACAAACTCGGGCTCGTCATCGCCGATTCCCGACGCAAGATTGTTCGATGGATGTCCGCCGCCGGCCGTCTGCGCTAACGCGCGCGTTCCGCACGACGCAACGATCAATGACACCATCGCGATCGCGCGCAGGGCCAGTTTTCGACATCGCGCACCACTGGAGAACTCGCCGGGAAAGAGTCCACCGTATCGGCGAACACAGGGCATTGGATCAAAGCCGAAACGCCGGAGGGGCCGTTGCGGCCCGATTCGGGCTGGTTCTAACATAGGTATAAGTTTCTCCACCCCACCGCCAGAGGCACCAGCCACCCCGAAATGCTCCATCCGTGGAGACCAGCGCAAGGCCAAACCTTAGTGAACCTCGCAAACACGACACGTCGCGATGGTTGAGACAGCCACTCGAGCACCCAAGCCAACCCAACATCAACGCGTGTCGCGGCCGCGCCAATTGACCGCGGATCGAACCGTATGTGACCGGTATGGCCACGTCAAGAGAATCTTCGGGAGGAAACGCGCGCCCACTACATGAAACCTTCCGATTCGTAACGCCGAACGCCGTTTACCCATCGAGGCGGTACGCGCCCGCACCCTGCTTCAAAGACACGAACAGGTGGACAGGTCATTCGAGAACGAAAACCTATTGTAAGAACATAGGTTGCCGTCGTTTCCGCTGTGAGGCTGATGGCGAGATTCATGCGGGATCCTTGACAATCCAAAGGCCTCACCGCGAAGGGCGGCGCGCGTACGCTAATGTTGCAGGGCTGGATTCAGTCAATCTTTCCGCGCGAAGCCGAGCTACGTCGCAGGTTTTCGAAGCGAAGCTCGTTTGCGGAAATGATCTGTCGTGCGATCAACGCGTGATGTCAGGCGCAAAACTGGTTGCGATATGAGGCCCTCACGTCTATAGACGTGGCACGAATCGCCGGAATCTCGCGCGGCGCGAGACTTTGGTAGGCGAGATCGTCATCACTTATTTCGCCTTGGAAGTAGGCGATTCGTATCCATCGTAAACCTTTATGTTCTCGGAAGCAGGCCATGCCGATTGGACCAAGCGACGATCATTTGTCCGCGATCGACCACGCGGTGTTCATGCGGGCGGCGTTGATTGAAGCCGGCGCTGCCCTCGACGATGGGGATGTCCCGGTGGGTGCGGTGGTGACCTTCAACCGCCGCATCATCGGGCGAGGTCGAAATCAACGAGAATTGCTACGCGATCCCACCGCCCACGCGGAAACGCTGGCGCTGACGGCTGCCGCCGCCGAGCTGCAATCGTGGCGACTGACCGGCTGTACGATCTATGTCACACTCGAGCCATGCGTCATGTGCGCCGGGGCGATCGTACTAGCCCGACTCGACCGACTGGTCTACGGTGCGACCGACCCCAAGGCCGGCGCGGCGGGCAGTCTCTACGACATCTGCAACGACGATCGCCTCAACCACCACGTCCCAACCGAGCGGGGCATCCTTGCTGACGAGTGTGGAGCGATTCTTTCAGAGTTCTTCCGCGAACAACGAGCGAAGGGGAAGAAATAGCGGCGCGTGCGACATACTGCGATCGTATCCGCGCGGTCAAGCCCGGTGATCTCTTCCCTGCGGAAGGGACTATGCACCTCGGTCGTTCTTGCCCGCGCGAATCTTGGGATTCTCTCAGGGTTTTGCCGAAGTCCGGCGTTGAACCGTGGTTAACAGACCGTCCAAGCGCGCTTTGAAGTTTTCGAACAAGTCGTCAAGGTCAAGCTGGAAGGCCTCGCGTCGACGTCGAGCCGCTTCTTGATGTCCCCGCGCTTCGTCGCGTTCGGCCTCATCGCCCATTCGGAGCGTCAATTGCGCATCTTGTGTTCGCACCTCTCGGAGGATAGACGCTACTGCGTTCGCCTGTCCCTCAGTCAGCTCGTACCGATCCGTGAACTGCCGGACGTACGCACCCCATCGGTCGATTTCGCGAGCGTCAAACTCTGTTCCCGTCGATTCGGCCGCGAGCTTCTCGCCGTGTCGGCGTGAGATAGTAAATGGGAATCTAGCGCCCAGACGTTCCCGGCCAAGTTTCGCCTGCTCTTTCGGCAGAGCGTCCTCGATCCGATCGGCCAAGCCGCTCCAATCATACGGATGCGCCCGTTTGATTTGTTGCTCGCGTTCACGGGGGATTCGCAACTTGGGGTCATCCCGCACGCCCGGAAACTGCTTCAACGCCTCGCTAGCACCCGGGGCACCGCGCTGGAATTCCCGGGTTGCATCAGCGTACTCGCGGAGGCGATCAATCTGTTGCCTGCGTAGGGCACGAACCTCGTCAAATTGCTCGCCCATCCCGCGCCGCCAATTCGCGGAGAATTCAGCGCAGATCCGGTCACAGGTTTCCCTTTGCGCTTCGGTAAGACCATAAGCGTCGAGAATCTTCTGGCGCATCGACGTTCTTCTCGCCCTCCGCATCCGCAAGCGTTCGTCTCGCGTGGAGGTGACGTACCGTTCTCGCCATGCGGAACGACCCTCACACTTGCCCCAGCCAATGTTGATTCCAGCACTAGTATGTCGCAGGCAGTCGTCGGGAAACATGCACTTCTCGTCGTCCCGCGGTGCTTCTGAAACAGAGTGCGTCGCAAGAACGCCCGACGACGCCATCGCGACCAAAGCACACAGCCAGCGTTTTGACATCTTCCACCGCCCTTCGTCACGACACGGCCACACCGTTCCAGATCATAATCATGCCAGACGCCGACACGCACATATCAACTGACTTATCAGGCCGGACACACGCCGTCGACGAAGTCCCAACACTCGTTGGCTTGACAATCTAGTTCGTCGTGAAGCGCCTGCAGTTCCTCGCACGTCCCATCGTTCTCGCAGTCCTGAAGCATCGTATCGACGTGGGAGAGGACTTCCTCAATGAGTTCGCAAACAGGCGCCCACTCTAGGCTCTGCGAATACCCAACGCCAACGACCGCCAACACAGCAAAACAAAACGCCACCAACACAAGTCTACGTCCAGACGCGCGTCCGTTCATCGAAGTGCCTCCATCCAAAGACCTACAAGCTTCTCGCAACGACACGTTTTCGGCGATTTCAAACACGACGATACGCTGCCCCGATCAAAACTTCAAGAAGTATTACACAAAATAAAGTGCAGGGGTATT